>NZ_JBFAIN010000051.1:0-56120 GCF_040654735.1 Saccharopolyspora sp. NPDC050642 | reverse complement strand
GGGCCGGAGGTCAAGCCTGAAACCCCGAAGGGGCGGCCGCCAGGCCGGGCTTGACCTCCGGCCCGCAGCCCCCATCCTCCACCCATCGCGGGGATGGCCCCAAAACACGCCAAACCTCTAAAAGCCCCAACCCACAACCCACAAACCAAAAAAGAACAGGCCCCCGGGAACCAACCCAAGAGCCCGCCCAAAGCCAAACCTCAAACAGCCCGAGACCCAGCCCCAACCCCGAACGAAGCCGAACGCCCGGAAGCTAACCCCAGATCCTCGGTGGGAACCCGATAGGTCTCCCGCCCGGTGGCGACGGCAATGGCGTTCAGCACGCAAAGGCCGGCGGTGAACAGCGCCACGTTCACCCACCCGTCCCGGCCGCCGCCGATGGCTTCGGCGATGCTGGGCGCGAACCCGGCCAGGGCGAACCCGATCTGCGTGCCGATCGCCATGCCGGAAAGCCGCACCCGCGCCGGGAACATCTCCCCGTAGAACGCGGGCCAGATCCCGTTGGTGGCGCTGTAGACCACGCCGAACATCAGGATCCCGGTGGTGAAGATCAGCGCGTAGTCGCCGAGCGACAGCGACCACAGGTACGCCGCCATCAGCACGGCGCATCCCAGGGAGCCGCCGATGAACACCGGCTTGCGCCCGATCCGGTCCGCCAGCTTCGCCCACAGCGGGATGGCGAACAGCGCCGCGATGTTGGCCAGCACGCCGACCCACAGGATCGGCGCCTTCGCCAGGCCGACGGTGTTCACCGCGTAGCTGAGCGCGTAGACGGTGAAGATGGTGCTCACCGCGGCGATCACCGAGGCGACCACGACGCGCAGCACGCTGGCCCAGTGGTCGCGGAACAGCGGGACGAGCGGCGTCTTGGCCCGCTTCGTCTCGCCCGCGGCCACTTCGTGTTCGAAGACGGGGGTTTCGTCGAGCTTGCGGCGGATCAGCAGGCCGGCGACGACCACCGCCGCGCTGAGCCAGAACGGCAGTCGCCAGCCCCAGGTCAGCAGGTGTTGTTCGGGCAGCGCGGCCACCGGCAGGAAGACCGCGGTCGCCAGGATCTGCCCGGCTTGGGTGCCGCTGAGGGTGAAGCTGGTGTAGTACGCGCGCCGGTCCGGCGGCGCGTGCTCCAGCGTCATCGAGTTCGCGCCCGCCTGTTCGCCGGCCGCCGAGAAGCCCTGCATCAGGCGCAGCGTCACCAGCAGGGCCGGCGCGGCCACGCCGATCTGGTGGTACGTCGGCAGGCAGCCGACCAGCACCGTCGACACGCCCATCAGCAGCACCGTGGAGACCAGCACCCGCTTGCGGCCGAAGACGTCGCCGATGTGGCCCAGCACGAAGGCGCCCACCGGCCTGGCGAGGTAGCCGACGCCGAAGGTGGCGAGCGCGAGCAGCGTGCCGGTCGCGGGGGAGGAGGCCGGGAAGAAGATCTTGTTGAAGACCAGCGCGGCCGCGGTGCCGTAGATGAAGAAGTCGTAGTACTCCAGGGCGCTGCCGATCCACGCGGCGACGGCGGCCTTGCGCGGTTTGCCCTGCGTGGCGGTGGAGTGGTCCGTCACTTGTAACTCCAAGGATCCGTGCACCGTTGCTCAGACCGGCGACTTATGAACCATCTAGTTAGTCCCAAAGGGTGAAGTGTGCGGCATCACCTGTCAAGGGTGCGTTTCGAGTGGGTGTCCGCGCTGGAGATCAGCGCGCGGTGAGGTAGTCGAGCACCAGGTCGCCGAGCATCGTGCGGTAGTGGTCGCGGCGGGCCGGGTCGAGCATGTCGCGCTTGAAGATCGCCTGGAACGTGTAGCGGTTCGCGGTGCGGAAGACGCAGAACGAGCTGATCACCATGTGCACGTCCAGGGCGTCGGCGTCCGCGCGGAACTGCCCGGCCGCCTGGCCGCGCTCCAGGATGCGGCCCAGCACGTCCACCGCCGGGGTGGCCAGGCCGGGCAGCAGCTCGGACTTGGCCAGGTGCTCGGCGCGGTGGATGTTCTCGATGCTGACCAGGCGGAGGAAGTCCGGGTGCGACTCGTGGTGGTCGAAGGTCAGCTCGGCGAGCCGCCGGATCGCCTCGATCGGGTTCAGGTCGTCGACGTCGACCTCGCGCTCGATGCCGCGGATCACGGAGTACGCGTTCTCCAGCGCGGCGAGGTAGAGCTGCTCCTTGCCGCCGAAGTAGTAGTAGATCATCCGCTTGGTGGTGCTGGTGCGGGCGGCGATCTCGTCCACGCGGGCGCCGGCGTAGCCCTTGTCGGCGAATTCCGCGGTGGCCACCTCGAGGATCTCCGCGCGCGTCCGCTCGGCATCGCGGTGCCGGATCTCCCTGGTGTCGGACGTCGGTGTTGCCACGGCGCTCCCTCGCGGTTTGGGCTGGACGCCCACTGTAGTGCAGCGGCCCTTCCCGGATCGGGGCTTCCGGCCTACTATTAACTAGCTGGTTCGTTAATTAGGAGGGGCTCAGGTGCGCAACCAGGACGGCTACCTCGTCGGGCTCATCGGATCGGGCATCGGCCCGTCGCTGAGCCCGCCGCTGCACGAGCGCGAGGCCGACGAGCTCGGACTCCGCTACCTCTACCGCCGATGGGACCTGGACGTGCTGGGCAGGCCGGTGTCGGCGATAGGGGAGCTGCTGGCCGCCGCCCGCACCGCCGGCTACGACGGCCTCAACATCACGCACCCGGGCAAGCAGGCGGTGATCGAGCACCTCGACGAGCTCTCGCCGGACGCCGTCGAGCTGGGCGCCGTCAACACGGTCGTCTTCACCGGCGGTCGCGCCATCGGCCACAACACCGACTGGTCCGGCTTCGCCCGCAGCTTCAGCCGCGGCCTGCCGGACGCTCCGATGGATCGCGTGGTGCTCCTCGGAGCCGGCGGCGCCGGTGCCGCGGTGGCGCACGCGATGCTGACCTTGGGCACCGGGGTGCTCCGCGTGCTCGACGTCGACCCGCGGCGCAGCGAGGCGCTGGCCGAGTCGCTGCGTGCGCGCTTCGGCGTCGACCGCGCGGAAGCCGCCCCGCTGGGGTCCGCCGCCGAGGCGCTGGCCTGGGCGGACGGTTTCGTGCACGCCACGCCGACCGGGATGGCCGCGCACCCCGGCCTGCCGGTGCCCGCCGAGCTGCTGCGCCCCGGGCTGTGGGTGGCCGACGTCGTCTACCGGCCGCTGGAGACCGAACTCGTGCTCGCCGCGCGGGCGAACGGCTGCCGGGTCCTCGACGGTGGGGGCATGGCCGTGTTCCAGGCCGTCGACTCGTTCCGCCTGTTCACCGGCGTCGAGCCGGACGCCGCGCGGATGCTCCGCCACTTCACCGAACTCGCCGGAGGTGTGCATGCCCACGGCTGATGCCCGCAGGGTGATCGCCACCGTCTGCCTGTCCGGCACCCTGGAGGACAAGCTGGCCGCCGCCGCGGCGGCCGGGTTCGACGGCGTCGAGATCTTCGAGAACGACCTGATCGCCTCCGCCGCCTCGCCCGCCGAGATCCGGCGGCGCTGCGCCGACCTCGGGCTGACCATCGATCTCTACCAGCCGTTCCGGGATTTCGAGGCGGTCCCGCCGGACGTGCTGCGGGCCAACCTGCGGCGTGCCGAGCGCAAGTTCGACGTGATGGAGCAGCTCGGCGCCGATCTGGTGCTGGTGTGCTCGACGGTCTCGCCGGACGCGGTCGACGACGACGAACTGGCCGCCGAACAACTGCGACTGCTCGCCGAACGCGCCGCCGCGCGGGGCATGCGCGTCGCCTACGAGGCGTTGGCGTGGGGCCGGTTCGTCAACACCTACGACCACTCCTGGCGGATCGTGCGCCGCGCCGACCACCCGGCGCTCGGGTTGTGCCTGGACAGCTTCCACGTGCTGTCGCGGGGCAGCGATCCGGCGCTGATCCGCACCATCCCCGGCGAGAAGCTGTTCTTCCTGCAGCTGGCCGACGCGCCGCGGCTGGACATGGACGTGCTGCAGTGGAGCCGGCACCACCGGCTGTTCCCGGGGCAGGGTTCGTTCGACCTGCCGACCTTCGTCGGCAACGTGCTGTCCACCGGCTACGCGGGGCCGCTGTCGCTGGAGGTGTTCAACGACGTCTTCCGGCAGGCCGACCCGGGACCAGCGGCGGTGGACGCGATGCGGTCGCTGCGGCTGCTGGAGGAGCAGCTCGGGATGCCGGTCGCCGCGGCGGCACCGGAGCTCGGCGGTTGTGCCTTCGCGGAACTCGCCGTCGACGAGATCGCCTCGGCGCGGCTCGCCGACGCGCTCACGGCGCTCGGCTTCTCGCTCACCGGGAAGCACCGCAGCAAGCCGGTGCAGCTGTGGGAGCAGGGCGGCGCCCGGGTGCTGCTGAACGCCTCATCGTCCACATCGGACTCGGCGGCGATCGGTGCACTGGCGATGGAAAGCGCGGATCCCGGCCGGTCCGCGGAGCGGGCGGACGCGATGGGTGCGCCGATCCTGCCTCGCTCCCGAGGGCCTGAGGAAGCCAACCTGGCGTCGGTGGCGGCGCCGGACGGCACTGAGGTGTTCTTCTGCGACGCCGAGAGCTGGCTGTCGGACTTCCCCGGCACGGAGGCCCCGGCGGAACAGGGGCTGGGCATCACCGGAATCGACCACGTCGCGCTGACCCAGCCGTTCGACCACTTCGACGAGGCGACGCTGTTCTACCGCTCGGTCCTCGGGCTGGAGCCGGAGCCGGTCGTGGAGTACGCGGCGCCGTTCGGGATGGTGCGCAGCCGGGCGGTGCTCGACCCGTCCGGCACGGTGCGAATCGCGTTGAACGGCACCCTGGTGCGCCGCGGGGAGTGGGCGCCGGCGGTCCGGGACCCGCAGCACATCGCGTTCACCTGCGAAGACGTGCTGGCCGCGGCGCGGACCCTGCGCGAGCGGGGAGCACCGGTGCTGCGGATCCCGGACAACTACTACGACGACCTCGACGCGCGCCTGGAACTGGACCCACGCCTGCTGGCCGAGCTGCGGGCGAACTCGGTGCTCTACGACCGGGACGAGAACGGCGAGTACCTGCACCTGTTCACGGAACTGTTCGGCTCGCGGATCTTCTTCGAGCTCGTGCAGCGGATCGGCGGCTACGCCGGATACGGCGTGGCGAACGCGCCGGTCCGGATGGCCGCGCACCGCAGGCAGCGCATGGCCGGCACCGAGTCCTGACGCCGTGCGGTAGTGGCGGAGCCCGTGTGTGCTTTGTGCCGCCATAGCAACACAAAGCACACACGCGACGTTGCCTGCGGTTGGGCGATGATTGCCGGGCTTCTCTCGCGCAGACTGGGACCAATCCCGCAATGGCGCGAGAGGAGCCCGGCCTTGCTGCACCGCGATATCACCCGCCGGACCTTCTTATCGGCATCCGTGCTGGCCCTGGGCCTGGGAGCGGCAGCCCCGGCCGGTGCCTCGCCGGGCCGTTGCGGGGACCATCCCTGGTGCGTGCCCGGGCTTTCGCCCGACGAGCGCGCGAACCTGCTGCTGCGCGAGCTGACCCTGCCGGAGAAGATCTCCCTGCTCGGCGGCGACGAGCAGGGCGGCGGCGCGGGTTTTCCGGGCACCCACACCGGGACCGGGCACGGCGTCGATCGGGTCGGGCTGCCCACCGTGCGCTACGGTGACGGGCCGATCGGGGCTCGGCAGGGCAACGGCACCGCCATGCCCGCCACCATCTCGCTGGCCGCCACCTTCGATCCCGGCGCCGCGCTCCGCTACGGAGCGACCGTCGCCAACGAGATCAAGTGCAAGGGCAACGACGTCGTCTTCGGGCCGACCGTGGACATCGTGCGCACGCCGCTGGCCGGGCGGACGTTCGAAGGTTTCGGTGAGGATCCGCACCTGACGAGCCGATTGGGCGTCGCGTGGATCGACGGCGCGCACGGCGAGGGGCTGATCGTCTGCGTCAAGCACTTCGCCGCCTACAACCAGGAAGGCGTGCTCGGCGTGGTCGGTTCGCGGATGACCTACAACGCCGTCGTCGACCAGCGCACCCTTCGCGAGATCCACCTGCCGCCGTTCGAAGCCGCGGTGCGCGAGGCCGGCGCCGGGGCCGTGATGGGTTCGTACAACCGGGTCAACGGGCAGTACGCCTGCGAGAACCAGTGGCTGCTCAATGATCTGCTGAAGCACGAGTGGGGCTTTCCGGGCTACACGATCGCCGACTACGGCGCCACCCGGAACACCGCGAACTCGCTGACCAACGGCCTGGACTTCGAGCCGTGGCCCGCCTTGGCGTACTCGCCGCCGGCGATCTCCGCCGCGTTGGCGATGGGGCAGGCGAGCACCGCCGACGTCGACGACCACGTGCGGCGCATCCTGCGGACGATGTTCGCCCACGGCCTGTTCGACCGGCCGCCGTTCCCGGACGACGACGCGCTGATCGACCAGGACGGGCACCTGGCCACGGCCACGCGCATCGCGGAGCAGGGGACGACGCTGCTGGCCAACGACGGTCTGCTGCCGCTGGATGCGAATGCGTTGCGGGGCAAGAAGATCGCGTTGATCGGCGATGCGGCCGACCGGTTCGTGCAAGGCGGTGGCTCGTCGTCGGTCACGCCGTTCACGTTCGTCACTCCCCGGCAGGGCATCGAGCAGCGCGCAGGCTCGGAGATCACCGTCGCCTACCATCCCGGCCAGGTGCCGGCGGCCGCGGCCGCCGCAGCGCGCGACGCCGACGTCGCCGTCGTGTTCGCGGCCGATCTCCAGTCGGAGTTCGTGGACAAGGCCGGGCTCGACATCGACGCCGGGCTGCTGTCGTTCCCGCCGCCGGGTGTGGGGAGCCTGCTCGTCGACCAGGACGCGGTGATCGCGGCGGTGCTGGCGGCGAACCCGAACACCGTGGTGGTGCTGGAAACCGGGGGACCGGTGCTGACACCGTGGCGGCATCGGGCCCGCGCTTTGGTGCAGGCGTGGTACCCGGGCGCGGGCGGCGGTACGGCGCTGGCCCGGGTGTTGTTCGGCGACGTCGATCCGGGCGGCCGGCTGCCGGTGACCTTCCCGGAGCGGGAAGCCGACCTCCCGACCGCCGGCGACTTGCGGATGTATCCGGGCGTCGGTGAGGACGTGCACTACGAGGAAGGCGTGTTCGTCGGCTACCGGCACCTGCGCGCCTGAGAACCGGTCACACCGGTGGGGTCCAGGACGTGGTCCACAGGCGGGCGCCTTCGCCGTGGTGCAGGCGGCGCAGGAACGACAGGACTCCCGACGTGCCGGTCGACCACGGGGCGCTGGCCGCCTCCAGGGAGTTGTCCGGGAAGTCGGGCTTGGTGAAGTCACCGCCGCTGCGGGCCAGCATGTGCACCGCGATTTCTCGTGCTCCCGCCCAGAATTCCTCGTCCTCGGTGGCGATCGCCAGGTCGATCACCGCCTCGCCGATCCCGGCCAGGCCGCAGCACTGCGACACCACCCACGCTTGCGGCGCCAGGCCGAGGCAGGCTCGGGCGCCGTCCTTCGCCAGCACCCAGTACCGGTCGTCGTCCCAGTGTTGCGCCGCCGACACGAGCGCCGAGACGACGCCCGACATGCCTTGACACCACGACGCCGCCATCGGCCGCGCCGGCGGGCGCCGCAGGACCTCGATCAGCCCCGCCACCTCGTCCGCGAGCGAGGAGAACCGCCGCGCCGCCTCGGCTTCCGCCTCCGGGTGGCCGGTGTGCTGGTGGTAGGCGAGCAGGAACTGCGCGATTCCCGCGCTGCCGTGGGCGAATCCGGCTTCCAGCGCGACACCGGTGTCCGCCGCGGCCGGGACCGCGTCCTCGGTGGCGCGCGTCTCGCCGCTGAGCAGCCGCCGCGCGCATTCGTCGACTTGCGCCAGGTGTCCGGCGTCCGGTTCCAGGGCGTGCAGGACCAGGTGGCCCGCGCCGATCCCGGCGACGCCGTGGATGTAGTCGCCGCGCTCGTCGGCGGCGAGCTCGATCGGCTTGGACACCGGCAGATCCGGTGCCGCCCGGCGGGCGGTCGACAGGAAGATCTCCGTTCCCGTGCGGCCGAAGTACATCGCGGCCGGTAGCTTCGCCGGTGGCGTCGCGGCGATCGTCCAGCGCGCCAGCTCCAGCCCGGCGGCCACGCCCCGCGGATGGTGCAGCAGCTCCAGGCCCAGGCCCGCGGAACCGCTGTAGACGTTCGTCTTCGGCGGCTCCGAGCGGCCGACGTCGGTCGGCGACGCCGCCATCCGCTCCGCCGCGCCGATGCACTCCTGGATCGTGTGCTCCAGCACCGATTCGAGCAGCTCCGCGGTGAGTTCCGGCGCCGAGGGGCGGGAACCGCGCCGGGTGCGGCTACCGGCGCGGAGGTCGGCGAAGGCCGCCGTGCGCTCGGCCGGATCGAGGCTGATCAGCCCGGGCAGCAGGGCGCGCACCCCGGTCGCGTTCGGGTACAGGCGTTCCAGGCACAGCAGCGAGCGTTCGAGGTTCCGGGCCGGGTCCTGGTCGACGCCGATCGGGTTGATGCCGGTGGCGGCGAAGAACAGGGTGGCGCCCAGGGAGAAGTAGTCGTCCGCCGGTTCCGCCTGCCGGTCGGTGTGCTGGTCCGGCACGCTGTAGCCGCGGGTCCAGCCGTGCAGCTGGAAACCGTCGTAGTAGCTGTTGCCGAAGTCGATGAGCGTGCAGCGGCCGTCGTCGTCGAGCACCACGTTCTTCGGCGACAGGTCCCGGATCACCACGCCCCGCTCGTGCACCGCGGCGAGGATCTCGGCCAGCCGCGCGGCGAGCACGCCCAGGTCGCGGTCCGCGCTGGTGGCGTCGTCGAAGAACCGGGTCCGCTCGCCGACGTACCGGTTCAGGTCGAGGGTGCCGGCGTCGGTGATGACCAGGTACTCGTCCTCGCCGTGCCGGAAGTGGTCGAGCAGCCCGGGCACGCCGTCCACCCCGTCCAGGGCTTGCAGGATGCGCCGCTCGTTGCGCAGCTGCATGCGCAGGTCGATGCCGTTGATGTTCTCCCCGACGTAGGCGCGGGCCTCCTTGACCACCACCGCGCGGCCGTCGGGATCCACGGCGCGGTAGACGTTTCCGCGCGGTCCGCGCAGGACTCCCGAGGTGAGCCGGTACCGCCCGCCGAGCACGCTGGGCCGCGCGGTCGTCGGCTGCGCGGCCGGTTCCGGTTCGGGGTCCGGTTCCGGGCGGAACGGGTCGCTCGCCCACGGCG
The DNA here is from genome assembly GCF_040654735.1 of Saccharopolyspora sp. NPDC050642. Lineage (NCBI taxonomy): Bacteria > Bacillati > Actinomycetota > Actinomycetes > Pseudonocardiales > Pseudonocardiaceae > Saccharopolyspora > Saccharopolyspora sp. NPDC050642. Next base: position 47,016 of record NZ_JBFAIN010000051.1, on the reverse strand, counting down.
GGCAGCTGAACTCGGCGCCCGCGGCGCCCGGCTCCACCTCGCCGTCCGGGCCGATCACCACGAGTTCGAAGTCGCCGTTCTCGTCGACGCGGTACTGCGGCCGGAACGGCGCGAAGCGGTAGTACACCGGCGCGTCCGGCCGTATGCGCCGGTCGCTGGTGATCCGCGGGCCGGTCATCCCGGCGAGCGCTTCGGCCAGCAGGTTTCCCAGCCGCACCACGGTGTCCTGCGGCGGGTAGACGGTCATCGCCTTGCCGACCGTCGCCGGGTCGGCGTCGCCGGAGTTGAGCTCGTGCAGCACCCGCCGGGAGCGCGCGACCTTGAAGTCGCAGTCCCAGGCCAGCAGCAGCGGCAGCGCCCGGTCGAGCGTCTCGGCGAGCGTGCCCGGGCGCGCGGAGATGTGCAGCTTCCAGCCCTGGTCCGGCACCGCGATACCGGGTTTCCGCACGCTCACCCAGGTTTCGTCGACGGCCACCTCCCGGCCGTCGCGCTCCGCCGCCTCCGCCAGCCGATCCCGCACGGTGGTGTCCGAATCGGTCGCCGTCGTCTCCATGCTGTGCCGCTCCCTGGTCGAATCCGATTTGCGCGACGGCGGGAGGACCCGGAGGTCCTCCCGCCGCCTGATCACCCGAGGCTCAGACGAGTGTCTGACAGCAGGGCCATAAGGTGCACACCGTGCGCTTGCAGGTGTCCGCGCACCCCTGTGCGCCGTGCAGAACCTTCATGTCGCCTTCGAAGGCGACTGAGATTCCCTCGATTTCGATGATTCCGGCGTCCCGGGGTTCCAGTCCGAGTGCGGGCATCTGCCTGACTCCTTTCGCGGCTGTCGGATTTCGGCGAATCGCCGAGTTACCGTTTTTCCCGCAATTGACGGGAAACCGCCCCCCGGAATTGCTTTCCGGTAGTCGTCAGATGATCGACGGACAGCAGGGGAAGCTGCTGCACACGGTGCGCTTGCAGGTGTTCACGCACGCCTGCGCTCCGTGCAGGACCTCCTTGAGGTCGATCTCGAAGTCCACCGAAATGTCTTCGATTTCAACGGTTCCCGCGTCGCGGGGCTCCAGCAGCAAGGTGGACATGTTCGCTCCTAACTCGTCCGCCGATCTGGCGGGACGTTCTGAGGATTCCCGGTGCGACGGTGGATTGTCGTTGCACGCCAACGGGTTCGCTTCAGGCGTGAATGAAAGGTCGAGATCCGCCGGTGCTGACGCCCTCGGCGCAATCCCCAGAATTGTTGGCACAGGTCACTTCGCAGACCTAGGGCCAAACGGGGTAACAACGACAAGATTGCGGATCGGTGTCCGCTCGTCTAACTTCTCGAACGTGATGGGGCGAAGTCGTTGTGCGGCACGCCGTTCGAGCGCCGGTCGGCACCGATGAAGTGGTGGCGGCGGGAAACACCCGAACCGGTTGATCTCGTCGCGCCGTACTGGCAGGCGCACGATTCGGAGATGCTGTCCGCCGGGCTGGGCGCGATCGCGCGGCGGCTGCCCGGCTTGGTGGGCAATGCGGTCGCGGTCGCCTGGCGGGCCAGCCGGCTCGACACGGCGGCGACGCTCGGGCTGAACGTGCTCGCCGGGTTCTTCACGGCGTTCGGCCTGCTGGCCACCAACGACGTGCTGGAGTCGTTGTTCGCCGCGGGCCCGACCGCGCAGCGGGTCACCGCGGCGGTCCCTGCGCTGCTGCTGGTGGCCGGGGCCGCCGGGCTGCGCGCCGGGCTGATGGCCGTGGCGAGCTGGGCGCAGGAGCGGCTGAAACCGCAGGTCGAGCGGCTGGCCGAGACGCGGCTGTTCCGGCTGACCACGCGGGTGGAGCTGACCGCGTTCGACGACGAGGAGTTCCACAACTCCATGCAGCGGGCGCGGGACAACGGCGTGCCCGACTCGGCGACGGTCGTGGAGATGACGGTCAACGTCCTCACCGGCGCGATCGGCGTGCTCTCGGGCGCGATCACGCTCGGCCTCCTGCACACCGCGCTGATGCCGCTGCTGCTGGTCACGGCGGTGCCCGACGGGTGGGCGGCGCTGCGTTCGGCGCGGATGCGCTACGCCGCGTTCCGCCGGATCTCCACCGCGCGGCGGCGCAAGTTCATGCTCTCCGACCTGATGGCCGAGCGGCCGCCCGCGGCCGAGGTGCGGGCCTTCACGCTGCGCCGCTTCCTGCTCGCCGAGTACGACCGGATCGCCGACTACGAGCAGCGGATCGAGCTCGACGTCGCCTGGCAGCGGGCCACCACCAGGGTGTCCGGCGACCTGATGGGCGGCGTCGCGCTCGGCGCGGTGTACGCGGTGCTGGGCGCGATGCTCGCGTTCGGACTCATCCCGCTGGCGGTGGTCGGCACCGCCGTGCTGGCGATCCGGGCCAGCCAGTCGTCGCTGACGAGCCTGGTGCAGTCGGTGAACAAGCTCTACGAGGCCGGGCTCTACTTCGGCGACTACCTGGAGTTCTGCGAGCTGGCCGAGCGGCGGGTGCCGCCGGAGCGCACCTCGGCGGAACCCGGCGAATTCCGGCGCATAGCGGCGGATTCCGTGCATTTCGGGTACCCGGGCGCGGATTCGCCCGCGCTGTCCGGGGTGAGCGTCGCGGTCGAGCGCGGCGAGGTCGTCGCGCTGGTGGGGGAGAACGGTTCCGGCAAGACCACGCTGGCCAAGCTGCTGGCCGGACTGTACACACCGGACTCCGGCGCGATCCGCTGGAACGATGCGGACATCACCGGGATCGCCGGCGATGTGCTGCGGGAGCGGATCTCGGTCATCGCGCAGGACCACACCCGCTGGCCGCTGACCGCCGAGCAGAACATCGTGATGGGCCGGGAACGCGACGACGAGAAGCTGGCCGAGGCGGCCCGCGCCGCCGGGGCGGACGAGGTCGTCGCCCGGCTCGCCGACGGCTACGACACCTTGCTGGACCGCCGGTTCCACGGCGGGCACGACCTCTCCGGCGGGCAGTGGCAGCGGATCGCGATCGCCCGCGCCTTCTACCGCGACGCGGACCTGATGATCTTCGACGAGCCGACCTCGGCGCTGGACCCGCGCGCCGAGCACGCGCTGTTCGAACGCATCCGCCAGCACGCCGAGGGCCGGACGGTCGTGCTGATCTCGCACCGGCTCTCCAGCGTGCGCTACGCGGACCGGATCTACGTGCTGGACCGGGGGGAGGTCGTCGAGCAGGGCACGCACCCGGAGCTGATGTCGGTGAACGGCCGTTACGCGCAGCTCTACGAACTCCAAGCCGCCGCCTACCGCGCGGAACAACCCAGCTCGGCGTAAGGGATCTGTTCCAGGTAGGTGGGCCAAGCGGCTGCGCCGCTTCGAAGAAAAGAGGTGGCTGGATGCACTGGTTCGGGTCGGCGGCGCTCGCGGTGTGCGGCGTGCTGGCGTTCGCCGCGATCAGCAAGTTGCGCAGCGTCGGCGGGTTCGCCCGGTCCATCGCCGGGTACCGGATCTTCCCGGACCGGCTGGCCCCGGTGCTGGCGCCCGTCGTGATCGCGGCCGAGCTGCTGAGCGCGGTTCTGCTGGTCGTCCCGCCGCTGCGGGTGTGGGGCGCGGTGCTGGCCGCCGGGCTGTTCGCGGCTTTCCTGATCGGCATGATCAGCGTGCTGCGGCGCGGGATGCGGGTGGACTGCGGCTGCTTCCAGGCGGCGGAAACGATCGGCGCGGGCTCGGTCACCCGGACCGCACTGCTGTTCGTGCTGGCCGTGCTCGCCTGCCTCGCGGGTGACGCTCCGGTCGGGCCGGCGCACGTGCTGGTGGGTGCGGTGCTGGTGGCCGCGGTGTTCGGGTTGTCCGGATTGCTGAAGGTCCCGCCGCACGGCCCGGCGCGGGGTGCCGTGCTGGAGATCGGCGCCGATGTCGCCGCGTTCGCCGATGGCGGCGACCGCGTCCTCTTCGCCTACATCTCCCCGCTGTGCGGGCATTGCCGGCTGATGCTGCCGGAATTCGGCGCCGCGGCGCGGAAGTTGCCCGTGGTGCTGCTGAGCAACGGTGCGCCGGATGAGGTCCGGGACTACCTGGACCGGCAGGGCATCTCGCTGCCGCTGGTGACCGGGCCGGACGTGTTCGACGCCAACAACGTTCCGGGCCCGCCGTACGCCGTCGTCACCACCGGGTCGGGCGTGGTGCTCTCGCAGGGCGGCGCGAACCGGCCGGAGCAGCTGGCGAGCCTGCTCGCCGAAGCCGGGAATTGACCGGCGGATCCGAATCGGCCGTTTGGTCCTCTGTGGGCGGACATCGCCGAAATGGGTAGCAAGATCACCGAAATTCCACCGACGTGCGGTCGGGGCGGCGGCGCGCGGTGCCCCGCCGGTCGTAGATTGGTGTCGGCGAGCGGGCCCCGACGGGCCGCGATGCCGATCCACGGCCGGGGAGGAACACGGTGGTCCAGCAGGAGGAGACCGCGCGGCGCCGGTGGCGCGGCAAGATGCCGAGCATCACCGCCGGCGCAGTGCTCGTGGTGGCGGTGCTGTGCGTGAGCTCGGCGGTCGGCCTGGCGCTTTTCGGGAACGTGCAACCGGTGCGCAGGTTCGTCGACAACGTGCTGTTCCCGGCGCCGCCGAACATCGCGTACGGCGCGTTCCTGGCGGTGCTGGCGGCCGCGCTGAAGCGCCGCAAGCGGCTCGCGCTGTGGATCCTGATCGGCATCCTGGCCCTGCAGGTGATCGGCGACATCGTGGTGCTCGTGGTGCTGGGCGACCACATCGAGGCGCTGTGGATGGACGAGCTGGGCGCCCGCTACCACGTGCCGATCGACCACGTGTGGATCTTCAGCACCAACATCGTCGTCTCGGCGCTGGCGTTCGTGCCGCTGTGGCTTTCGCGCGGAGAGTTCTACGGCCGCGCCAAACGCGGCAGCGGCTACCAGGCGGCCCTGGTGTTCGTGCTGCTCATCGCCGCGTTCGTGGGCCTCGGATACGTCCTGGTGTCGCTGTTCCCGGGTTCGCTGCGGGGCGCGCAGGCGCGGCTGACGTGGACCGTCGAGCGGGTGCTGGGCGGCGCGGTCGACTTCGACGTCACCGGCTTCGGGCACGCGCCCGGCTGGGTCAACTTCGTCCTCGGCCTGTTCGGCACGGCAGCCCTGTTCACCGCGCTGTTCCTGCTGCTTCGCGCGCAGCGGCTGGCCGCCGCCCTGCGCCCCGAGGAGGAGCGGCAGGTCCGGCAGCTGCTCGCCGAGCATGGCGAACGCGATTCGCTGGGCTACTTCGCCACCCGCCGCGACAAGGCGGTGCTGTTCTCCGACAGCGGCAAGGCCGCGGTCACCTACCGGGTCGTCGCGGGGGTCTGCCTGGCCAGCGGCGACCCGCTGGGCGACGCGGAGGCCTGGCGGCCGGCGATCGAGAAGTGGCTGGCGATGTGCCGGGAGTACACCTGGACGCCGGCGGTGATGGGCGTCAGCGAACCCGGCGCCACGGCGTACGCCCGCGCCGGGATGAAGGTGCTGCAGCTCGGCGACGAGGCGGTGGTGCACGTCGCGGAGTTCGGCCTGGACGGCCGGGACATGCGCCCGGTGCGGCAGGCGGTGAGCCGGGTCCAGCGGGCCGGGCACACGGCGCGCATCCGGCGGCACCGGGAGGTGCCCGCGGCGGAGATGACCGAGATCGCGCGGCTGGCCGAGGACTGGCGCGACACCGAGAGCGAACGCGGCTTCTCGATGGCGCTGGGGCGGCTCGGCGACCCGCAGGACGGCGACTGCGTGCTGGTCGAAGCGGTGAGCGACCGCGGCGAACCCGTGGCGCTGCTGTCGCTGGTGCCGTGGGGCCGCAACGGGCTGTCGCTGGACCTCATGCGCCGCGACCGAGACGCGGACAACGGCGTCGTCGAGTTCATGGTCAGCTCGCTGGCGCAGGCCGCGCCGCGGCTCGGGGTGGAGCGGATCTCGCTGAACTTCGCGATGTTCCGCGCCGCCTTCGAGGAGGGCGCGCGCATCGGCGCCGGGCCGGTGCTGCGGGCCTGGCGGGGCCTGCTGCTGTTCTTCTCCCGGTGGTGGCAGCTGGAGTCGCTGTACCGGTCGAACGTCAAGTACCGGCCGCACTGGTTCCCGCGCTACGTGGCGTTCGCCGAACGGCGCGATCTGGCGCGGGTCGGCATCGCCTCGGCGATCGCGGAGGGCTTCCTGCCCGCGCCGCGGCGGAAGTCCACATCGGACGAGATGGTGGAAGTTCCGTTTCTGGAAGCGGAAAGCGGGGAGCCGCAGCGCATCGGATCGCAACAGCAGCAGGTCCGGCGGGACAAGCTGGACGCCCTGCGCGCCGCCGGCGTCGAGCCGTACCCGGTCTCGGTGCCGCGCACCGAGCGCTGCCGGGCCGTCGCCACCCGCCACCGGGACCTCCTGCCGGACGCCAGGACCGGCGAGCAGGTCTCGGTGGCCGGGCGGGTGGTGCTGCTGCGCGACCACGGCGGCGTGTGCTTCGCGACGCTGCGGGACTTCTCCGGCGACCTGCAGGTCATGCTCACCACCAAGGACTCCGGGGCCGAGCTGCAGCAGGCGTGGCGGCAGCAGGTGGACATCGGCGACCAGGTGTCGGTGACCGGCGAGGTCGTCGCCTCGCGGCGCGGCGAGGTGTCGGTGCTGGCGGCCGACTGGCGGCTGGCGGCGAAGTGCCTGCACCCGTTGCCGGACAAGCACCGCGGCCTGGTCGACCCCGAGGCCCGGGTCCGGCAGCGCCACGTGGACCTGATCATGCGCCCCGGCGCCCGCGACGCCCTGCGCGCCCGTGGCGCCGCCGTGCACGCGTTGCGGGAAACGCTGGTGCGATCGGATTTCCTCGAAGTCGAGACCCCGATGCTGCAGCCGGTGCACGGCGGCGCCAACGCGCGGCCGTTCACCACCCACAGCAACGCCTACGACATGCGCCTGTACCTGCGGATCGCGCCCGAGCTGTACCTGAAGCGGCTGTGCGTGGGCGGCGTGGAGCGGCTGTTCGAGATCGGCCGCAACTTCCGCAACGAAGGCGTGTCGCACAAGCACAACCCCGAGTTCACGATGCTGGAGGCGTACCAGGCCTTCGGCGACTACACGACGATGCGCGAGCTGTGCCGCGACCTGGTGCTCGCCGCCGCCAACGCCGCGCGCGGGGAGCCCACGGCGATCGGCCCGGACGGCGAGTTCGGCCTCGACGGCGACTGGCCGGTCGTGCCGGTCAACGACGCGGTCTCGGCGGCGCTCGGCGAGGAGATCACCGCCGACACCGGGCTGCCGCGCCTGCAGGAGCTATGCGATGCGGCGTCGGTGCCGTACGAGGAGCACTGGGAGCGCGGCGCGGTGCTGCTGGAGATGTACGAGCGGCTGGTGGAGTCGCGCACCGCCGAACCCACGTTCTACACCGACTTCCCGGCCGACGTGTCGCCGCTGACCCGGCCGCACCGGGACGATCCGCGGCTGGCGGAGCGCTGGGACCTGGTCGCGTTCGGCACCGAACTCGGCACCGGCTACTCCGAGCTGGTCGACCCGATCGAGCAGCGCCGCCGGCTCACCGAGCAGTCGCTGCACGCCGCGGGCGGCGACCCGGAGGCGATGGAGCTCGACGAGGACTTCCTCGCGGCCCTCGAGTACGCGATGCCGCCCACCGGTGGCCTGGGGCTGGGCGTGGACCGGCTGATCATGCTGCTCACCGGCGGCTCGATCCGGGAAACCCTGGCCTTCCCGCTGGTCAGGACGGACTTCGCTGGCCGGCGGTGAAGTTCTCGGCGGCGAAGGCCAGCAGGTAGGGCAGGCCGATGCGGGCCGTGCGCCAGGTGTGCCATTCGCCCGGTTCGGCGCGCACCGCGACCGTCGCGCCGCGCGCGGCGAGCTGCTCGCCGAGCCGGTTGGCGAGGTCGACGTCGGAGTGCGCGACGACGCCGGCGTGCAGCATCACCGCGAGCGGCCGCGCCACCGGCAGCGTCGGCAGGTACTCGCGCGGCGTGTTCGCCCGCAGCAGGTCGGGATGGCCGTCGAGCAGCGCCGTGCCGGGATCGTCGTAGGGTTCGGTCGCGAGGATCACCGAGTAGGTGTTCTGGTTGCGCAGCCCCAGGTTCAGCGCGCAGAACGCGCCGCCGCTCATGCCGCCGATCGCCCGGTCGCCCCGGTCGGGCAGGGTGCGGAACCGGGCGTCGATCTCCCGCGGCACGGTCGTCGTCAGGTAGGACTCCAGCTGCGGGCCGCCCGGCACGTTCAGGCATTCCCAGTCGGTGCCGGTGCCCGCGGTGGCGTCGACCGCCACGACGATCATCGGCCGCGCGGCGCGCGCGTCCGCCAGCGCCTGCAGGGTCTGCACCGCGCCACCAGGGCCGAGCCAGTCGTCCGGGCCGCCGCTGGGATAGCCGTGCACCAGGTACACCACCGGATACCGCTCGCCGGAGTGCGCCGGGTCGTCGTAACCCGGTGGCAGCAGCACCCTGGTCCGGCCGGTCGGGACGCCGAGCCCGGGATCGGGCAGCGAGACGTCGGCGACCCGCACGCCGCCCGGCACCGGGTCCGGCTCCGCCGGCGCGGCCGGTTCGGCGTCGCCGTTGCCTCCGCTGGCGAGCATCAGCAACCGCCCGAAGTCGTCGAACGACCGCACGTAGCCGACGTAGCTGTTGACGCCCGCCGCGCACGTCAGCACCGCGAGCAGAACCGGGACGATCAGGGCGATCCGGCGCATTCGCCACCGCTTGACGACCACGATCGCGGCGACGGTCAGCAGCGCGAGCGCCACCACCAGCACCACGGATTCCAGCGGGCTGCGCCCGCCCGCCTGTTCGGTGACCGAAGCGGGCAGCTGCGGTCCCGGGCCTATGCCACTCGTCAATGCCACTCGCACGGGTTCGATTATTGCCCAACGGGCGAAACCGCAGTTCTGATCGGTGTTTTCGGCACTATGGTCCGGTTTTTGCGTTTCGTGCCGGGAAAATCCCGGTACGCTGGCGAGCGTCCACTTCGGTCGGTGTCGGTTTTCTGGGAGGTTGCCGGGAATGCGGTGGATCGCCGATTTCTGCGCGGATCTCTCACTCGTCGACTGGTGGCCCCTGCGCGCGCTGCTGCTCGCCACGGCGCTGCTGTTGCTCGTGCTGCTGGTGTGGCGGTTCCGCGAACGGGCGATGCGCGCCGTGCTCATCCCGCTCGTGGTGGCGTTGTTCGCGGTGAACGCCCTGATCGGGGTGAACGCGTACTTCGGGTACTACCTGACGCTCTCCCAGGCGCTCGGCGTGGCCGGTGAGAGCACGGGCTCGCTGGCGATGCTCAACGCCCAGGCGACGCCGCCGGAGTCCGGCATGGTGGTCACCATCGACATCCCCGGGCGCGACTCGGGATTCCAGGCGCGCCCGGCGAACGTGTACCTGCCGCCCGCGTGGTTCGCCCGGCCCCGGCCGAGGCTGCCGGTGAAGTGCCTGCTGCACGGCACTCCCGGCAGCCCGGCGGACTGGCTGGACGGCGGCGAGGCGCAGCAGACCGCCGACCGCTGGGCGGCCCAGCACGGCGGCGCGGCGCCGATCGTGGTGATCCCGGACGTCAACGGCGGCGCCTTCGACGACACCGAATGCGTCGACGGCGTCCGCGGCAACGCCGAGACCTACCTGACCACCGATGTGCCCCGCTTCGTGCGCAACCGGTTCCTCGCCCGGGATCCCGGGCCGGACTGGGCGGTGGCCGGGCTCAGCGAAGGCGGCAGCTGCGCGATCATGCTGGCGTTGCGCCATCCCGGGCTGTTCGGGACGTTCGCGGACTTCGGCGGGCTGCTCGGCCCGCGCGACGGCGACACCAACGATCTCGCAGGCACCGCGGCCGCGCTGTTCGGCGGCTCGCAGCGGGAGTTCGACGCCCACGAGCCGTCCTGGCTGCTGGCCCACGGCAGGTTCCCCGGGCTGCACGGCTTCTTCGCGGTCGGCGACGACGACCCGGAGCCGCGAGCGGCCGTGCTCCGGCTCGTCGAGCTGTCCCGCCTGGCCGGGATCGACACCGAACTGGTGGTGATTCCCGGCGGCGAGCACACCTTCGACGTCTGGCGCACGGCCTTGGCCGACGCCCTGCCCTGGATATCCGGCCGCCTGAGCCCGGGCTGATCCGCCGCTAGAGATCCCGTGCGTACTTTTTGCCGCTACAACAGCACGAAGTACTCACGGGACCTGGGCGGCCGGAACGCCCGTGCAGGCCCGAAGCCCCTCGGTGAGCAGCTCGCGATCGAGGTTGCGGCCGATGAACACGACCTTGCTGCCCCGCGCGTCCCGGCCCCAGGGGTCGGCCGGGCGGAGCTCGAAGATCCGGTGGATGCCCTGCAGGACGTGGCGCCGCGCGTCGCCGCGGACCGCGACGACGCCCTTGAGCCGGTACAGGTCGTCGCCGTGCTCGGCCGTCAGCTCGGACAGCCAGGCGCGCAGCGCGGCCTCGTCGAAGTCCTCCGCCAGCTCCACGCCGACCGAGGTCACGGCCGGGTCGTGGAAGTGCTCCTGCTCGTCCAGCCAGGCCGGGTGGACGATGCGGTTGAACGCGCCGACGCCGAGGATGTCGTCGAGGTCGACCCGCGAATAGCTGGACGTGATGATCTCGGCGGTCGCGTTGATGCCGCGCAGCCGCTCCCGCAGCGCCGCCACGCCGGCCTCGTCGACCAGGTCGACCTTGTTGAGCACCAGCCGGTCGGCGAACGCGATCTGGTCGACCGCCTGGTGACCGACGCCGTCGGGCCCGGCCTCGTCGAGGTGCCGGTCGATGTGCTTGGCGTCGACCAGCGTCACGATCGCGTCCAGCGCGAAGTGCTCGCTGATCTCGTCGTCGACGTAGAAGGTCTGCGCCACCGGGTTCGGGTCGGCCAGGCCGGTCGTCTCGATCAGCACCCGGTCGATCTTCTCCTTGCGCTCCACCAGCTTCCGCAGCGTCTCGACGAGATCGGTGCGGGCCGTGCAGCAGATGCAGCACCCGTTGCTGAGCTCGAAGAACTGCTCGTCGGAGCGCAGCACCAGCGCGTCGTCGATCGGGATCTCGCCGAACTCGTTCTCGATGACCGCGATGCGGTGCCCGTGGTCGGCGGTGAGGATGTGGTTGACCAGGGTCGTCTTCCCGGCGCCGAGGAAGCCGGTCAGCACGGTCACGGGAATCTTGCTCATTGCGCTCCTCCTGTGGTGCCCAGCAGTCGGCGGGCGTTGGTGCGGGCGGATTCGGAGACCACGATGCGGTCGCCGGCGAAGTCGGGGCCGCGGGTCGCGTCCAGCCCCATCCGGGAGGTGGTGCCGCTGGGGTCCGAGGAGGGATCCAGCGGCGATCCCGGAAGTCCGTCCACCACGAACACGTCGCGGTGCGGTTGGAAGTGCGTGGCCAGGGCCCAGAGCACCTCGGCGTCGGAGGTGACGTCCACGTCGGCGTCCACGGCGACGGCCGTCTTCACGTACGGATCCCAGCCGAGCAGCCCGAGCAGCACCTGCCGGGCCTGGCCGGGGCGCGACGGGCGCAGGGCGACGTAGCAGTGGAAGTGCGTGCCCGAGGTCGGGTAGTGCACGGCGGTGACGTCGGGGAAGCGGTCCTTGAGCTTCTCGGCGAGTTCGGATTCGCGCGGGATGCGCGCCAGGTTCAGGTGATCGGCGGTGTTGCCGCCCTCGACGTCGATGAGCATCGCGTCCCGGCGGCGCAGCACGGTCTCCACGCGCAGCACGTTGTTGGTGGAGCGGTGCGAGGAATAGCCGGAGAACTCGCCGAACGGGCCTTCTTCGGCGTGCAGCTGCGGGTCGATGGTGCCTTCCAGCACGAAGTCCGCCCACGCCGGGACGCCGATGCCGTGCCGCGGCGTGCGCACCACCTCCAGCGGCTCGCCGAACAGCCCGCCCGCCACCGCGCGCTCGTCCACATCGGACGGAACGCGGGCCGAGGCGGCGAGCATGAACAGCGGGTGCCCGCCGATGACCATCGCGACCGGCATCGGCCTGCCGAGCGCGGCGTACTCGGCCAGCAGTCGCCACAGGTCGCCGCGGGAGTGCAGGCTGGTGGCGAGCTCGGTGGGGGAGTGCACCATCGACCGGTGGTAGCTCATGTTGCTCACCCCGGTGTCCGGGTCCTCGGCGATCACGATGCCGCTGGTGATGTAGGGAGCGCGGTCGGAGGCGAAGTGCCGGAGCATCGGCACCGCCGAGAGGTCCACATCGGACGATGCGATCCCGGTGACCGGACCGGAGTCCACGACGCGCGGCGCCAGCGGCCGGGAGGCGCGCGACTGGTACGCCTCGTGCAGCCCGGCGGGCTCGACGCCGAGGATGCGGGAGATCCGCCGCCGGGAGGCGAAGACGTTGCTCACCACCGGCGTCTCCACACCGTCGACCTTGTTGCACACCAGCATCTCGTCGCGGCCGCGCGCGATGAGCTCGTAGATCAGCCCGGTGACGCCCTCCTCGGCGGAAACCGGCTCGTCGATGACGAGGACGTCGTCGGGATGCTCGCGGCGGTAGTCCGCGAGGAAGGCGTGCGCGTCCTGGCGCGGGGAGAGGTTCACCGGAGGGGCTCCTAGCTGTTGGCGGGTCCTTGCCAGCGGGGGAACAGGTCGTGGTCGATGCCGAACTGGTCGAGGATCTTGCCGGTGATGTGCGCCAGGAGGTCGTCGACGGAGCCGGGCCGGTGGTAGAACGCCGGCATCGGCGGCAGCACCACCGCGCCCGCCTCGGTCGCCGCGACCATGTTGCGCAGGTGCACCAGGCTCAGCGGCGTCTCGCGGGTGACCAGCACCAGCCGGCGGCGCTCCTTCAGGCACACGTCGGCGGCGCGGGTCAGCAGGTCGTCGCTGTAGCCGTGCGCGATGCCGGCCAGCGTCTTCATCGAGCACGGCACCACGACCATGCCCATGGTGGGGAAGGATCCGGAGGCGATGCTGTCGGCGATGTCGCCGCGCTGGTGGCACACGTCGGCCAGCGCGGCGACATCGGCGGGCCGCAGCCCGGTCTCCAGCTCGATGGTGCGGTGCGCGGCGCGCGAGACGACCAGGTGCGTCTCGACCGCGCCGAGCTGCCGCAGGCTGGTGAGCAGGTGGATCGCCAGCTGCGGCGCGCTGGCGCCGGTCACGCCCACGACGAGTCGGTCACGCATGCTTGCCTTCCCGGAGGTGGAACAGGGCGTTGAGCACCACCGCGAGCACCGTTCCGGTGGCCACGCCGCTGTGCAGGAAGACCTGCGCGACGAACGGCAGCTGGTGGTAGAACTCCGGCGCGCCGGTGGGCACCAGGCCGATGCCCAGCGACACCATCACGATGATCAGGTTCCCCGACCGCTTGAAGTCCACTTTGGATAGGAGTTCGATGCCGGACACGGTCAGCGCGGCGAAGGTGACCACGGCGACGGCGCCGATCACGGGCTGCGGGATCGCCGCGACCAGTCGGCCGATCGGCTGGATCACGCCCAGCAGCACCAGGATCACGCCGCCCACGGCGACCGGGTACCGGCTGCGCACCTTCGTCAGGGCGATCAGGCCGATGTTCTGGCCGAAGGTGGTGTAGGCGAAGCCGCTGAAGATGCCGCTGAGCGCGGTCAGCAGCCCGTCCACCCGCAGCAGCCGGCTGATCTCGGCGGGCCCGACCTCGCGGCCGACCACCTGGCCGACGGCCAGGCCCTGCCCGGACGCCTCCACGGTCAGCACCAGCACGACGATCAGGAACAGCAGGATCGACGGGATGTCGAACTGCAGCGGGCCGTAGTGGAACGGCAGCGGCACGCCGATCACCGGCCCGGCACCGACCTCGGCCAGGTTCCCGGCCCCGAACAGCCAGCCGACGGCCGCCGCGACGACCAGCGCCAGCAGCAGGGAGATCTGACCCAGCAAGCCCTTCAGGAACCGCGAGAACAGCACCACCAGCAGCACCGTGAACCCGGCGAGCAGGAGGTTGCCCGGCGCGCCGTAGCCGGGCGCGTCGGGATCCTTGCCCGCGATCAGCCGCAGCCCGACGGGGATCAGCGTCAGGCCGATCAGCGTGATGACGGTGCCGGTGACCACGGCGGGGAACAGCCGCAGCAGGCTGCCGAAGAACGGCGCCAGCAGCACCCACAGGATCCCGGCCACCAGCAGCGACCCGTACACCGTCGGCAGCCCCTTGGTCTGGCCGATCAGGATCATCGGAACGATGCCGTTGGAGGCGGCGCCGACGACCAGCGGCATCCGGATGCCGAACTTCCACAGGCCCAGCGACTGCAGGACGGTGCCGATGCCGGCCAGCACCAGGTCGATGCACACGAGCGTGGCGATCTCGTCTTGGCTCAGGCCGAGCGCGGCGCCGATGACCATCGGCACCACGACCACCCCGGCGTACATCACCAGCACGTGCTGCAGGCCCAGCAGGATCGTGTGCCCCCACGGCGGCCGGTCGTCGACCCCCATGTCCGATGTGGACTGCTCCGGTTCGTTGCGCACCATGTCCGACCGTCCTCACCGCGGCCCGGCGGTGGCGGCCGCCGGCGCGTTCCGATTCAGCACCAGGTTGAGCAGGAACGCGGCGATGCCACCGGCCGCGATGCCGCTGGAGAGCACCGGCTGCAGCACGCCGGGCAGGTTCGCGTAGAACTCGGGCGCGCCCACCGGCAGCAGCCCGAAGCCGAAGGAGACGGCGACGATCAGGATGTTGCGCGCCTGGCCGAGATCGGCCTGCGCCATGATCTTCACCCCGATCGCGCCGACGGTGCCGAACATGACGACCCCGACGCCGCCGAGCACCGGCCCGGGCAGCGACGCGACGGCGGCGCCGAGCTTCGGCAGCAGCCCGATCAGCACCAGCAGCGCGCCCGCGGTGGCGACCACGAACCGGCTGAGCACTCGGGTCATGCTGACCAGCCCGACGTTCTCGCCGAAGGTGACGATGGTGAAGGAGTTGAAGACCCCGGCGAACGCGGTGCCCACGCCGTCGGCGCGCAGCGCGCGGGCCAGCTCGTCGTGGCCGATGTCGCGGCCCGCGATCTGGCCGATGGCGACGGTGTCCCCGGTGGACTCCACCATGTTGACCAGCTGGATGATGATCATCGGCAGGATCGCCGCGATGGTGAACTCGGGCAGTCCGAACGCGAACGGCTGCACCGCGCCGAACCACGACGCCTCGCCCACCGCGGAGAAGTCGGCCAGGCCCAGCGGCAGCGCCACCAGCGTGCCGGCGACCAGGGCGATCAGGATCGCGAACCGGGCCACGGCCGCCGGCGCGAACGCCTCCACCAGCACCACCAGCGCGATCGTGCCCAGGGCCATCAGCAGCCGCGTCGCCGAGGCGAAGTCGGCGGCGGCCGGGTCGGTGCCCGCGATCAGCTTCGACGTGGAGGGCAGCAGCGAGAAGCCGATGATCGCGATGATCGTGCCGGTCACGATCGGCGGGAAGAACCGCATCAGGCGGCTGAACCACGGCGCGACCACCCAGGTCAGCAGCCCGGCGACGATGGTCGCGCCGAACACCGCGGGCAGCCCGCCGTCCTTGCCGACCAGGATCGCCGGGGTGATCCCGGTGAACGTCGAACCCATCACGATCGGCAGCCGCACGCCGATGTTGAACACGCCGAGCGCCTGCAGCAGCGTGGCGAGGCCGCTGACCAGCACGTTGGCCGACACCAGCACGGCGATCTGCTCGGTGGACATGCCGATGCCGAGCCCGATCAGCAGCGGGACGGTGGCCATCCCGGAGTAGGCGACCAGCACGTGCTGCAGGCCCAGCGGCAGCAGCTGGCGCAGCGGCGGAACGGTGTCGACGGCATCGGGCGGGGCGGTGGCGCGAGGTCTGGGGCGGAAGCGCATGGTTCCTCCGTGTTCCGTCAGCGCGATTCGTGGGCTCAGCGCAGCAGGCCGGTCATCCCGGCGCGGTGCAGCAGGCGTTCGGCCCGTTCCCGGGCCTGCCGGACGGCGGACTGCTCGTCGACGCGCAGGCAATGCCCGTTCCGCTGGACGATTTCGCCGTCGACGACGGTGGCCACGACGTCGGTGCCGCGGGCCGCGTAGACCAGCGAGCTCACCACGTCGTGCAGCGGTTGCAGGTGCGGCCGGTCGAGATCGACCACGATCAGATCGGCCAGGCGGCCGGGTTCGAGCGCCCCGGCGTCGATCCCGGCGTAGCGGGCGCCGTCGCGGGTCGCCAGGTCCAGCGCGTCCTGCGCGCGCATCGCGGCCGGGTCGAGGGTGGCCAGCCGCTGGGCGAAGATGGACTGCTTCATCACCTCGAACAGGTCTTGCCGGTGCCCGCAGCTCGGCCCGTCGGTGCCCAGCGCGACGGCGACCCCGCGGGCCCGCAGCTCGGCCAGCGGCAGGGTGCCGGACGCCAGGTAGGCGTTGGACGTGGGGTTGTGCGCGATGCGCGCGCCGGCAGCGGCGACCGCGTCGAATTCGGCTTCGTCGAGCCAGATCGCGTGCGCCAGCGTGGCGCGCTCGTCGAGCAGCCCGGCCTTCGCCAGCCACTGCACCGGGCGCGCCTGGTAGGCGTCCAGGTAGCTCTGCGGATCGGATCTGCCTTCGCAGCAGTGCGCGTGCCAGCTGGTGCCGAGCTCGCCGGCTAGTTCGACGCTACGCCGGACCAGGTCCTGGTCGACGTAGGTGAGGTTGAGCGGCGCGGGCCAGATCTCGACCCGCGATCCCGCCGGCCGGTGCTGCATCGCCTCGCGGGTGATGGCGATCTCGTCGGCCGCGGAGTACCGGAACAGGGCCTCGGGCTGGCCGCGCCGCGCGGCGATCTCGGTGCGGGGACCGACGATTCCGCGCGCCACCGCGCCGCGCAGCCCGGCCTGCTCGATGACATCGGCGATGGCGAGGGTGGTCGGCAGGTCGGTGGGCGCGTAGTGGTTGTCCACCACCGTCGTCGTGCCGTGCCGCAGCGCTTCGGCCGCCGCGAGGCGGGCCGCGGCCACCGCGTCGTCGCCGTCGACCGCGATGGAGTACGGCCACATGAAGTCGCACAACCACGGCACGATCGACATGCCCTCGCCCAAACCCCTTGCCAGCGCTTGGTAAAGGTGGTTGTGCCCGTCGACGAGGCCGGGCAGCACGGCCTGACCGGTGCAGTCGAGCACCGTTTCGGCCCGCCAGGACGCCATTTCGGGCTGCGGACCAACCGCCGCGATCCGGTTGCCGGTCACGGCGACGGCGCCGGGGCGGTGGATGGTGCGGTGGTCGTCGACGGTGAGCACCGTCGCCCCGGTGAGCAGCAGGTCGCAGTGCTTCTCGTTGGTCGGAGGCATGCCGCCTCGCTTCCTGGGCGGTGCGCGACCGCCCCCATCCTGAGGAGGGATTCGCCGAACGGTTGGCCCACGACGAGGAGGTCAGGGAGGTCACCGGCGCTGGAGCGAACGGCGATGCCGTCAGGCGGGAGGCCCGTTCGCGGATAACATGTAAATCAAGGTGCATGTGTCGTGTCAACCCTTCCGGGCGACCTCGTTCGTTGGTCTAGTGCACCTTTACGTGCTCGAAACTCGGGTTTCGGGGAAATTACATGCAACTTGTTGACACGGCGCCACACCGGTGTTGCACTCGAACGCGCCGCTGTCGAAGTGCGGCGACCCGTAGGTGCGGTGAATCGCGGCCGGGGTGCGACCGATCATTACAGGAGAGATCCGTTGATCATCGACACGCACGTGCACCCGACGAACCTGGTAGACGAGGCCTGGCGGCACACCGGTGAACCGTTCACTGGCGAGCGGACCCTGAAGATGATGGACGGTCCGATGTGGATCAACGGCAAGCCGCGCCGGGTCGACATCAGCTGCATCATGCCGCCGCCGGGCAACACCGCCTGGCGGGAGGGCAACCGGGGCGGCCGCGAGGGCATCCGCGACTACCAGGCGTACGTGACCGAGCTGGTGCAGCGCTATCCGGACCGTTTCATCGGCAACTTCATCTACAACCCGCGGTTCGGGCCGGAGAACGGCGCCAAGGAGCTGGAGTTCCACATCAAGGAGCACGGCTACCGGATGCTCAAGCTGCACGCCAACATGCACGCCTACCGGCCGGACCGGGCGCTGGACTGGCTGCGGCCGGTGATGCGGGTCTGCGACCGGCTCGGCGTGATCGTGCTGATCCACACCGGCGACGGCCCGTACTCCATCCCGACGCAGTTCTACCCGATCATCAGGGAGTTCCCGGGCGTCACGTTCATCCTCGGCCACTTCGGCATCCAGACCGGCGGCGTGTACTGCTTCGAGGCGTTCTGGATGATCCAGGACTCGCACAACGTCATCGGCGAGTCCGGCTGGCTGCTGCAGTCGCGGATCGTGGAGTTCGCCAAGGAGATGAAGAAGACCAAGATGGTCTACGGCACCGACTCGCCGCCGAACGAGCCCGGCATGTGGGCGCGCGAGCTGGAGGTGCTGTGCCACGAGCCGCCGCAGGGCCTGAACCTCTCCGAGGACGACCTGGAGGGCTACCTCGGCAACAACATGGCCAAGCTGCTCGGCCTTCAGCCGACCCCGCCGCCGAAGGACAAGGCGCAAGCCGAGGCCTACCTGCGGGGAGAGGTGACGCAGGCGTCGGCGACGAACTCCCACGCCGAGGCCTACGCGGGCTACACCCCGGACTCCTGGCTCGAAGAGGGCGAACTAGACCCGGCCAGCTGACCCACGACGCACCGGCCCTGGGCTGCCCGCAGTTTCAATTGAAACTGCGGGCACCGGGGTTCCCGGGGTGAGGTTTCAATTGAAACTGCGGTGTCGCTAGGAGCTTGGGCGGAGGCGGCGGGGGGCCGCGTCGCGGGCCGTGGCCTGGCCGAGGCGGACCCGCAGCCGGGAGATGTGGCGGCGCGCCGCGGCCTCGGCCATCTCCGGGTCGCCGCTGGCCATCGCGTCCACCACCGCCCGATGCTCGTCCAGCGCGAGCCGGGGGGCTTCCGCGCCGCGCCACAGCGAGTGCAGCGCGAAGTGCGAGCGGCCGGCGATCGGTTCCAGCGCCGCCAGCAGGTGCGGGTTCTCGGCGAGTTCCCGGACCGCCCGGTGGAAGCGCATGTCCAGCTCGATCTGCGCGGCGTTGTCCGCGTCGGCGGCCAGCGCCGCCTCGTGCTCGGCGAGGATCCCGCGCAACTGCGCCAGCCCGTCGCCGTCGAGGTGCTCGGTGGCCAGCCGCGCCGCGAGGCCCTCCAGCTGCTCGCGCACCACGTAGAGCTGGCGCAGGTCGTCGATGTCCACCCGGCTGACCTCGGCGCCCCGGTGCGGGGCGTGGGTGGCCAGGCCGTCGTGGATCAGCCGCTGCACGGCCTCGCGGACCGGGCTGCGGCTGACGTCGAGCTGGCGGGCCAGCTCCGGCACGCTCAGCGAGGTGCCGGGCGGCAGCGTGTTGTCCAGGATGGCTTTCTTCAGCGCGGCGTACGTGCGGTCGGCCAGCAGGCCTTCGCCGGTCAGCGGCGCGAGACGGGGTGCCGGGGGCATCGCGGGAACCTCACTCGATAAGCGGGACGGCTCGATATTACATGCAATCATCCGGCTCGCTCGCCCCGGACACCCGGTCGGCGCGGCGCGGCGGGCCGGACGGCCGCTCTTGACAGCGTGCGATCGGCTGGGTTCACTCTGTGCGGCCAAGGGTTTTCGGCCGCGCGAGCCCGAAAACCGTTGCGGAACAAGGCCGGGTACGAGTCCCGACATGCCGTGGCGGCACACGAGCTGTGCGATGCCGGTGTCACCTGAGCCCCTGGAGGCGGCATGCGCGACAAGTCACTGCACCGACCGGACACCCGGGCCGCGGCCGGCGACGTGCGAACCCCGCACCCCAGTGCCGAGACGGAACGCGCCGCCGGGATCGGGCGGAGCACGCCGCGGCCGGACGGCGCGCTGAAGGTGACCGGCCAGTTCGCCTACTCCTCGGACCTGTGGGTGTCGGGCATGGTGTGGGCGACGACGCTGCGCAGCCCGCACGCCTCGGCCCGCATCCGGTCCATCGACGCGCGGAAGGCCCTGGCGCTGGACGGGGTGCACGCGGTGCTCACCCACGAGGACGTGCCGGGCGCGAAGACCTACGGGATGAAGGTGGCCGACCAGCCGGTGCTGGCCATCGACGAGGTCCGCTACCAGGGCGAGCCGGTCGCGTTGATCGCCGCCGACGATCCGGAGACGGCGCGACGGGCGGCGAAGCTGGTGCAGGTCGACTACGAGCTCCTGGAGCCGGTGACCGACCCGGAGCGCGCGCTGGACGGCACCGCGCGCGACGTGCACCCGGGCGGCAACCTGGTCCGGCACGTCAAGATCCGCCACGGCGATCTCGCGGCCGCGCGCGAGCGGGCCGACGTGGTGGTGACCGGCGAGTACGAGGTCGGCATGCAGGACCAGGCGTTCCTCGGCCCGGAGTCGGGCCTGGCGCTGCCCGCCGAGGACGGCGGCGTCGAGCTGTACGTGTCGTCGCAGTGGCTGCACAAGGACCTGGAGCAGATCGCGCCGTGCCTGGGGCTGCCCGCCGACAAGGTCCGCCTCACGCTGGCCGGGGTCGGTGGCGCGTTCGGCGGCCGCGAGGACCTGTCCGTGCACGTGCACGCCTGCATGCTCGCGATGCGGCTGGGCAGGCCGGTGAAGATGGTCTACAACCGCGAGGAGTCGTTCTTCGGCCACGTGCACCGCCATCCGGCGAAGATGCATTACGAGCACGGTGCCACGCGGGACGGGAAGCTGCTCTACGTCAAGGCGAAGCTCGTCATGGACGGCGGCGCGTACACCTCCACGTCGCCGGTCGTGATCGCCAACGCCTGCTACTTCGTCACCGGCGCCTACGAGGTCCCGCACGCCGAGATCGACGGCTTCGCGGTGTTCAGCAACAACCCGCCCTGCGGGGCGATGCGCGGCTTCGGCGCGGTCCAGTCCGCCTACGGCTGCGAGTCCAACATGGACAAGCTCGCCCGCGAGCTGGGCATGGACCCGCTGGAACTCCGGCTGCGCAACGCGATGACCACCGGCACCGTGCTGCCGACCGGACAGGCGGTGGACGGCCCGGCACCGGTCGCCGAACTGCTCGCGGACCTGCGGAACCGGCCGCTACCGCCGGCCGGGGCGGACCTGCTGCCGGGCGGGCTGTCCAACACCACCCGCGGCGAGGGCGTCCGCAGGGGAGTCGGCTACGCGATCGGCGTCAAGGCGATCGGCTACTCCGGCGGCGTGGACGACATCTCGACGGCGCGGGTGGCGGTGTCGGTCACCGCGGGCCGGCCCTCGGTGTCGGTGCACACCGCGGCGGCAGAGTGCGGGCAGGGCATCACCACGGTGCAGTCCCAGATCGCCGCCACCGAGCTGGGCGTCTCGCGGGTGGTGGTGCTACCCGCGGACACCAGGATCGGCGACGCAGGCTCGGCCTCGGCGTCCCGGTTGACGTGGATGTCCAGCGGCGCGGTGCAGGGCGCCTGCCGCGAGCTCGCGCGAGAGCTGTTGCGCCGTGCGGCCGAACGCACCGGCAGGCCGGCGGAATCCCTGGCGCTGCTGGACGACCACGTGGTCGATCCCGGCGGCTCGCCGCTGGTGTCCATTTCGGACATCGTCGGGGACGACGTGCTGGAGCGGGTCTTCGAGTACCACCACCGCAAGACCGAGACCATCGACCCCGAGACCGGCCAGGGCGATGCCCACATCGCCTTCGCGTTCGCCGCGCACCGCGCCGTGGTGGACGTCGACGTCGAGCTCGGCCTGGTCAAGGTGGTGGAGCTGGCCACCGCGCAGGACGTCGGCAAGGCGATGAACCCGCTGTCGGTCGAGGGGCAGATCGAGGGCGGCAGCGCGCAGGGCCTCGGCCTGGCGCTGATGGAGGAGATCCTGCTCGACGAGCAGGGCAGGGTGCGCAACCCGTCGTTCACCGACTACCTGATCCCGACCATCCTGGACGTGCCGCCGATGCCGATCTCGGTGTTCGAGTTCCCGCACCCGGATTCGCCGTACGGCCTCAACGGCGTTGGCGAGCCGCCCACCCTGTCGTCGACCCCGGCGATCGTCAACGCCCTGCGCGATGCGACCGGTCTTGCCCTCGGCCGGGTCCCGGTGCGCCCGGACGACATCGCGCTGGCGGCCCAACCCTCGTGAGCGATGGTTCCGGTTCTTACCGGAACGAGCACTCACGAACCGGTCGGGGCCCGCCCGGGGCCGGGAGCGCCGGCGAAGGCCTGCGCGATCGTCAGCCACCTGCTCGCGTCGTCGCCGACGGCGGTGATCGCCAGGTCGTCGCGGTGCCGTCGCTGCGTGACCAGCAGGCAGAAGTCCAGCGCCGGGCCGCTGACCCGGTCGGCGGCGTTCTCCGGTCCCCAGGCCCATTCCCCGCCGTCCGGGGCGCGGAGCTCCACGCGCAGCGGGACGTCCGGGACGGGCAATTCGTTGGCGGCGAAGGAAAAACCGAAGGTGCGCACGCCCAGGTGCGCGATGTGGCGCAGCCGGGCGGTGGGTTCGCGCTCGACGCCGAGGGCGTCGGCCACGTCCTGGCCATGCGCCCAGGTCTCCATGATCCGCGCGGTCGCCATCGACGCGGGCTTCATCGGCGGCCCGTACCAGACCAGGCGGCCGTCGGCCGGCGCCGCGGCCAGCGCGGCCTGCAGCCGCTCGCGGCCCGCGCGCCAGCGCGCGAGCAGCTCGCCGGGCTCGGCGCGGGCGCCTTCGGCGGCTCCGGCCTCGACCCCGATGTCCTCGGATTCCCGGCGCTGCCGGACGAACTCGTCGGGCTCGTCGATGGCCAGGTTGGACCGGTCGTCGGTCCAGGTCAGGTGCGCGATCTGGTGGGCGATGGTCCAGCCCGGCGCGGGCGTGGGCGTCGCCCAACCCGCCGCGTCCAGGTCCGCGACGAGCGAATCCAGGTCGGCGCTCTCGGCGCGCAGATCGGCCAGCAGTTCGGTGAGCATGCTCGTCCTTCAGGCGTGGAACACCGGCACGGTCTCGCCGTCGGCGTGCCGCTCGAAGCCGACTTCGAGGGCGATGCCTTCGGCGAGGTCCTCGGGCGTGACGCCGAGGATCCGCGCGTGCAGCCAGGGGCCCTCGGCGAGTTCGACGATACCGGCGACGACGTGCCCGCCGTCCGGGACGGGGACCACGGTCCAGGTCACCAAGGTGGCCCGGCCGTTCGCCGGTACCCACGCGAGTTCGGTGGAGCCGCAGGCCGGGCACTGCGGCACGTTCGGCGCGATGAGCGGCGAGCACCGCGGGCAGCGCCGGATGAGCAGTTCGCCGCGGGCGGTGCCGTCGAAGAACTCGGCGGACGCCTCGTTGCGGGCAACGGAGATCATGGGTCCTCCCGGGTCAGCTGGGGGCGTTCGGGCTGAGCACGGTCGTGGAGTGGTGCGCCAGGATGCCGCCGTTGCCGCTGACCATGACCACGTCGTTGCGCGGCGCCTGCCGCTCGCCGCCGTGGCCGCGGGCCTGGATCACCGCCTCGGAAAGCGGCGTCATGCCCCACATGTAGTAGGCGGACAGCTGGCCGCCGCCGGTGTTGACCGGCAACGTCCCGCCGGGCGCCAGCGCGCCGGAGGCGACGAACTCGCCACCCTCGCCCTTGGCGCAGAAACCGTAGTCCTCCAACGTGATCAGCACGGTGAAGGTGTAGCAGTCGTACAGTTCGAGGACGTCGACGTCGGCGATCGACGCACCGGCCATCTTCAGCGCCGCCGGGCCGGCCTGCGCCGCGCCGCTGCGCAGGCCGAACTCGCTGCCGCGCGCGGCCGGGTAGTTCGGGTGCGACTGCGCGAAGCCGAGCACGTGCACGGGCGGTTGCCGCAGGTCGGCGGCGCGGTCGGCGGAGGTCACGAGGATCGCGATGCCGCCGTTGCTGACCAGGCAGCAGTCCAGCAGTCGCAGCGGATCGGCGATCATCCGCGATTCCTGGTGGTCGGCGAGCGTGATCGGTTCCCGCATCTGCGCCAGCGGGTTCCGCGCGGCCCACGCCCGCTGCGCCACGGCGATCGCGCCGAGCTGCTCGGAGGTGGTGCCGTAGGCGTTCATGTGCCGCCGGGCGGCCTGCGCGTACATGGCGTTCACGCTGGTCAGCCCGCTGGCGCCGAGCAGGCCTTCGAAGCCGGTGGCCTTGCGCCGCCCGGTGTAGGCCGCGGCGCTGCCCTTGTCGGGCAGGCGGGGCGCGTCGGCGAACACGCACACCACGTTGTCGGCCATGCCGGCCTGCACGGCCATCGAGGCATAGGCGAGCATCGAGCCGGCCGACGAGCCGAAAGCCTGCATCTCGGTCAGCAGCCGGAGGTCGCGGACCTGGAGTTCCTGCTGCAGCGTCCAGATGTCGACGCCGCCGGATACCCCGGAGTTGGCGAGGATTCCGTCCACATCGGACAGTTGGAGGCCGGCGTCGGCGACCGCGAGGCGGACGGCGTCGGCGGCGAACTGCCCGGCGGTGCGGCCGTAGACCTTGCCCAGTTCGGTCATGCCCAGGCCGGCGATCACCGGCCGGCGTCCTGCGGAGCCCGTCAACGCTGCCTCCTCTGCGCGGCGCCCGGATCATTTCGGACCGCTTCGGTCCAAAATCACCCGGCCATGATGACCCGCCCCGCCCCGGCCGCGCAAGGCACCGGCAGCCGATGATCGGCGATGCCTCGTTCGGCGGTGCTGGTCGCGGCGCCGCGACCGTACGATCTCCGGCCTGGGGTGGGGGGAACATGGCCGAAGAACCGGAGTACGACGCGTTCCTGTCCTACAGCCACGCCCTGGACCAGCGGCTGGCGCCCGCGGTGCAGAACGAGCTGCAGAGCTTCGCCAAGCCCTGGTACCGGCGCCGCTCCCTGCGGATCTTCCGCGACCGCACGAACCTCGCGGCGGACCCGGGTCTGTGGGCGTCCATCGAGCAGGCGTTGCGGGCCAGCCGCTGGTTCATCCTGCTCGCCTCCCCGGAAGCCGCCCGGTCGCAGTGGGTGGCCCGGGAAGTCGAGTTCTGGTTGCGGGAGAAGTCCGCCGACACGCTGCTGATCGTGCTCGCCGGCGGCGAACTGGTGTGGGGCGGCGACGACATCGACTGGTCGCGCACGGACGCCCTGCCGGAGGTGCTGCGCGGCGCGTTCCACGCGGAGCCGAGGTGGGTGGACCTGAGCTGGCTCAGCGATGCCGAGCAGGTCGATCGCGCGAATCCGCGGTTCCGCGAGTGCATCGCAGACCTGGCCGCCCCGTTGCGCGACATGTCCAAGGACGAGCTGATCGGTGAGCACATCCAGCACCACCGGCGGAATCTGCGCACGGCGTGGGGTGCGGTGTCGGCGTTGGCGATGCTGCTGGTCGTCGCGCTGGTGGCGACGGCGATCGCGGTGAACCAGGGCAACCTGGCCCAGGAGCGGGCGGATGTGGCGATGACGCGGCTGCTCGCCTCGGCAGCGCGGGAGAACCTGAGCACCCGCCTCGACCTCGGCCAGCTGCTGGCGGTCGAGGCGTACCGGATGCGCCCCGGCCCGGAAACGAGCTCGGCGCTGCTGGAGGCCGTCACCGCAACACCTCAGCTGGTCGGCTACCACCCCGCCGGCAGCGAGGTCACCGCGCTCTCCAGCACCGGCGACGTGCTGGTGGCCGGCACGAAGAGCGGCCGGATCCTGCGCTGGGACCTGGCGGGCGAGCCCCGCCGGGCCGAAGACGTGACCGTGGCGGTACCGGCCCCGTTCGCCGTCGAAGCGAGCGCGGACGGCACCCGGCTGGCGGCCACGGACGGCAACGCGACGGTGGTGGTCGAGCCGAGCAGCGGTCGGCAGGTGCGGGTCGAGGCCCGGCGGGCCGTCGACCAGATCGCGCTGTCGGCGGATGGCCGCCTGCTCGCGTCGACGGAGGATGCGGGCGACATCGTGCTCCACGACGCGGCGACCGGGGCCGAACTGAGGCGGGCGCCGATCCCGTGGGAAATCGCGGACCCGGACAAGATCGCGTTCCTCGACGATCAGCGGTTGATGCTCGGTACCGTGACCGGTTCCGCCGCCTACCTGGCCCTGCAAGACCTGCGGGTGCTGGCGGAGGTCGGGGCGCGATCGCCGCAGAACCGCTTCTTCAGCGCGTATTCGCCGAACGGCGACTTCTTCGGCTTCGCGGCCAACGACCCGGTCGTCGGCGGCTTCGTCTTCGAAGGCATGCCCGCCGACGAGCGGACCGGCACCCCGCCGAAGCCGCAACGGCGCCAGGAGTTCTCGCCCCGGACCTATCCCGAGGTGCTGGCGGTCGCCGCCGGCGGTTCGGGGTTCGCGGTGGCGGTCTCCGGGCTGCTGCAGGTCTTCGGCGACCGGTTGTCGGAGGGATTCCTGGAAGTGCCGGGCAACAGCCAGCTCAACCGGCTGAGCTTCAGCGGCGACGGCCGCTACCTGGCCGGATCCACCGGGGATTCGGTGGTGCTGTGGGACTTGGACCAGACCGACCGGCTCGCGGAGCGGATCGCCGCGGACGAGCCGGACGACTACAGCTTCATCGGAAAACCGGACCTGGCGGTCGATCCGGGCGGCGAGAACGCCTTGGTGCTGCCGAAGCTGGGTGCCGAGCACCTGCGCCGGGTGGGTTTGCGCGACGGCTCGGACGAGAAGGAGTTCGCCGCGTTCGACGCGCAGCGGGCGATCTGGGTCCGGTCGGGGGAAAGCGTGCTGATGGCGAGCACCGATGGCACCGCCCGGCTCATCTCGGCCGCTGACCCGGCGGACGTCCAGGCGACCTGGGATTCGCCCGGTGGCGTCGACATGAGCGGCTCGCCGGAGCCGGCGTTGATCATGCGGGAGGTGCCGGGGGACCGGGTGGTCGTGGTGGACCAGGACGGCCGGGTGGTGGTCCGGTCCTTGCCCGACGGCGAGGTGCTGCAGGACCTCCGCGGGCCGTGGCCGCAATGGCTCAGCGCCGAAGGGGATGTCGCCAGCGCGATGGCGATATCGCCGAGTGGTGAGCACGTCGCGCTGATCGACCGCAACGTGCTCGTGGTGATCGACCTGCGCGCCGCGCGAGCGGTGCTCGTCTCCCCGGGCGGCGGCGACGACGTGGAGTTCACGCCGGCCGGCGAACTGCTGGTGCAGCGCAGCTACGGGCAGGTCGAGGTGTGGAACGTGCCGCAGGGCAGCCAGGCCCGCACCCTGGAGGCCTCGGACCTGCTCGAAGACAGCATGGCCGTCTCCGCCGACGGCAGGTACGCCGCCGGTGTGCGCGGTGACGGTCTGCTCGTGCTGCTGGACCTCGCCTCCGGTGGGCGGATCGGGCAGTTCTCCTTGCCGCAGCCCGCCTCGGGAATCACCGGCGCCGTGGGGCGCAGCACTACGATCGCCTTCACCCCCGACTCCCGCGAGCTGCTCAGCCTCACCTCCGGTGGTGAGCTGCTGCGCTGGCCGCTGGACCCGCGGGCTTGGGCCCAGCGCGCCTGCGCGGCGGCCGGCCGCGACCTGACCCCGCAGGAGTGGCGCCAGGTCACGGGCACCGAGCCGCCCGCCGATCTGCGCTGCATGCGCTGACCGGCGCGGTGCTCACCACCGGCCCGCAGCCACCGGCTCGGGCGCCGGAGCCCCGACCGGCGCGAGCAGGCCGCGGCGGGCCAACTCCGGGTGCACCCCTTCGCCGAACCAGTAGGCCTCTTCCAGGTGCGGGTAGCCGGAGAGCACGAACTCCTCGATGCCCACCGAGTGGTACTCCTCGATCAGGTCCGCGACCTCGGCGTGGCTGCCGACGAACGCGGTGCCCGCGCCGCCGCGCAGCAGCCCCACACCCGCCCAGAGCCCCGGGTGGATCTCCAGCTCCCGCGCGTCGCTGCGCAGCACGCCGCCGTGCAGGGCGGCCATGCTGCGCTGGCCGGTGGATTCGGTGGCCGCGAACTTCGCCTGGGAGGCGGCCACGTCGGCGGGGTCCATCTGGTCGACGAACTTCTGCGCGGTGGCCCAGGCCTCGGCGCTGGTGTCCCGGGTGATGATGTGCGCGCGGATGCCGAAGCGCAGGGTGCGGCCCTCCTCGGCGGCGAGCTCGCGCAGCCGCTGCACCTTCTGCGCCACCGCGCCCGGCGGCTCGCCCCAGGTCAGGTGCACGTCCGCGCGGCGCGCGGCCACCGGCAGGGCGGCGTCGGAGGAGCCGCCGAAGTACAGCGGCGGCTGCGGGTCCGGCTTCTCGAACGCGACGGCGCCGCGGATCTGGTAGTGCTCGCCGTCGAAGTCGAACGGCTCACCGGCGAAGATGCCGCGCAGCACGGCGAGGAACTCGTCGGTGCGGGCGTACCGCTGGTCGTGGTCCAGCCAGTCGCCGAAGCGCTGCTGCTCGACGGATTCGCCGCCGGTGACGATGTTCAGCAGCAGCCGCCCGCCGGAGACCCGCTGGTAGGTGGCGGCGAGCTGGGCGGCCAGGGTCGGGGTCAGCGCGCCGGGCCGGAACGCGACCAGGAACTTGATGCGCCGGGTGCGGGCGAGCAGCGCCGCGGTGGTGACCCAGGCGTCCTGGCACCAGCTGCCGGTGGGGGTGAGCATCCCGGTGAACCCGAGGTGCTCGGCGGCCTGCGCGACCTGCGCCAGGTAGTCGATGTCCGGCTGGCGCGGCGTGTCGGCGCCGGTCGGGGTGACGTGCGGTCTGTCCACGATGGACCGGCCGTCGCCGTGGGTGGGCAGGAACCAGTGCGTGGTGACGCTCATCGCTTGTTCTCCCGGTGGGTCATGCGGTGGCGAGCTGGGCGGCGAAACGGGTGTCGACGAATTCGGCGAACTCGAAGCGGCGCGGGATCTCCTTGGCCGTCACGAACGCGTCCGCGAGTTCCTGCTCCGAGCGGATCACCGCGTCGTCCAGCGCGACCGGCACGTCCGGCCCCAGTCCGGTGGCGCGCCGCGTCACCTCGATCGGCAGGCCGGTGTCCGCGGACCAGGCCTGCGCGCGCTGCTCGCGGTTGCCGTCGGCGAAGCGCTGCGCCTTGGCCAGTCGCACCAGGTAGTCGGCGATGGCGGTGTTGCGGCCCGCATCGGCCAGCGCGGCCGTGCCGGCGACCTGGAAGCTCAGGCCGTTGGCGGTGCCCTGTCCGTCGGCGATCGTCCTGGCGCCCGATTCCAGCTGGATCTGCGAGTAGTACGGGTCCCAGATCGCCCACGCGTCCACGGAGCCCTGCTTGAACGCGCCGAGCGCGTCGGAGGGCTGCAGGAACACCAGCTCGACGTCGTCGGGCGTGAGCCCGGCCGCGCGCAGCGTCAGGAGGATCTGGCCGTGCGCCGAACTGCCCTTGGCGACCGCGATCTTGCGGCCCCGGAGCTGATCGCGGCCCCGTAGCGGGGAGTCCGGCAGCACCACCAGGGCATCGCTCGCGACGTTGCCCTTCGACGCGGCGATGATCTTGATCTTCGCCCCGGCCGCGGCGGCGAACAGCGGCGGAGTGTTGCCGACGCCGCCGAGGTCGATGGCGTCCGCGGACACGGCTTCCAGCAGCGGCGGGCCGGACGGGAAGGTCGCCCACTGCACGGTGTACGGGAAGTCGTCCAGGCCGGCCGACCGCAGCAGGGAACGGGAATTGCCCTTCTGGTCGCCGACGCGCAGGGTCACCCGCGCCAGCTGCCCGGCGTCGACCGGCGCGGGCACCGGCGCCTGGGCCGGGTCGCCGCGGCCGCTCGCGCAGGCGCTGAGCAGCCCGGCGGAGGTGGCGGAAAGGGCAAGGGCAGCAAGGAATTCACGACGACGCACGGTCGATTGCTCCATCGTTGCGGGGGAAGTGGCACGCCGGCGGGCAGCGCGAAGCGGCCCGGGAAGGCGGGATCAGCGCGAAGAGCTCAGCAGGGACGACATGCGGAACTGGCCTGCCGTCGCAGATCGACGTGCAGGCGCCAGGTCAACGCGAAGTGTCCGGACACGATCACGATGCTGTCAGCCGCTTGGCGGAGGAGTCAACGACGAGCGGAAGGCTCCCACGGATCGAGAACGCCCGGCTCCCGCGGGCGTCCGGGGGCGCGGCGGTCATCGTCCGGCCACTGTGGATGATGATCGGAGTCGGCGGCTCATTCGAGCCGGATGTGCCAGGTGCGGGAGAAGAACACGATCGCGGCCAGCGCCCCGGCGGAGAGCACGCCGCCGCCCTCGCCGAGGAAGAGGCACACCACAGCAACGAGCGCCGCGAACACCACCAGCGTCATCCGCGGCGACATCAGGGCCCAGATCCGCCGCCACGCGCTGGTCTCCGTCAGGCGGCGGGCCAACTTGGGGTCGTCGCCGGCGAGCTGCTGCTCGATCTCCCTCAGGCGGCGCCGCTCGTCCCTCGGTAGCATGGCCACCTCCAACGGTTCATCCGCCTCGTTGAACAAGTATTGCAACGATGTCCTCCGCTGTGAAGGGTCCATTGGCACGGTTGCCGGTCCCTGCGGATAGCCTGTGTCCGCAGTCGTCGCGGCAGGGAGCTTCCGATGGAGATCTGGGTCAACCCGGCATGTTCGAAATGCCGTTCGGCGGTGTCGCTGCTGGACGAGGCGGGCGCGGAGTACACCGTGCGCCGGTACCTCGACGAGCCGCCGACGGCCGCGGAGCTGGCCGAGGTGCTGGACCGGCTCGGGCTGGAGCCGTGGGACATCGCCCGGACGGCCGAGCCGGTGGCGAAGGAGCTCGGCCTGAAGGCCTGGGGCCGGGAGCCGGCGGACCGGGATCGGTGGATCGAAGCGCTGGTGGCGAACCCGAAGCTCATCCAGCGCCCGATCATCACGGCCGACGACGGCACCACGGTCGTCGCCCGGACCCCGGAAGCCGTGCGATCGGTGCTGCCGGCAACCGACTGACCGGCGGAGGGGGTCGGCCCTTCCCGCCGGACGCCTCCAGCGGATACGGGAACGGGGGCGGGCGCTCGTTGCGCCCGCCCCCGTTTTGCCTGATCAGGCCGCTGTTGCGGCCGGCTCGTCGACCTGCAGGGCCAGCTCGCCGTCGGCCGCGGACACCCGCAGCCGGGCTCCCTCGGCCAGTTCGCCGTCCAGGATCAGGTCGCTGATCCGGTCGTCGACCTCCCGCTCGATCGCCCGCCGCAACGGCCGGGCCCCGAACTCGGGCCGGTAGCCGCGCTCGGCGATCCAGGCCACCGCCGCCGCGTCGAACTCGACGCCGATGCCCATCGCCTGCAGCCGGCGCACGGTCTGCTCCAGCAGCATCCGGGTGATCGTGTGCAGCTGCTCGCCGTCGAGCCGCTTGAAGACCACGATCTCGTTGATGCGGTTGAGGAATTCCGGCCGGAACGCCTCGCGCAGCCGCGGCATGATCCGCTCGTCCAGCGCCGGGTCGGCGTCCCCGGCGGTGAAGCCGATCTTGCCGCCGGCACTGGAGATGACCTCCGAGCCGAGGTTGCTCGTCATGATCAGCACCGTGTTGGTGAAGTCGACGGTGCGACCCTGGCCATCGGTCAGGCGGCCGTCGTCGAGCACCTGCAGCAGCGTGTTGAACACGTCCGGGTGCGCCTTCTCGACCTCGTCCAGCAGGATCACCGAGTACGGGTGCCGACGCACCGCCTCGGTCAGCTCACCGGCCTCGCCGTGCCCGACGTAGCCGGGGGGCGCGCCGACGAGCCGGCTGGCGGTGTGCCGCTCCTGGAACTCGCTCATGTCCAGCCGCACCATCCGCTGCTCGTCGCCGAACAGCGACTCGGCCAGCGCCTTGGCCAGCTCGGTCTTGCCGACGCCGGTCGGACCGAGGAACAGGAAGCTGCCGACCGGCCGGTCGGGGTCGCCCAGCCCGCTGCGCGACCGCCGCACCGCGCGGGCCAGCGCCCGCACCGCGTCGTCCTGGCCGACCACGCGTTCGTGCAGCTCCTGCTCCAGCCCCTGCAGCCGGACCTTCTCGGCGGCGGTCAGGCGGCTGACCGGCACCCCGGTCGCCCGCGCGACGACCTCGGCGATGTCCTCGGCCGTGACCTCCAGGACAACGGCCTCGCCGGCGTCGCCGAGCTCGCCCTGCGCCTTGCCGATCTCGTCGCGCAACGCCGAGGCCCGCTCGTAGTCCTCCGCGGCGACCGCCGCGTCCTTCTCCTGCTCCAGCCGCTCGATGCGGCTGCGCAGCTCGGCGCCGTCCGGCGCCGCCGACAGCCGCTTGCGCGCGCCGGCCTGGTCGATCAGGTCGATCGCCTTGTCCGGCAGGAACCGGTCGTTGATGTACTGGTCGGACAGCCGGGCCGCGGCCTCCACCGCGTCCTCGGTGTAGCGGACCTGGTGGTGCGCCTCGTAGTGCTCGCGCAGGCCCTGCAGGATCGAGACGGTGTCCGGCACGCTCGGCTCCGGCACCTGGACCGGCTGGAAGCGGCGTTCCAGGGCCGGGTCCTTCTCGATGTGCTTGCGGTACTCGTCCAGCGTCGTCGCGCCGACCACGTGCAGTTCGCCGCGGGCCAGCCGGGGCTTGAGCATGTTGCCCGCGTCCATCGCGCCCTCGGCGCCGCCGGCGCCGACGACGGTGTGCAGCTCGTCGATGAACACGATCAGCTCGCCGCGGTGCTGCGAGATCTCGTCGATGACCTTGGTCATCCGCTCCTCGAAGTCGCCGCGGTACCGGGTGCCGGCCAGCATCCCGGACAGGTCCAGCTGGATCACGCGCTTGCCGGTCAGCACCCGCGGCACGTTCCCGGCCGCGATGCGCTGGGCCAGGCCCTCCACGATCGCGGTCTTGCCGACGCCCGCCTCGCCGATGAGCACCGGGTTGTTCTTGGTGCGGCGGGACAGGATCTCGACGGTCTGCTCGATCTCGTCGGCCCGGCCGATCACCGGGTCCAGCTCGCCGTCGCGGGCGCGGGCGGTGAGGTCCCGGCCGTACTGGTCGAGCGTGGGCGTGTCGCTGTCCTTGGGCCGCGCCTCCTGCTCGGCGCGGGGGCGCTGGCTCGCGGCGCGCAACTGCTCGGGCCCGGCGCCTGCGGAACCGAGCAGCCGCCCGGTCTCGGAGTCCGGGCTCGCCGACATGGCGAGCAGGACGTGGTGCGGGCCGATGTAGGTGGAGCCGAGCGCGCGGGCCACCCGGTGCGCGTCGGCGAGCACCGTCCGGGCCGCCAGTGTCAGCGTCACCGGCCGGTCGCCTGCGGCTTCACCGGCAGCCGGGAGGTGCTCCTCGATCTGCGCGGCGAAGGCGTCGGTGTCCACGCCGAGCTGCGCCAGCTGCTCGCGCGTCGGGGTTTCGTGCGCAGCCGACCACAGCAGGTGCAGCGCGTCCAGGTCGGTCTGCCCGCGGTCGCGGGCGAAGCGCGCGGCCCCGCTCAGCAGCTGTTGCGCCTGCTCGGTCATCAGTTCGGTGATGTCGATCCGGCGCGAGCCGGGCGCAGCGTCGTCGGCACCGAAGAAGCGCGCGAAGTACTCGTCGAACGGGCCGCCTGCCGGTCCGAAGAACGTCGCCATTCCTAACCTCCTCGCGACGGTGTTGCTGGCTTCCGCCGCCATCTACTTGAGTCCGTTGCTATCAACCAACGTCAGTCTGGTCCGGGTAATTCCAACCAGTCCCACAAGTGGCGCGCGTCACCACTTGCCGCATCGGTTCGCGACCAATATCGTTCGACGGGAATATTTACCCGACGGAATATGCACTGATGGGGACGGATGAACGGCGAGTTGCGCGACGACGGCCGGTACGAGCTGCGCTTCGAGCGCAGGCTCGCGCATCCGCGGGAGAAGGTGTGGCGGGCGATCATCGGCCCGGCGCAGCTGCGGGCGTGGTTCGTGGAGATCCTCGACTGCGACCGGAGCCGCTTGGACTTCGCTGCCGGCGCCTAGGCGATCTCGGTCCACAGTGGATCGGAAGTCCAGGTGCCCTCGTCGAGCTGCCGGTCGATCTCGTCGCGCAGGCACGGGCATTCCTCGGCCGGGTGATCCCGGGTGCAGGTCAGGAACGGCCCCAGGCACCGCTCGGCCCTGGCCAGCCGCTCCTGCTCGGCGCGGATCGCGGCCATCCGCTGCTCCACGACCTCCTGCCAGCGCCGTTCGGGCGCATTGCCGTGCAGGATCACCGCGATCTCGTCGAGCCGGAGCATGCAGGTGTCCCGCAGGATCCGGACCAGTGCGATGCGGCGCAGCTGGCCCGCGTCGTAGCAGCGGTGCCCGGAACTGTTGCGCGCCGAACGGATCAGGCCGCGTTCCTCCCAATAGCGCAGTGCCGACACCGCCAGCCCGCACCGCTCGGCGGCCACCCCGATGGGAGTCAGGTCCTCGCTCACCCGACCATTTGACCTCAAGCCGACTTGAGCACGCATCGTGATCTTCCCTGCGGGCGCGCGCCCGCCGATCAACGGGAGGTTCCAGGTTGCTCGCGTCGGTTTTCCTCGCAACGTTCATGGCCCTGCTCGACATGAGCATCGTCAACGTCGCACTGCCCGCGATCCAGGCGGGACTGGGTGCGACGGCGACCGGCGCCCAGTGGGTCGTCGACGGCTACACGTTGTGCCTGTCGGCGTTCATGCTCACCGGCGGCGCGCTGGGGGACAGGTTCGGGCGCAAGAAGGTCTTCCTCGTCGGCCTGGGCATCTTCACCGCCGGTTCGGCCTGGTGCGCGCTCGCCCCGACGATCGAACTGCTGATCGCGGGCCGGCTGGTGCAGGGCGCGGGCGCTTCCGTGCTGACGCCGGGCGCGCTGTCCCTGCTGACCCACGCCTACCCGGACCCGGCCGCGCGGGCCCGCATGATCGGGATCTGGGGCGGCTTCAGCGGTCTGGCGACGGTGCTGGGCCCGCTGGTGGGCGGGCTGCTCACCGACCGCTTCGGCTGGCCCGCGCTGTTCCTGATCAACCTGCCGCTGGCGGTGGTCGCGCTGGTGCTGGGGTTGCGCGGCATCCGGGAATCGGCCAGCCCCGAGCACGCGGCCACCGACCCGCTCGGCCAGGTGCTGGCCGTGTTCGGCCTCGCGGGGCTGGCCTACGCGGTGATCGAGAGCGCGCAGGCTTCCTGGGGTTCGGCCGGAGTGCTGCTGCCGCTGCTGGTGGGGCTCGGCAGCCTCGCCGCGTTCATCGTCGTGGAGGCTCGCAGCCCGAATCCGATGCTGCCGGTCGGGCTGTTCCGGCAGCGGCAGTTCGCCGTCACCACCGCGGCCTCGTTCGTCATAGGCTTCGGGTCCTACGGCTGCTTCTACCTGTTCTCCCTGTTCCTGCAGCAGGTGCGGGGTGCCGGCGCGACCGCGGCCGGGTTGCAGTTCGTGCCGTACTCGCTGGCGATCGCGCTGGGCACGGTCGTGTCCGGCAGGTGGGTGGGCCGCCGCGGGCACCGGGTTCCGATGTTCGTCGGCTACACCGTGACCGGTGCCGCGCTGCTGGCGATGCTGGTCCTCCGCCCGGACACGCCGTACCTGGTCATCGGCGTGCTGTTCGCGGTGCTGGGCAGCGGGATGGGGCTGGCGATCGCCGCTACCAACGCGGCCGCGATGTCGGCCGTGGCCCCGCATCGCTCGGGCATCGCGGCAGCGACGGTCAACGCGCTGCGCCAGGCGGGCGCCGCCCTGGGCATCGCGGTCCTGGGCATGCTCGTCACCGCCCGGGGCGTCGCGGTGCTGGCCGATGACATCGGCGGACCGGCCGCGCAGCGGGCCATGGCCGGCGGCGGCGCGGACGGCCTGTTCGGCGCCGGTTTCACCGCCGGCCTGCACCTGAGCCTGGTGGTCGCGGGCGTGGCGACGCTGCTGGTCGCGGCGCTCATCGTCGCCCTGCCGCGCGCGAAGTCGCCGGAGCCCGCACCGGGCGACGAGGCGCCCGCGGCGAAGACGCCTGCGATGGGGGATTGACTTCCAGCTAGGTCGAAGTTCGAAGCTGTCCCCAGCAGATCGACGGCTTCGAAGGGGTGTGGAATGGGAACTTCGGTGGAACGCACGGTGTTCGACTCCGCCTACGAGGAGAACAGCGCTCCGTGGGTGATCGGCGAGCCGCAGCCGGCCATCGTCGGGTTGGAGCAGGCCGGGGGAATCCGGGGCGCGGTGCTCGATCCCGGCTGCGGCGCGGGGGAGCACACGATCCTGCTCACCAAGCTGGGCTACGACGTCCGCGGCGTGGACTTCTCGCGCCCGGCGATCGAGCACGCCCGGGCCAACGCCGCCGCGCAGCACGTCGCCGCCCGCTTCGACGTCGCCGATGCGCTGCAGCTCACCGGCGGGCTGTACGACACCGTCGTGGACAGCGCGCTGTTCCACGTGTTCGGTCCGGAGGACCGGGCGAAGTACGTGCACAGCCTGCACGGCGTGTGCAGGCCGGGGGCGACCGTGCACGTCCTGGCGCTGGCCGACGTCGAGCCCGGTTTCGGCCCGCGCATCCCCGAGTCGGCGATCCGCGAGGCCTTCGCCGGCGAGGGCTGGCGGCTGGAGGAGGTCCGGCTGAGCCGCTACCGGGGCGTCGCGCTGGGCGAGCGGGCCGAGGCGCTCGGCGTCGAGGACGGCGCGCTCGTCGACCTGGCCGCCTGGCTGGCCACCGCCACCCGCCTCTGAAGTCCACATTGGACCGACTGGGGGTGTGGTCCCGGCCGGGTGCGGCTGGCACACTGGTCTGATGACCGAGGATGCTGCGTGCGCGGTGGCGCACGGTGAAGTCCCGTCGGCGTCGTCCGGTGGCCGCGTGCTGGCGGCGGTGTTCGCCTCGCCGGTGGCGGAATTCCTGCTGCGCTACGGCCGGGACCTCGGTTTCCGGACGATCCTGGTCGAACCGGACGCCGAGCGGGCCGGGGCCGACGCGGTCCCGGCGGTGCCGGTGCTGGGCCCGGAGGCGGACGTCGTGGTGACCGACCACCACCGCCCGGAACTCGGCCCGCTGCTGCGCGACGTGCTCAAGCACGACGTCCGCTGGGTGGGCGTCATGGGCAACCCGCGCCACGCCGGGCCGCACGTGGCCGCGCTCCGGGAGCTCGGCGTCCCGGATGCCGAGATCGAGCGGGTGCACCGGCCGATCGGCCTGAACATCGGCTCCCGCACGCCGCCGGAGATCGCCATCGCGACCCTCGCGGGCCTGCTGGCCGACCGCAACGGCAAGCCCGGCGGCTTCGCCTTCTGAGCCGACCGGGCGCCCGGCCGGCCGGGTGAGGTGCGCGGACTCTCGCTTTTGCCGGGGCGATGTGGTTATGCTCCGGTCACCCAGCGCCGGGATCATGGCCCGGTGCCGAGTGTTCCGGGAGCCGGGCGGGAGGGGCGCGTGGTGAGCGGTATCGCGTTTCGGGAACTGTCGCCGGTGTCCTTTTTGGAGCGCGCGGCGGCGGTGTTCGCCGATCGCCCGGCGGTCGTCGACGGGACGCAGCGCTACACCTACGCGCAGTTCTGGGACCGGGCCCAGCGGCTCGCGGGAATGCTTGCCGCGCAAGGAGTTCGGCCGGGCGACCGCGTCGCGGTCCTGTCGCCCAACACGCACGTGCTGCTGGAGGCGCACTACGGGGTGCCGCTGGCCGGTGCGGTGCTGGTCGCGCTGAACACCCGCCTGGCCGCGTCCGAGATCGGCTACATCCTGGAGCACAGCGGCGCTCGGCTGGCCATTGTGGACTCCGAGTACCGGCGGGTGCTCGCCGAATCCGGCGCGGACCTCCCGGTGATCGACTCCGACCGGTACGACGAGCTCCGCGACGCCGCGGAGCCGCACCGGGTCGAGGTCGCCGACGAGCGGTCGCTGCTGTCGATCAACTACACCAGCGGGACGACCGGCCGCCCGAAGGGCGTGATGTACCACCACCGCGGCGCCTACCTGCAGGCGCTGGCGATGGCCTACCACGCGCGGCTCGACACGTCCTCGCGCTACCTGTGGACGCTGCCGATGTTCCACACCAACGGCTGGTGCTTCCCGTGGGCGGTGACGGCGGCCGGGGGCGTGCACCACTGCCTGCGCAAGGCCGATGCCGCCGGGATCTGGCGCGCGATCCGGGCCGACGGCGTCACGCACTTCTGCGCCGCGCCGACCGTGCTGGCGATGCTGGCCGACCATCCCGAGGCCGCGCGCCCGGCGCCCCGGCCGGTGCGGGTGTTCGCCGGCGGCGCCCCGCCGTGGCCCGCGCTGCTGGAGCGGATGACCGAGCTCGGCATCGACATCCGGCACCTCTACGGCCTGACCGAGACCTTCGGCCCGGCGGTGGTGTGCGAGTGGCAGCCGGAGTGGGACGAGGCGGCCGGTGACGAGCGGGCCCGGCTGGTCGCGCGGCAGGGCATCGCGAACGTGATCGCCGAGCCGCTGCGGGTGGTCGACGCCGAGGGGCGCGACGTGCCCGCCGACGGGCTGACGACCGGCGAGATCCTGCTGCGTGGCAACGATGTCATGCTCGGCTACTACCGCGACGAGGCGGCGACCGCCGCGGCCACGCTGGACGGCTGGTTCCGCAGCGGCGACCTCGGTGTCCGGCATCCGGACGGCTACGTCGAGCTGCGCGACCGGATCAAGGACGTGATCATCTCCGGCGGCGAGAACATCACGTCGATCGAGGTGGAGAACGCCCTCACCGCGCACCCGGACGTCCTGGAAGCGGCCGTGGTCGGCGCCCCGGACCCGAAGTGGGGCGAGGTCCCCATCGCCTACGTGACCCTGCGCGACGCGGCGACCGCCGCCGAGGCCGACCTGATCGACTTCGTCCGCGCGCGCATCGCGCGCTTCAAGGCGCCGAAGCGGATCGTCTTCGGCGACCTCCCCAAGACGTCCACCGGCAAGCTGCAGAAGAACGTCCTCCGCGAGCGGGCCAGGACGGCGCGGCCGTGACGGAGGAGCCGAAGCCGGACGTGCTCGGTGTCCTCGCCGGCTGGGCGGCGCGGGCCGGCCGCGACGTCGCCCGCACCGGGCTGGGCCTGGTCAGAGAGCTGCCGGGCGGCGAGGACTTCGAGCGCGGGTTCCGGACCCTGGAGCGGGCGGTCGCCGACGGGCTGCGCCAGTGGCTCGACGAGGTCGACGCCCGCCAGGAGGAGCGAGCCGCCGAGGCGCCGGCACCGCAGCGGGAACCGGACGACGAGCAGCGCGAGAAGCTGCGCGTGCTGATGGCCGAGCTGCTGGAGCGCTCGGCGATGTCCGGCCGCGAGGACGCACGCGACTACCTGCACACGAGCCTCCTGCGCCTCATCACGCCCGACGAGGCGCGCATTCTGGCGGGCCTGTCGGACGGCTCGGCGTACCCGGTGGTGCACGTCGTCGAGCGCGGCGTGATGGGCGGCGCCGTCCGGTTCGTGCTGCGCAACGGCTCGACCGTGGGCCGGGCGGTGGGCGTGGCGCTGACCGAGGAGGTGCCGCACTACCTGACCCGGCTGCACGCGCTCGGCCTGGTCGAGATCGGCCCGGCCCTGCCGGACGTGGACGACCAGTACGAGACGTTGCAGACCGATTCGCGGGTGCGCGCGGCGCTCAACTCGGCCAAGGCCACCAAGGTGCAGCGCCGCAGCGTGCGGATCTCGGCGCTGGGCACCCGGTTCTGGCAGCGGTGCGACCCCAGCGCCGGGGACGCCCCGGCATGAACGCGATCCTCCAGGACTTCGCGGCGCACTGGGCGCTCTACCTCTCGATCCCGTTCGTGGCCGCGCTCATCGGCTACGTCACCAAGGTGATCGCCATCCGGATGATGTTCTCGCCGGTGGAGTTCACCGGCATCAAGCCGTTCCTCGGCTGGCAGGGCATCGTGCCCAAGCACGCCGCGAAGATGGCCGGGATCGCCTGCGACACCCTGACCGAGCAGCTCATCAAGCCGCAGGAGGTGCTGGACCGGCTCGATCCCGAGCGCATCGTCGCCGAGGTCGAGCAGCCGCTGCGGCAGACGATCGACGAGATCGTGCGCGACGTCGCGGCCGCCTACCAGCCGGGCCTGTGGGAATCGCTGCCGCGCGGCGTGCAGCGGGCGGTGATCGCCCGCGTGCAGGCCGACGCGCCGAGGCTGCTCGCCGACGTGCTGGCCGAGATCAAGTCCGATGTGGACAACGTCTTCGACCTCAAGGACATGGTCGTCACCAGCCTGGTCCGGGACAAGGAGCTGCTCAACCGGATCTTCCTGGAGGCGGGCCACAAGGAGTTCCGGTTCATCCGCCGCTCCGGTGCGGTGTTCGGGGCGCTGATCGGCGTGGTGCAGATGTCGGCCTGGGTGCTGTTCAAGGCGCCGATCATGATGCCGCTGTTCGGCCTGTTCACCGGCTGGTTCACCGACTGGCTCGCGCTGAAGATGATCTTCCACCCGCGGCGGCCGAAGCGGTACTTCGGGCTGTTCGAGTGGCAGGGGCTGTTCCTCAAGCGCCGGGACGAGGTGGCCGAGGCCTACTGCGAGCTCATCGCCGCCGAGATCATCACCCCGCGCAACGTCATCGAGGCGGTGCTGCGCGGCCCGATGGCCGACAAGGTGCTGGCCCTGGTGCAGCGCAAGGTGGACGAGGAGCTGAGCCGCCGCACGAGCATCGCCAAACCGCTGGTCGTGCTCGCCTTCGGCGGCCGGCGCTACCAGGACCTGAAGCAGCGGATCTCCGAGCTGCTGATGACCAAGCTCCCGGAGACGATGGGGTACGTGGAGGACTACGCGGCCGACGCGATGGACATCCGCAACACCCTGGTCGCCAAGATGAAGGAGCTCGACGCCGAGGAGTTCGAGGAACTGCTGCGCCCCGCCTTCCGCGAGGAGGAGTGGATCCTCATCGCCACCGGCGCGGCCCTGGGCTTCGTCGTCGGCGAAGCCCAGG
Organism: Saccharopolyspora sp. NPDC050642; assembly: GCF_040654735.1. Taxonomy (NCBI): domain Bacteria; kingdom Bacillati; phylum Actinomycetota; class Actinomycetes; order Pseudonocardiales; family Pseudonocardiaceae; genus Saccharopolyspora; species Saccharopolyspora sp. NPDC050642. The sequence goes on along the minus strand of NZ_JBFAIN010000051.1, from coordinate 6,657 downwards.
TCCTAGTCCTGGAACAGCTCGCTTCCTGAGGATGGCTCGTCGGCCAGGGCGTCGAGGACGGCCTGGCCGTACTTGGCGAGCTTCTGCTCGCCGACCCCGCTGATCCCGGCGAGTTCGTCCAGAGTGGACGGTTGGGCCGCCGCGATCTGGCGGAGCGTCGAGTCGTGGAAGATGATGAACGGCGCCTTGTTCTCCTCGCGCGCGGTGGCCGCGCGCCAGGCCCGCAGTCGCTGGAAGACCGGCTCCGCCTCCGGCGGCATGTCCTGCGCGGCCTGCTTTGCAGTCTTGGACTTTGCGGTCGACGCGGCGGCGCGCTTGGGCTCGGTGCGCAGCAGCACCTGCCGCGGGTCCTCGCGGCGCAGGACCTCGCCGCTGGACTCGGTGAGCACCAGCGTCCCGTAGTCGCCTTCCACGGAGAGCAGGCGCTGGGCCAGCAGCTGGCGGATCACGCCGCGCCATTCGTTGTCGCTCAGGTCGGCGCCGACGCCGAACACGCTCAGCGAGTCGTGCCGGAACTGCTCGACCTTCGGGGTCTTCTTGCCGCGCAGGATGTCGATGACCTGGCCCGCCCCGAACTTCTGGTTGCGCTCGCGGTCCAGCCGCACCACGGTCGACAGCAGCTTCTGCGCGGCGACCGTGCCGTCCCACGATTCCGGCGGTGCTAGGCAGGTGTCGCAGTTCTGGCAGGCCATCGCGGCGTCCTGGCCGAAGTAGGCGAGCAGCTGCGTGCGGCGGCACTCGACGGTCTCGCACAACGCCAGCATCGCGTCCAGGTGCCGGGACAGCGTCCGGCGATGCGCGTCGTCGCCCTCGGAGAGCTCGATCAGCTTGCGCTGCTGCACCACGTCCTGCAGGCCGTAGGCCATCCAGGCCGTCGACGGCTGCCCGTCGCGGCCCGCGCGGCCGGTCTCCTGGTAGTAGCCCTCGACCGACTTCGGCAGGTCGAGGTGCGCGACGAAGCGCACGTCGGGCTTGTCGATGCCCATGCCGAAGGCGATGGTGGCGACCATGACCAGGCCGTCCTCGCGCAGGAAGCGGGACTGGTGCGCGGCGCGGACCTCCTTGTCCAGGCCTGCGTGGTAGGGCAGCGCGTCGATCCCGTTGGCCACCAGGAACTCCGCGGTCCGCTCCACCTCGGCGCGGGAGAGCCGGTACACGATGCCCGCGTCCCCGGCGTGCTCGGTGCGCAGCAGCTGCAGCAGCTGCTTCCGCGGATCGTTCTTCGGCGCGATCCGGTACTGGATGTTCGGGCGGTCGAAGTCGGCGACGAAGTGCCGGGCCCCGGTCAATTCCAGCCGGGTCGCGATCTCGCGGCGGGTCGCCTGGGTGGCGGTGGCGGTCAGCGCGATGCGCGGCACCTCGGGCCAGCGCTCGTGCAGCACCGAAAGCGCCAGGTAGTCGGGCCGGAAGTCGTGGCCCCACTGCGCCACGCAGTGCGCCTCGTCGATGGCGAACACCGAGACCTCGCCGCGGCCGAGCAGGTCCAGCGTCGAATCCAGCCGCAGCCGCTCCGGCGCCAGGTAGAGCAGGTCGAGCTCGCCGGAGGCGAACGCGGCCTCGGTCTGGCGGCGCTGCTCGTAGTTCTGCGTCGAGTTGAGGAAGCCCGCCCGCACGCCGAGCTCGTTGAGCGCGTCCACCTGGTCCTGCATCAGGGCGATCAGCGGCGACACGACGACGCCCACGCCCGGCCGCACCAGTGACGGGATCTGGTAGCAGAGCGACTTGCCGCCGCCGGTGGGCATCAGCACCAGCGCATCGCCGCCGCCGATCACGTGGTCGACGATCTCCTGCTGGGAACCGCGGAAGGAGTCGTAACCGAACACGCGCTGCAAGACCTGCTGGGCGTCGGACACCTCAAGACCAGGGGAAGCCACGGCGCGCATCTTAGATCCTGTCTCCGACTCGTTTTGCGTAGCGGTGTGGGTGGCGGAACCTCAGGTGCCTTCTCGCTGTGGGATCCCCGACTCATGAATGACCAATTCACCACGTCGGGGCTGTCCTCGCGAGAAGACCCCTGAGAACCCGCGGCGGTGCCGGTTGCGAGGGTGGGCTAAGCGGCTGCGCCGCTTCAAAGACAAAGACAAGTCAGTTCTAGCAGCACCCATGACCGAGCCCGGGCCCCTGCGTTCCGACATGCGGCGGCGTGTCGGGCCGCCTGTGATGTGCGTCCCGTCGGGGCGGCCGGGCCTTCGGCGGGAACAACTCGCAGGGCAGAATCGTTCGTGGAAATAGTTGAATCTCGTACTAAATGATCGGGATCTGGCCAGCGAGGGAGTTCACATGCAGTTCGGGATCTTCACGGTCGGTGACGTCACCACCGACCCGACCAACGGCCGCACGCCCTCCGAGGCCGAGCGGATCAAGGCCATGGTGCGGATCGCGCTCAAGGCGGAGGAGATCGGACTCGACGTCTTCGCCACCGGCGAGCACCACAACCCGCCCTTCGTGCCGTCCTCGCCGACGACCATGCTCGGCTACGTCGCGGCCCGGACCGAGCGGCTGATCCTGTCCACCTCGACCACGCTGATCACCACGAACGACCCGGTGAAGATCGCCGAGGACTTCGCGATGCTGCAGCACCTCGCCGACGGTCGCGTCGACCTGATGATGGGCCGCGGCAACACCGGCCCGGTGTACCCGTGGTTCGGCCAGGACATCCGCCAGGGCATCCCGCTGGCCGTCGAGAACTACGACCTGCTGCGCCGGTTGTGGCGGGAGGACGTGGTCGACTGGGAGGGCAGGTTCCGCACGCCGCTGCAGTCGTTCACCTCGACCCCGCGGCCGCTGGACGGCGTCCCGCCGTTCGTCTGGCACGGCTCCATCCGCAGCCCGGAGATCGCCGAGCAGGCCGCCTACTACGGCGACGGCTTCTTCCACAACAACATCTTCTGGCCCAAGGAGCACACCCAGCGGATGGTCGACCTGTACCGGCGGCGGTTCGAGCACTATGGGCACGGCGCGGCGGACCAGGCGATCGTCGGCCTCGGCGGCCAGGTGTTCATGCGCAAGAACTCCCAGGACGCGGTCCGCGAGTTCCGGCCGTACTTTGACCACGCGCCGGTGTACGGCGGCGGGCCGACGCTGGAGGAGTTCACCGAGCAGACGCCGCTGACGGTCGGCAGCCCGCAGGAGGTCATCGACCGGACGCTGGGCTTCCGCGAGTACGTCGGCGACTACCAGCGCCAGCTGTTCCTGATGGACCACGCCGGGCTGCCGCTGAAGACCGTCCTGGAGCAGCTCGACCTGCTCGGCGAGGAGGTCGTCCCGGTGCTGCGCAAGGAATTCGAGTCGATGCGGCCCGCGCACGTGCCGGACGCCCCGACGCACGCGTCGCTGCTGGCCGCGAAGGAAGCGAAGAAGGCGGAGGTGACGAAGTGAGCGAGCGGAACCTGGTCGTGATCTCGGCGGGCCTGAGCCAGCCGTCGTCCACCCGGCTGCTGGCCGACCGGCTCGCCGCGGCGACCGGCCGCGCGTTGGCGCAGCCGCCGGACATCGAGGTCGTCGAGCTGCGCGACCACGCCAAGGAGGTGGCGAACAACCTGGTCACCGGCTTTCCCGGCGCGGAGCTGCGGAAGGTGCTCGACCGGGTGGCCGCGGCCGACGGCCTGATCGCGGTGACGCCGATCTTCCAGGCGTCCTACAGCGGGCTGTTCAAGTCGTTCTTCGACGTGGTGGAGACCGATTCGCTGGTCGGCAAGCCGGTGCTGATCGGTGCCACCGGCGGATCGCCGCGCCACTCGCTGGCGCTGGAACACGCGATGCGCCCGATGTTCAGCTACCTGCGGGCGGTGGTGGTGCCGACCGCGGTGTACGCGGCGTCGGAGGACTGGGGTTCGGCGGGCGACGGAGCGGCGCTGGCCGACCGCGTCGATCGCGCGGCGGGCGAGTTCGCGGCCCTCGTCGACCACCGCCCGGCACCCGCCCGTGCCGACGCGTTCGAAGAACCGGTCCCCTTCGAACAACTCCTGTCCCAGAACCGGAACTAGCCGGTGAGGTCGTCGGACCGGCCCGCGGCGAGCCGGGACCACTGCGCCGTGGGCCGACCGTCGGTCCGGAACTGCTCGCCGGCGGTCGCGTAGGGCTGCGGCCAGCCCTCCGGCGAGTCCTCCCAGGTCTCCTGCCTGCCGTAGGTGGTGAGATCGAGCAGGTGGTAGCTGGTGGCGCCGGCCTCGACGCCTCGGCTGGTCGTCCAGTACGTCTCGAACACCCGGTCGCCGTCGCGCAGGTAGCAGAGGTAGCCGCCGAAGCCGCGCCCGGCGAGCAACGCGTCTCCCGAATCGCGGGCCGAGTACCAGGGCATCTCCCAGCCCATGAAGTCCCGGTACCGGGCGCTCTCGTCGTACGGGCCCTGGCAGAACGTCGCGTAGGTGACGTCGCGGCTGTGCAGGTAGGACAGCTCGCGCGCGTGCCCGGTGAAGAACGTGCAGCCCTCGCACTGCTCGGCGGCGGGCTTGCCGTCGTGCCACATGTGCAGGTAGACGATCAGTTGCCGACGTCCCTCGAACACGTCGACCAGGGGCACCTCGCCCTGCGCCCCGACCAGCGGGATCTGCGCGTCCACCTCGACCATCGGCAGCCGCCGCCGGGCGGCCGCGATCGCGTCGCCCTCGCGGGTGTGTGCCTTCTCCCGGGCCCGCAACCGGTCGATCTCCGCCTGCCAGGAAGCCCGATCGGCGATCTGGGGCAACGGGTGCGTGCTGTTCGCTTCCATCGGTTTCCCTCTCCGGTCGCGCGCTCGGTGGCCTCGGCAGTGATGACCTGCCGGCGGGCCGAAACTCATCGCGCCTTCCGGGTGCCCCCGGCACCCCGCCGTCACGCGCCGCGGACCTCGACTCGCGACGACGCCCCGCCTCCCAACTGCCCTCCGAACTCGATGTGCTTGTACCAAGGCGAGAACTACAGCGGAACCCCGGAGTACTTGCCGATCGATTGGGCGGGTGACGGCATGAATTGCCAGGTCGCCGAGTCCGTCTTCCGTTCGGTCTACAACCGGTCCGTCCAGACCCAGATCGTGTTCCAGACGGGTGATTGCCGGGGAAACCGCGTGGAGATCAAGGGCGGGACGGGCGTGCGCGACTTCAGCTACGGCGGGCAATCGTACATTCACAGTTGACCGCTGTCGGTGGTGCGCTTCCGCTTGCGCCGCTGGATAACGTGGCAGGTATGAGCGAGCGGATTCCCCGGGACGAGCCGGCCGGTTCGGCCGATGTCATCGCGCGGCTGCGCGACGAGGGCGTCGAGCTGGTCGAGATGTCCTTTGTGGACAACGCCGGGATCGTGCGGGTGAAATCGGTTCCGCTGGAACGGTTGTCGGCCGCGGCCCGGTTCGGCGTCGGGGCCTCGCCGTGCTTCGAGACGTTCACCTTCGACGATGTGATGGTGCCGGGCCGCTACCTCGGTGGGCCGGACGGCGACCTGCGGCTGGTGCCCGACCTCGGGCGCTTGGTGCACCTGGCGGCGTTGCCGGGCTGGGCGTGGGCGCCCGCCGACAAGTTCGGCCAGGACGGGCAGCGGTTCGTCGCCTGCCAGCGCGCGTTCGCCGCGCGCCAGGCGCGGGCCGCCGCCGAGGCGGGGCTGACCGTCCTCGCCGCCTTCGAACACGAATGGGCGCTGGGGGAGCCCGGCACCGACGAGTTCGTCCCGGCGTTCACCGGCCCCGCCTACGGTCAGGTGCGGCTGGAGGCGACGGCGGACTACGCGCTCGGACTCGTCTCCGCGCTGCGCGAGCAGGGGCTCGAAGTGCAGCAGTTCCACCCCGAATACGCGCTCGGGCAGGTCGAACTGTCGGTGGCCGCGAAGGATCCGCTCGGCGCGGCCGACGATGCCCTGCTGGTGCGGCACACCGTGCGCGCGGTCTCGCGCCGCCACGGCTGGCGGGCCAGCTTCGCGCCTTGTCTCGTGCCCGGCGGCGCGGGCTCAGGCGGGCACCTGCACCTGTCCGTGCACGACTCGGACGGCAACCTCTTCGCGGGCGGCCCGGGACGCTACGGCTTGCAGCCACCCGGCGAGGCGTTCCTGGCCGGTGTGTTGCGAGAACTTCCCGCGCTGCAAGCGATCGGCGGCGGCAACCCGGCGAGCTTCCTGCGGCTGGAGCCGTCCCGGTGGGCCGGGGTGTGGCAGGTGTGGGGCCGGGAGGCGCGGGAGGCCGCGATGCGGCTGATCACCGGGACGATCGGCACCGAACGGTGGGCCGCCAACGCCGAGGTGAAGTGCTTCGACGCCACCGCGAACCCGTACCTGGCGGTCGGCGCGGTGCTGGCGGCGGGCCTCGCGGGCGTGCGCGAGGAGCTGCGACTGCCCGCGGAGATCACCGGCGACCCGGCGGCGCTGACCGACGACGAGCGCGCGGCGGCGGGAATCCACCGCCTGCCGACGAACGCGGCCGAGGCGGCTGATGCATTGGAGTCCTCCGGAGTGCTGGCCGAAGCCCTGGGCAAGGAACTGCACGACGCGATGCTCACGGTTCGCCGAGCGGAAGCGCAACGATGCGCGGACGCCACGCCCGAGCAGCTCGCCGCCCGCACCCGCTGGTGCTGGTGATCGGGTCGTCCGCAATTTCCATTGAAATCGAAGGTTCGATTTCAATGGAAATTGCTCGGTGACCACGGCGCGCGCGGGGCCGGAAGTGATCTCGAACTGCCGCCCGGTGGCGGGAAC
>NZ_JBFAIN010000050.1:0-56805 GCF_040654735.1 Saccharopolyspora sp. NPDC050642 | reverse complement strand
CTTGACCTCCGGCCCGCAGCCCCCACAATCCACCCATCGCGGGGATGGCCCCAAAACACACCAAACCTCTAAAAGCCCCAACCCCGCCCCAACCCACCCAAAAGCCCCTACCCCGCCAGAACCTCCACCCCGAACCCGGCAATCTCCACCCGACCCCCAGCAACGGAAACCGAAACGCTCCCAACGTTGTGGTTGAGCAGGAAAACCCGCCCACCCCGCCGAACGGCCTGCACCCCTTCCGGCAGCCCGGCCACCACGGGCGAAACCCCGCTGTCCCGCACAACCCGATCAAGCACGGCCCGCATCCCCTCGCGCCCCAACCGGGTCCCGAGGTACCAGGCCACGCCGTCCCCGAAGGCGTTCCGGGTCAAGGCGGCCCCGCCGGCCAGCCCGCCCTCGGTGAACCGCCCGACCACCTCGGCCCCATCCACCACGATGTCCTCGGACCACAGAACCCCGCGCTCGGCCGAATCCAGCACCGAGACCCCGACGGATTCCCCGTCCGCCAACGGCCAGAACTCGGCCACGTGCGCGCCGAGGACCTCCCGCAACGGCCCCAGGTACCCGCCCAGGTGGACCTGGTCGGATTCGTCGGCGATGCCGGAGAAGAACGACACCAGCAGGTGCCCGCCCCGCCGGACGTGCTCGGTCAGGTTCGCCGCCGTTTCGGCCCTGGTGAGGTACAGGTTCGGCACCACGACCAGCCGGTAGCCGGACAGGTCCGAGTCCGGGTGCACGACGTCGCAGCCGATGTTCGCGTCGAACAGCGGCGAGTAGTGCGCCAGGAGCGCGTCGAGCTGGTCGAGCGTGGCCGGGTGCGAGTTCAGCTCCAGGGCCCACCAGCTCTCCCAGTCCAGCACCAGTGCCACGTCGTTGTCGGGACGGGTGTCGACGAGCTGGCCGGTTTCCGCGAGTTCCGCGCCGAGTCCAGCCACTTCGCGGAAGGTCCGGTTGTCCGGCCCGGTGTGCGGCACCATCGCGGAGTGGAACTTCTCGGCGCCGCCCTTGGACTGCCGCCACTGGAAGAACATCACGGCGTCGGCGCCCTGGGCCACGGCCTGCCAGCTCCACAGGCGCATCCGGCCCGGCTGCTTGACGCCGTTGCGCTCGCGCCAGTTCACCGCGCTCGGCGCCTGTTCCATCAGCAGCCACGGCTGGCCGCCGCGCAGCGACCGGATGACGTCGTAGGACAGCGCGGCGAGCACGTGCGCCTGCGGGTCGTGCGGGTCCGGGTAGGAGTCGTAGCTGACGACGTCCACTTCGGATGCCCAGCGGTGCAGGTCGAGGGTTTTCGCCAGCGGCACGTGGTTGGTGGTCACCGGCACGTCGGGCGCCGCCGCCCGCAGCACGGCCTTCTCCATGCGCAGCAGGTCGAGCATCGTGTCCGAGGAGAACCGGGCGAAGTCGAGCTGCTGCGTGGGGTTGGCGAAGGTGGGCGCGGTGCGCGGCGGCAGCACTTCGTCGAAGTCGTCGTAGCGCTGCGACCAGAACTTCGTCGACCACGCGTCGTTGAGCTCGGCGATGCCGCCGTAGCGCTCGCGCAGCCATTCCCGGAACGCCGCCGAGGAGCTGTCGCAGTAGCAGGCGCGGACGTGACACCCGTACTCGTTGCCGATGTGCCACAGCGCGAGCGCGGGGTGATCGGCGTAGCGCTCGGCGATCCGGGTCACCAGCCGCGTGGCGTGCTCCCGGTAGACGGGGCTGGACGGGCAGTACGCCTGCCGCGCCCCGGGCCACAGGACCGTGCCGTCGGCGCGCCGCGGCAGGGTTTCCGGGTGCAGCTTCGCCAGCCACGGCGGCGGTGAGGCGGTCATGGTGGCCACCGCGGCGGAGATCCTGGCATCGGCGAGGTTGTCCAGCACGCGGTCGAACCAGCCGAAGTCGAACTCGCCGGGCCGGGGTTCCACCAGCGCCCAGCCGAAGATCCCGACGCTGACCAGCGACACCCCGGCCTGCTTCATCAGCCGCATGTCCTCGGCCCACACCTCTTCGGGCCACTGCTCCGGGTTGTAGTCCCCGCCGTAGGCGATGCGGCCCAGCCTCTCCGGCAGGCGGCGCAGGTTCTCGGTCACGACTTGACGCTCCCTTCGACGGGTTCGGTCAGGCCTGGAGGAGGCCGGCCTCGACCAGGTGCCGGCGGACTTCGGCTCGCTCGGCGTCGTCGAGCGTCACCATCGGCACGCTGGTCGTGCCGTGCTCGATCACGCCCAGCTGCACCAGCGCCTCCTTGAACGCGCCGATCGCCGAGGAGTACCGGCTCATCGGGCGGGCGCCGACGCCGATCACCCGGAAGAACCGCCGCAGCCGCGCCTGCTCGGTCGCGGCCTGCTCCCACTGCCCCGCGGTCGCGGCGTCGTAGAGCCGGACGTAGCCGCGCGGGTCTGCGTTGCCGAGGCCGGGCACCAGGCCGTGCGCGCCGAGCTGCAGGCTGGTGTCGGCCATCGTCTCGGAGCCGCTGAACACCAGGAAGTCCTGGTCCGGCAGGGTTTCCAGCACGGTGCGCAGGCCGTCGAGGTCGCCGCTGGAGTCCTTCAGGCCGCGGAGCGTGCCGTCCGCCGCGAGCTCGACGACCGTTTCCGGGTCGAGCTTGGTGTGCACCGAGACGGGGATGTCGTAGGCGAGCAGCGGCAGATCGACGGCGGCGCGGATCTGGCGGAAGTGCGTCCGGATCTCGGCCGGATGGGTCGGGACGTAGAACGGCGCCGTGGCCACCAGCGCGGAGGCGCCGTGCCGCAGCGCGGCCCGCGCGTGTTCGACGACCCGTGGAGTGGCGGTGTCGATGACGCCCGCGAGCACCGGCACGGAGCCGGCCGCCACCCCGGCGACGACCTCCAGCACGCGGTGCCGTGCCGCGTCCGGCAGGTAGCCGACCTCGCCGGTCGAGCCCGTGACGAACAGCCCGTGAACCCCTGCTTCGAGCAGGTGACCGGTGAGCTTCTCCAGCGACGGCACGTCGACTTCGCGGTCCGGGGTCAGCGGTGTGCACAGCGGCGGGATCACTCCGCCGGCCAGCTCGGCCATACCACTCCTCTGTTGCCCATCATGAAGACGTAGGACGTAGGATGTCCAGACGCTATCGGCTCGGACCGCCCCTGACAAGTGCCGGTGCGCCCGCTGCCGGTGGCGGGCCGGCGCAGTACGCTCGTATCCGCGCAGTGTCGTTTCGCCCAGCCGATCGGCGGGAGTTCGCGGAATCGACGCCCGTCGGTGGCTCGCAGCGCGGTGCCTGGAGCCGACATGAGCAGGTTGACGCAACCCACCAAGCCCGAGAGCAAGCTGTTCCGGAAGATCCGCCACCAGGCGAACGAGGCGGACCTGCGGTTCCGCCTGGCGCCGGGGATGCGGCGCCAGATCAGCAAGGTCTTCCCGTCGAACTGGTCGTTCCTGCTCGGCGAGCTCGCGCTGTACAGCTTCGTCATCCTGGTGCTCACCGGCACCTACCTCGCGTGGTTCTTCGACCCGTCGATGACCGAGGTGACCTACAACGGCGTCTACCAGAACCTCCGCGGGGTGTCGATGTCCCGCGCGTTCGAGAGCACGCTGGACATCTCCTTCGAGGTCCGCGGCGGGCTGTTCGCGCGCCAGCTGCACCACTGGGCCGCGCTGGTGTTCATGGCCGCGATCGTGGTGCACATGTTCCGGATCTTCTTCACCGGCGCGTTCCGGCGGCCGCGCGAGGTGAACTGGACCATCGGCATCCTGCTGTTCTTCCTGGGCATGTTCGAGGGCTTCATCGGCTACTCGCTGCCCGACGACCTGCTCTCCGGCACGGGAATGCGGATCGCCTCCGGCATCGTGCTCTCGGTCCCGGTCATCGGCACCTGGCTGCAGTGGATCCTCTTCGGCGGGGAATTCCCCGGCACCGAGATCATCCCGCGGTTCTACATTCTCCACGTCTTCCTGCTACCGGGCCTCATCGTCGGCCTGGTCGCGGTGCACCTGGCGATCGTCTGGTACCAGAAGCACACCCAGTACCCCGGCCCGAAGCGCACCGAGTCCAATGTGGAGGGCGTGCGGATCATGCCGGTGTTCGCGGTGAAGAGCACCGGGCTGTTCCTGATCATCACCGGCGTGCTGGCGATCATGAGCGGCATCTTCCAGATCAACGCGATCTGGAACTTCGGCCCGTACGTGGCGTCGATGATCTCGGCGGCCTCCCAGCCGGACTGGTACATGATCTGGACCGACGGGATGGGCCGGCTGTGGCCGCCGTGGGAGGTCTACCTCGGGCCCTACACCATTCCGGCGGTGTTCTTCCCGCTCGTCATCGGGCTCGGCCTGGTGTTCACCGTGGCGATCATCTACCCGTTCCTGGAGCGCAAGCTCAGCGGCGACACCGCCCACCACAACCTGCTGCAACGGCCGCGCGACGCGCCGGTGCGCACCGGGCTGGGCGTGATGGCCATCGCCTTCTTCGTGGTGGTGCTGCTGTCCGGGGTCAACGACGTCATCGCCTTCGTGTTCGGGCTGTCGCTGAACATGACGACTTGGGCGGGCCGGATCGGCGTGCTGCTCGCGCCGCCGATCGCCTACTACGTCACCTACCGGATCTGCCTGGGCCTGCAGCGCACCGACCGGGACGTGCTGGAGCACGGCGTGGAGACCGGCATCATCAAGCGCCTGCCGCACGGCGAGTTCATCGAGGTGCACCAGCCGCTGGGCCCGGTCGACGAGCACGGGCACCCGGTGCCGCTGGAGTACCAGGGCAGCCCGGTGCCGAAGAAGATGAACCAGCTCGGCGCCGCCGGCCGGTCGGTGCCCGGCAGCCTGCTGGTACCCGATCCGCGCGAGGAGACCGAGGCCCTCGACGCCGCCCGCCGCGCCGAGGCGGAGCGGGCACGCCCCGCCGGGGAGGCCGAGGTCGAGGTCCCGTCCGGTCGCCCGCAGGCGCCCGAGCGGTGATCGCCGCGGCGCGAGTGCCGTAGGGTGCCGCGGGTGTCCAATCGGGAACTGATCGTGCTGGGCACGGCGAGCCAGGCGCCGACGCGGTCCCGCAACCACAACGGCTACCTGCTGCGCTGGGACGGCACCGGACTGCTGTTCGACCCCGGCGAGGGGACGCAGCGGCAGATGATCCACGCGCGGGTCAGCGCGCACGACATCGACCGGATCTGCCTGACCCACTTCCACGGGGATCACTGCCTCGGGGTGCCGGGCGTGGTCCAGCGGCTGTCGCTGGACCGCGTCCGGCGGCCGGTGCACGCGCACTACCCGGCGAGCGGGGCCGGCTTCTTCCGCAACCTGCGCTACGCCTCGGCGTTCGACGAGGTGGTCGACCTGCAGGAGCGGCCGATCGAACGGGAGGGCGTGATCGCCACCGGCCCGTTCGGCGCGCTGGAGGCGGTGCGGCTGGACCACCGGATCGAGACGTTCGGGTACCGGCTGGTGGAGCCGGACGGCCGGCGCATGGTGCCGGAGCTGCTGGTCCGGCACGGGGTGCGCGGGGCCGCCGTCGGGCAGCTCCAGCGCGAGCAGGTGCTGCGCACCGGGACCGGCCAGGTGACGTTGGAGCAGGTCAGCGAGCCGCGGCCGGGACAGCGGTTCGGGTTCGTGATGGACACCCGGCTCTGCGACGGCGTGTTCGCCATCGCCGACGGCGCCGACCTGCTCGTGATCGAGTCGACCTTCCTGGACGAAGACGCGCGGCTGGCCGACGAGTACCGCCACCTCACCGCCGCCCAAGCGGCCCGGGTCGCGGCCGAGTGCGGCGTGCGGACCCTGGTCCTCACCCACTTCTCGCAGCGCTACTCCGATCCGCAACGCTTCCACGACGAGGCCGCGGCCGTGTTCGACGGCCAGGTCGTGGTGGCCGAGGACCTCCAACGCATCCCGGTCCCGAAGCGCTCGTGAACCGAATCGCTATGCTGCCGGGCGGTCAGCAGTCGCGCGGAAGGCGGATTCCTTGGTTCGGCAACCGATCCCGGTCATCATCGTCGCGGGATTCCTCGGGGCCGGGAAGACCAGCCTGCTCAACCACCTGCTGCGCAACCCGCAGGGCGCCCGGATCGGCGTCGTGGTCAACGACTTCGGGAAGATCAACATCGATGCGCTGAGCGTCGCCGGCCAGGTCGACTCCACGGTGTCGCTGGGCAACGGCTGCCTGTGCTGCGCCGTCGACGCCAGCGGGCTCGACGACCTGCTGGCCCGGCTCGCGCGGCCCGGCAGCGACATCGACGTCATCGTGATCGAGTCCAGCGGCCTGGCCGACCCGCGCGGCATGGTCCGGCTGCTGCTGAACAGCACCAACCCCCGCCTCGGCTACGGCGGGCTGGTCGAGGTGGTCGACGCCGCGGAGTTCGACGCGACCCGGCGCCGCCACCCCGAGATCGACCAGCACCTGCGCTTCGCGGATCTGGTGCTGCTGAACAAGATCGACCGAGTCGCCGAATCCGATCAGCGGCGACTGGCGGAGCTGGTGGGCGGGCTCGCGGGTGGCAAGCCGGTGCTGCCGACCGCGCACGGCCGGGTCGACCCGGCGCTGCTGTTCGACCGCGAGGCGGTCCGCGAACGGCAGGACGTCGCGCGCCAGCTGTCCTTCGACGAGCTGCTGGCCGAATCGTCCGACGACTGCCACGAGCACCTGCACACCGCGTACCAGAGCGTGGATTTCACCGCCGACGACCCGGTTCACCCGCGGGAGCTGATGCGGTTCCTCGACGACCGCCCGGACGGCGTCTACCGGATGAAGGGCCAGGTGCACTTCGGCGCTCCGGGGCAGGGGCAGAAGTTCACGCTGCACACCGTCGGCGACTTCCTGCGGTTCCAGCGGTCGCGGTGGGCCCGGGGCGAACCGCGGCGCACGCAGCTCGTGGTGATCGGCTCCGGCCTCGACCGGGACCGGGTGCGCCGCGACCTGGCCGCCTGCCTCGGCGAACCCGACCCCGCGGACGAGCACAGCATGCTGGATGTGCTCAAGTACACCCGCGCCTGATCTTGCCAAGCCGATCGCGCAGGAGCAGCCTACGGCTGATCGGCCGTCGAACCGGAGAGGCACGGGGATGCAGGGACATCCGGGACAGGATCCGGCCCGGGCGGAGTTGTTCGCGAACCTGGCCGGGGTGGACCGCGAGCGGGCCAACCCGGCCCGCATGTACGACTACTACCTGGGCGGCGCGCACAACTTCGCGGCAGACCGCGAGGCGGCCGAACGAGTGCTGGCGATGCTGCCCGAGACACGCACGTTCGCACAGGAGAACCGGGCGTTCCTCCAGCGCGCGGTGCGCTACCTCGTCACCGAGGCGGGCATCGACCAGTTCCTCGACCTCGGCTCCGGCATCCCGACCGTCGGCAACGTGCACGAGATCGCCCAGGGCCTGAACGCCGACGCGCGGGTCGTCTACGTCGACCACGAGCCGGTGGCGGTGGCGCAGTCGCAGCGCATGCTGGCGGGCAACGAGCGCGCCACCATCATCCGCGCGGACCTGCGGCACCCGGACCTGGTGCTGGGCCACCCCGACACCTGCCGGCTGCTGGACTTCTCCCGGCCGGTGGCGGTGCTGATGATCTCCGTGTTCCCGTTCATCCCGGACTCCGACGACCCGGCCGGGATCATCGCCAGCTACCGGCGGGCCTGCACGCCCGGCAGCCACCTGGCGCTGTCGCACAGCCTGACGCCGGAGTACTGGCCGGGCGAGGTCGCGCAGGCCATCGAGCTCTACCAGTCCAGCACCCACCCGCTGCACCTGCGCAACCCGGACCAGGTCACGGGCCTGTTCGCGGGCTACGAGCTGGTGCCGCCGGGCGTGGTGTTCACCTCGGCGTGGCGGCCGGACCGGCCGGTCACCGACGAGCAGGCGCGGGCAAGCCGCGCGGTGGCCGGGGTCGGCGCACTGGCCGGCTAGCGTCCACTGTGGATCTGCTGCCGGATCCCGGCGGCGGCCGTACCGTGGGCGGATGTCCAGCGCCGAAGTGCTCGTCGATGCGTTCGACCGGATCCGCGAAGTGGTGCACGAGACCGTGTCGGGCCTGGATCCCGACCAGCTGGCGTACCGGGTCGATCCGGAGGCCAACTCGATCGCTTGGCTGGTGTGGCACCTGACCCGGGTGCAGGACGACCACGTCTCGGACGTGGCCGCGGCGGAGCAGGCCTGGACCGCGCAGGACTGGCTGGGGCGCTTCGGGCTGCCGTTCGCGCACGAGGACATCGGCTACGGCCACGATCCCGACGAGGTCGCCGACGTCCGCGTCGACTCCGGCGAGCTGCTGACCGGGTACCACGACGCGGTCCACGCGCGGACGGTCGAGTTCGTCGCGGGGCTGACCGACGACGACCTCGCGGAGGTCGTGGACGCCGGGTGGGCTCCCCCGGTCACCCTCGGCGTGCGGCTGGTGAGCGTGATCGCCGACGACCTGCAGCACGCCGGACAGGCCGCCTTCATCCGCGGCATCCTCGAACGCGTCGGCTAGCCGGTGGCATCACGGTGGCGCCGTGGCCGACAATCGGGGCATGACCGAGCGCAAGCCACCCGGTGTCACGTTCGAATCATGGGTCGACAAGCAGATCCGGACCGCGCAGGAGCGCGGCGACTTCGACGACCTGCCCGGCGCGGGCAAGCCGCTGCCCGGCGCGGGCGCGCCGCTGGACGACCAGTGGTGGGTCAAGGACTACATCCGCCGCGAGGGCCTCTCCGGTGACGCTCTGCTGCCCACCCCGCTGCAGCTCCGCAAGGAGGCCGAGCGGCTGCCCGAGGTGGTGCGAGACCTGACCACCGAGCAGGCCGTTCGCGACGTGGCCGCCGACCTGAACCGCCGGATCGTCGAGCACCTCCGCGCGCCGACCGGGCCGCAGGTGGTCATCGGCCCGGTGAACGTCGACGAGGTGGTCGCTTCGTGGCGCGCCGGCCGGCCCGATCCGGTGCAGCAGCCCGCGGCCGAGCCCGTCGAACCGGCCGCGGCCGCGCCGCGGAAAGCCCGCTGGTGGCAACGCTTCCGGCGGTGACCCCGGCCAGCGTTTCCCACCTTGTGAACGGCTTTGACGGAAATCTCCGACGCTGCTTTGATCAACCTCATGACGCCGGGACCGCTGCTCGTGCAGCGCGCGCACATCGACCTGCTGTGGGTCGCTTCCGCGGCTTGTCCGCGCACCTGATCTCCCCTTGCCCCGGCGCCGCTCCGCTGTTCGTCCGAGCCGCCTGCCGCCGGGTTGCTGTTGTTCGCACCGGCGCCGGGATGCGCCCGCGCCGCGATGAGACGGAGACCTGTGCAATGACGCTGGAAGCCGCATTCCTGGACCCGGCGGACGGTGGCGCGGTGATCGAGGTGACCGCCCGGTTCGTCGTCCCGCAACGAGATCTGGCCTCGCTGGAACGCGATTTCGCCCGGAAGATCCGCGACCTGGCCGAAATACCAGGCCAGTCCACTGTGGAGGTGCAGGCCCGACCGCAGGCGCCGCGGCTGCGCGCGCTGCCCGCCCCGGTGGAGCCCGCCCTGCGGATCCTGGTCGCCCCGCGCCGAGTCGTGCGCGCCGACGGGACGTTCATCGACTTCACCCGGCTGGAGTTCGACCTGCTGCTGTTCCTGTGCGAGAACCCGGGACGGGTGCACCGGCGCGGCGCGCTGCTCAACGCCGTGTGGCACCTCAACAGCTCGCCGAGCACCCGCACCGTGGACGTGCACGTCCGGCGGATCCGCAGCAAGCTCGGCCCCGGCCTGGACCTGATCACCACGGTGCGCGGGGTCGGCTACCGGGTGGACCACACCTCGGAGGTCGAGATCGAGCCCGACCCCTACGCGTTGTAGGCCGCCAGCTTCCGGGCGACGTAGCGGGCGTCGCGGCCGACTCCGTACAGAGACCCAGTCCCGGACCGGCGATCAGGTGAGCAAACGCGCCGGAACGGGTAGCCGGGTGGCATGCCGAAGCGCAAGCGCGAGGAGTACGAGCGGGGCCTGCCGGGCTACCACGATCCCCTGGCCGGATTCGCCGGCGCGCCGTACGCCCGCAGCGCCCTCACGCTGCGGATCTGGCTGGCCGGATTCGGCCTGGTGTTCTGCGCGGGCGCGGCGGTCCTGCTGTTCCTGGCGGTGCCGGAGCTGGCCTGGCTGGGCTGGGCGCTGGTCGTGCTCGCGGCGATCGCCGCGGTCGACCTCGGCTGGGTCATCCACCGCAAGCGACGCGGCGAACCCGGCTGAGCAAGAGCATTGACAAGCCGCGACCTCACCGTGCCCGGGGACGCCACCGCCCGCTGACCGGCCGCCGCGATCGGGCTTCCGGTGAACGGAAAGGGGCGTTCCTTCTCCCCCGGCCCGCAACCGATGGTGGGGGCCGGCCTGCGGTGCCGGTCACATCGGAGTGCACCGGTGCCGCGGCGGCGCGAGAAGGGAAGCGGCACATGGAGATCCAGGTCGGGATCGTCGGGGCGGGACCCGCGGGGCTGATGCTCTCGCACCTGCTGCACCAGCGCGGCGTGGAGTCCGTCGTCATCGACACCCGCACCCGCGAGGAGATCGAGGGCACCATCCGCGCGGGCGTGCTGGAGCAGAGCTCCGTGGACCTGATGACCGAGACCGGCGTCGGCGACCGCGTTCGCCGGCTGGGCATGGTGCACGAGGGCATCGAGCTGCGCTTCGGCGGCCGCGGGCACCGCATCGACTTCGCCGGCCTCACCGGCGGCCGCGGCGTCACCATCTACCCGCAGCACGAGGTCCTCAAGGACTTGATCGCCAAGCGCCTCGCCGACGGCGGCGACATCCGCTTCGGCGTCTCCGACGTGCAGGTGGAGGGCATCACCGGCGACGCGCCGACGATCCGCTTCACCCAGGACGGCGTCGAGCAGGAGCTGACCTGCGGGCTGGTGGCGGGCTGCGACGGATCGCGGACCACGACCCGGTTCCTGATCCCGGCGCCGAAGCCGCGGCAGGACCACTTCCGACAGTACCCGTTCGCCTGGTTCGGCATCCTCGCCGAGGCACCGCCGTCCTCCGAGGAGCTGATCTACGCGCACCACCGCAACGGCTTCGCCCTGATCAGCACCCGGTCGGCGACCGTGCAGCGGCACTACCTGCAGGTCGACCCGAACGACGCGGTCGAGGACTGGTCCGACGACCGGATCTGGCAGGAGCTGCACACCCGGGTGGAGGGCGCGCAGATCAAGGAGGGCCCGATCTTCTCGAAGTCGGTGCTGCACTTCCGCAGCTTCGTCTGCGAGCCGATGCAGTACGGCCGCCTGTTCCTGGCGGGCGACGCCGCGCACACCGTGCCGCCGACCGGCGCGAAGGGCATGAACCTGGCGATCGCCGACGTTTACGTGCTTTCCCGCGCCATGGACCGCTTCTTCGCCGAGAGCGACCGCACCGCGCTCGACGCCTACACCGCCACGGCGCTGCCGCGGGTCTGGCGGGCGCAGCACTTCTCGTGGTGGATGACGTCGATGCTGCACCGCATGCCGGAGGCCAGCGGCTTCGACCACAACCGCCAGCTCGCGGAGCTCGACACGGTCACCCGCTCCCGGGCCGGCCGCACCCTGCTCGCCGAGAACTACGTCGGCACGCCCTTCGACTGACCGTCGAGCCGCCGGTCCGGCCGAAGTTCTAGGCCGGATCGGCGAAGTGGCGGAGGACCATCTCCGCCAGTGCGGTGACGTCTTCGTCGACCATCGGCGCGCCGGTCATGCCCATCCGGTGGAGCAGGGTTCCGACGACGACGTCGATGAGGAGCAGGACCTGGTTCTCCGGCTCGCCGAGCGCCTCCTGGAGCGCGAGCCGGTACGGGTCCTGCAACCGCGTGGACAGGACCTCGCGCAGGGCCGGATCGCTCACGGCGTCGACGAACACGCCCGCGAACGCCGCGCCCACCCCGGGCTCGCCGATCTTCGCCGCGACCCAGTGGGTGGCCGCCGCCATGTCCTCTTCCCGGCTGGTGCCCGTCAGCGGCACCGGGCCCAACGCGTCGACGAGGCAGTCCGCGATCAGCGCGCCCTTCGACGGCCAGCGACGGTAGATCGTCGTCTTCGCCACGCCCGCCGCCGCCGCGATGCGATCCATCGTCGCGCCCGCGTACCCCAGCTCGTGGACCGTGCTCAGCGCTGCGGCGAAGACCTCGGCGTCGATGCCGGCGCGCGGGCGGCCCGGGGGTCTGACGGATGCGGTCGCTCGGGGCATGGCCACACGATAACAACTTTCGCTACGATCGGTATCGATACCATCGGTAGCGACACCGCCATAACGAGGACCGGCTCGACCTCGGGGAGGTCGAGCCGGTCCTCGATGCCGTCGTGGATCAGAACGGGTACTGCTGGATCTTGCCCTGGATGGTGACCCACTGGGTTTCCGTGAACGACTCCAGGTTGGCCTCCGCGCCGCCGACGCGACCGCCGTTGCCGGAGGCGCCCACGCCGCCGAACGGGATGTGCGCGTGGTCCCCGACGGTCTGGTCGTTGACGTGCACCAGGCCGCTGGGGATCTGCTTGGCGACCTCCCACGCCGCCATGGCATCGCCACCGAGCACGCTCAGCGACAGGCCGTACTCGGTGTCGCGCGCGATCTCGACGGCTTCCTCGACCGTGCGGTAGCGCAGCACGGGCGCGACCGGGCCGAAGATCTCGTCGCAGAACGCCGGGGTGTCGCGGCGAACGTGGTCTAGCACCGTCGGCCGGTAGAACAGCCCGTCGTACTCGCCGCCGGCGGCCAGCGTCGCACCCGCCGCGACGCTCTCGGTGACCAGCCGGTGGATGTTGTCGCGCTGGCGCTCGTCGATGATCGGCCCCAGCGCCACCTCGGCGGTGTTCGGGTCTCCGACCGGCAGGTTGCGGGCCTTCTCGGCGAGCGCGGCCACGTATTCGTCCGCAATGGACTCGTGCACCAGGTGCCGTCCCGCGGCCATGCAGATCTGCCCCTGGTGCAGGAACGATCCCCAGGCGCCCGCCGACGCGGCGGCGGCGACGTCGGCGTCCGGCAGCACGATCAGCGCATTGTTGCCGCCGAGCTCCAGGTGCGCGCGCTTCAAGTGGGTCGCGGCGGATTCGGCGACCTTGCGACCGGCGGCGGTCGAGCCGGTGAACGCGATGACGCGGGTGTGCTTGTTGGCCACCAGCGCCGCCCCGGCGTCTGCGCCGCCCGGCAGCATCTGGAACACGCCTTCCGGGACACCGGCGGCCTCGAAGATCGCGGCCAGCACCACGCCGCCGCACACCGCGGTCCGGGTGTCGGGCTTGAGCACCACCGCGTTGCCCAGCGCCAGCGCCGGGGCGACGGCGCGGATCGACAGGATCAGCGGGAAGTTGAACGGCGCGATGACGCCGACGACCCCGGCGGCCACCCGGCGGCTGAGGCTCAGCCGGCCGTCCGCCGACGGCAGCAGCGAACCGGCCGGGTGGGACGGAAGCGCGGCCGCTTCGAAGCACTCGTTGGCCGCGCTGTGCGCCTCCAGCTCCGCCTTCGGCGGGATCGAACCGGCCTCGCGGATGATCCAGCGGCGGATCTCCTCGGCGTGCTCCTCGAACAGCCGCCCGGCGCGGCGCATGATCGCGGCGCGCTCCTCGAACGGCGTGTTCTCCCACTCCCGCTGCGCGGCGGCCGCCTCGGCGCACGCCTCGTCGATGTCATCTGGCGTGGCGGCGCCGACGTGGCCCAGCACCTGCCCGGTCGCCGGCTCGACGACCTCCGTCGGGGTGCCGCTCGCCGTGCTCCAGCTACCGGTGAAAACGCGCTTCGCCCAGCGTTCGACATCCAGAATCGTCATGTACAACGGCCTTTCTCAAGCGAATCGAACTTGTGGTCCTGGTCAGCTCGCGGCTGCCCGCTCCGGTTCCGGGGCGCGGAACTTCTTCCCGGCCACCAGCGCCACGGCGACCGCGCCGATGGCACCGGGAACCGCGACGGCGATGAAGTTCTGCTGGAACGGCAGTTCCAGCGCCAAGAGTGCGCCGCCGAGCGTGGGGCCGCCGATCGCGCCGATGCGGCCGATCCCGGCTGCCCAGCCGACGCCGGTGGAGCGCACCGCGGCCGGGTAGTACTCCACGGCGAACGCGTGGATGATCGCCAGCACGCCGACCGTCGCCGCCCCGGCGACGAACAGCAGCACGTTGAGCAGCACCGAGTTCGGGTTGAACGACAGGCCGATCAGCGAGGCGGACGCCAGCACGAAGTACGCCACCAGCGTGTTGCGGTAGTTCCAGCGGTCCGCGATCCAGCCGCCCGCGATGGCGCCCACCATGCCGCCCAGGTTGAGCACCACCAGGTTCCACAGCGCGGAGCCCAGCGAGTAGCCGGCGGTCTGCATCAGCTTCGGCAGCCACGTGTTGAGCCCGTAGCTCAGCAGCATGCACATCGCGAAGAAGACCCAGATCAGCACGTTGTTGATCGCGTTGCCGCCGGCGAACAGCTGCCGCAGCCAGGCCTTGTCCGCCGTGGCGCTCCGTTCGACGACCACGTCGCCGAGCTCCGCGGCCGGGTCGATCTTGCGCAGCACGACCAGCAGCCGCTCCCGGTCGCCCCGGGTGGCCAGGAAGTCCGGCGATTCCGGGAGGTGGCGCAGCAGGAACGGCACCATCAGCAGCGGGATCGCCGCCACGTAGAACACGCCGCGCCAGGTCCACAGCGGCTCGATGTAGATGGCGAACACCGCGGCGGCGATCCCGCCCACCGAGTAGAACGACGAAACCAGCGTCACGAACAGGGCTTTCGCCCGCCGCGGCGCGATTTCGCCGGCCAGCGCGTTGAAGTTGGGCACCAGCGCGCCCAACGACACACCGACGACGAACCGCAGCACGCCCAGCTGCGCCGGCCCGGTGGCCAGCGCGCAGCTGAACGACGCGATGCTGGCGATGGTCACGCAGGTGATCATCAGCGGCCGCCTGCCGTACCGGTCGGCCAGCGGCGCCACGAACAGGCCGCCGACCAGCATGCCGACCAGCGCGACGGAGCCGAGCGTCCCGGCGGTCACCGGGTCCATGTGCCACTCGTCCATCAGGTGCGTGATCACGGTGCCGTAGGACACCATGTCGTAGCCGTCCACGATCATCAGCAACGAGCACATGATCAGGACCTTGATGTGGAAGCCGTTGAGCCGGGCGTCGCCGACCACGGCCCCAACTGTTTGCCGGGCCATATGTTCTTCCTTGGGGTTCCGCTGCCGTAGGGGAACGGCCGGTCAGGGTTCGGTTAGTTCGGTCTCGGCCTCGATCACGGCCGGTTTTCCGGAGCGCAGTGCGGCGGCCAGGGCGTCGGCGAACTCCTCGCGGGTGCGCACCGAGGTCGCCGCGACGCCGTAGCCGCCCGCGATCTGCACGAAGTCGATGCCGGGCACGTCCATACCGGGCGTCTCGGCCGCGTCGAGCACCTTCGAGAACCAGCGCAGCGCGCCGTAGGTGCCGTTCTTCAGGATCACGATGATCACCGGGATCTCGTACTGCGCGGCCGTCCACAGCGCGGTGATGCCGTAGTTGGCCGAGCCGTCGCCGATGAGCCCGATCACCTGGCGGTCGTCGTGGGCAAGTTGTGCGCCGACGGCGGCGGGCAGCCCGAAGCCGAGCCCGCCGGAGGCCGGGAAGAAGTAGCTGCCCTGCCGCGAAAGGTCCATCTGGGCCCAGAAATCGGCCGCCGTCGCGGTGGATTCCTTGACGTAGACGGCATCTGCCGGTGCGTTCTCCCGCAGCACCGCGAACAGCTCCGCCGGGTGCAGCCGGTCGCCGCCCGAGGGCGCGGGCGGGTGCTCCGCCAGCGGCAGCAGCTCCGGGCGGCGCCCGGCGGTGACGGTCTCGGCCAGCCTGGACAGCGCATCCTTGACGTCGCCGACCAGCGCCTCCCCCATCGGCGCCCGCGCGGCCTCGCCCGGGTCGCCGGTCAGCTGGATCAGCCGGGCGCCGGCCGGGAGGTACTCGCCGGGCACGAACTGGTGGTAGCGGAACACCGGCGCGCCGACGACGAGGATCAGGTCGTGGCCCGCCAACGCGTTGGTGACGCCCTGGACTGCGGCGGGCAGCACGCCGCGGAAGCTGCGGTGCCGGGTCGGGAACGGGCAGCGCGACGCCGAGGGCGCGATCCACACCGGCGCGCCCAGCCGGTCCGCGAGCCGCACCGCGTCGTCGTTGGCGTACTGCGCGTCGACCTCCGGTCCTAGCACCAGCACCGGGCTCTCGGCCGCGTCGAGCGCGCCGGCCAGGTCGGCGAGCTGCGCGGCGCTGAGCGAACCGGCGGTGCCGGTGGTGCGCTCCAGCAGGTGCCGTGCTTCCGGTGGCGCCTCCTGGCTCCAGTCGTCGTAGGGCACCGACACGTACACCGGGCCCTTCGCCGGCAGGTTCGCGATGTGGATCGCGTGGCTGATCGAGCGCGGCACGTCCTGCGCGCACGCCGGTTCGCAGCTCCACTTCACCAGCGGCTTCGGCAGCGTCGCGGCGTCGACGTTGGCCAGCATGACCTCCTGGCCGATGGTCGAGCGCACCTGCTGCCCGGCGGTGATGATCAGCGGGCTGTGCGAGTACACCGAGTTCGTCAGCGGGCCCAGCGCGTTCCCGGTGCCGGCCGCCGCGTGCAGGTTGACCAGCGCCGAACCGCCGCGGGCCAGCGCGTACCCGTCGGCCATCGCCAGCACCGCGCCCTCGTGCAGGCCGAGCACGTACCGGAAGTCCGCCGGCATGCCGGCCAGGAACGGCAGCTCGTTGGATCCGGGGTTGCCGAAGATCGTGGTCAGATCATGCGATCGCAGCAGGTCGTAGGTCGCCTGGCGCACGTCGGGCATCGTTGCTCGCTTCCGGCTCGGTGGGCCTTTCGGTGATGCCCGCCACCCTAGGCAAGCAGTGGTCATAGTCCTAATGAATGCTGTTGATCCCGGCATAGACAGGACTTATTCTCACTGCGTGGTCGACGTGGACCTGAACCTGATGCGCACCTTCGTGCTGCTCTACGAGACCCGCAGCGTGACGAAGACCGCCGAGGCCTTGTTCATCACGCAGCCTTCGGTGAGCCACTCGCTGCGCCGGCTGCGGCGCCAGTTCGCCGACGAGCTGTTCGCCCGCTCCCCCGACGGCCTCGCGCCGACCGAGATCGCGGAGCGGATGTACCCGCGCCTGCAGCAGGCGCTCGAGGTGATCGACGAGACGGTGTCCGGGGCGGGCCGGTTCGACCCGGCCACGTCGGTGCGCACCTTCCGGATCTGCGCGACCGACCTGGGCGAGATCAGCCTGCTGCCGCCGATCCTGGCCCGGCTGGAGGAGCAGGCACCGCGCTGCACCGTCGAGGTCACGCCCCTGGACATGGCCGCCGCGCCGCAGCAGCTCCGCCAGGGGCGCACCGACGCCGTCATCTGCACGCCGCGCATCGACGCGCCGGACCTGCGCCGCGACGGGTTGTTCCAGGAGCGCTACGTCGGGCTGATCGCCCGCGATCACCCGCGCATCGGCGAGCGCCCCACCCTGGACGAGTACCTGCGGGAACGGCACATCGTGGTGGACCCGGCCGCCGGGCACGTCGACGCGGACCAGGAGCTGACCCGGCTCGGGCACCGCCGCGAGGTCGCGGCGCGGGTGCCGCACTTCGCGGTGCTGCCCGAGCTGCTCGCCCGCACCCGCTACCTCTCGGCGGTGCCCAGCGGCGTCGCGGGCCTGTTCACCCGCTCGTCGCGGGTGCGGACCTTCGAGCTGCCGTTCGAGATCCCCACGGTCGAGGTCGCGCTCTACACGTACCGGCGGGCCATTCCCGCGCCGGGCACGGACTGGCTGCGCGACCTCGTCCGGGACACCCTGCGCCGCGAACCGTCCACATCGGACACCGAAGGGCCGGCGGCGCAGGGCTGAGGTCAGCCCGCCAGCAGGCCGGGGCCGAAGGTCAGCTCGGCGCTGTGCCGCAGGCCGCCGGTCGCGGTGTCACCGAGGTAGAACCGCGTCGACATGGTGCGCTCGTCGAGGTCGAACACCGTGCGCCAGAGCGTCCGGACCGGGTAGTGCCCGGCGTTGGTGGCGTCGAAACCGATCTCGTCGAGGGTCGCGCGCAGCAGCTCCCCGGACATCACCGAGCCGCCGGTGCGGTCGACCAGCGTCCGGTACCGCCCGTAGGTCTGCAGGGTTTCCTCGTTGTCCTGCGGCAGTTCTCCCGCCTGCCGCTTGTGCACCAGGTGGTTGGTGAGGCACAGGGCGTCGCCGTCGATGTCGATGATGTGCTCGATGCCGGCGTCGCCGCGCTCCCAGATGAACGCGTTGCCCGCCGCATCCGCGATCAGGTAGTGCAGCGGCACGCCCAGGTCGTAGTGCTTGGCGCCGAGCAGCGCCTGCTTCGCCTCGTCCACCGTGGCGCAGGTGTCCAGCACGAACCTGGGCAGCTGCGCCGAGGAGATCCCGACCTGCGGGCCCGCCTCGACCGGCGGCGTGGTGCTCTCCGCGTCGGCGATCAGCAGGGCCACCGCGAGCCCGTGCTCGTTGATGCCCTCCATGCAGCCGTCGAGCTCGTTCATGGTGAGCACCGTCGTGGTCGGGCCGGCGTCCGGGATGCTGTTGAGCACGTACGGCCTGGATGCCATCGGCGGTCGCGGCCCGGCCGGCTCGGGCCCACCCAGCGCCGCGAAGATCTCCTCGGCGCTGGTGGTGAAGAAGTCGTAGTTGCGCCCGAAGAGCCCGTGCCCCTCCTTCGTCGCGGACGGCCGGAGGTAGGTCACCGAGCAGGCCGATCCGCTCGGCACGCCGGTCAGTCCGTCGAGGTGCACCCGGTCGTCGTCGGGGTCGACGCCGGCCGCCTCGGCCGCGCCGCGCATCCGCTCGTGGTGCTGCGGCCAGTTCCGCTCGAACCAGGTGCGTCGCGCCCGGTTCACCACCGGGTCGACCAGGACCGGCGCCCAACCGAAGGTCGCGGCGGCCTCGGCGGCCAGCGCGCGGCCGATCTCCCGCTGGCCGCCCGCCGCGGTCACCTTCCGCACCGTCATGAAGTCGTCGTCGCCACCGGCGATGATCTCGCTCGTCACGCTCATGTCAGTTCTCCTCTTCGTTGGTCTTCGGGTCCCGCCACATCGGCCACACCGTCGGCCCGCCGGGTAGCGCGACCGGCTCCCCCAGCTCCCGGAAGCCGTGGCGTTCGTACAGCGGCCGATTGCGGGGCGAACTCGCCTCCAGGTACGCGGGCACGCCAGCGGCGTCGGCTCGGGCCAGCCGGTCGGCCAGCAGCACGGATCCCAGCCCCTCGCCACGCCGCTGCGGCCGGACGCCCAGGAACGGGAGGTACAGGTGCGCGCGCCCGCGCGGATGCCGCGCCAGCACCAGCCTGTTGAAGATCTCCAGCCGTTCGAGGTGCGGCAGGAACGCGGCCGGGAGCTCGCGGTCGCCGCCGATCTCCGCATCGTGGTCCGCAGGCGGCAGCCAGACCGCCACCGCCGAGCCATCACCGGCCACGGCGAGCTCCCCCGCTTCGATCGACGCCGCGACCGCGGGGCCGAAGACGTGGGGCAGGGCCGCTCGCAGATCTTCGGCATCGGGGAACAGCCAGTTCGTCAACGGGTCGTCGTCGAACGCCGCCACGAGCGTGCCGACGACGGCTTCGGGATCGTGCATCAAGTCCTCCGCAATACGCCGTACTCAATCACGGGTACACCGTATCGAACACTGTCAATCAATGCTCGAACCGGATCAAAATCCCTGTAAATACGCAGGTTGATGGAACTATTCAAACAAAGTGCACTAGTTTTCCGACCTAGTGCACTAGTACGATTACGATGCCGCTGGAGGTGCCGATGACCAGAGGGACCGAGCCCCCGTACCTGCGGATCGTTTCGGCGATCCGCGATCGCATCGCGCGCGGCGAACTGCGCCCCGGCGACCGCGTGCCGTCCACCCGCTCGATCACCCGCGAATGGGGCGTGGCCATGGCCACCGCCACGAAGGCGCTCGCCGAGCTCCGCCGCGAAGGGCTGGTCGAAGCGCGACGCGGCGCGGGCACGGTCGTCAGCGCACCGCCGCAGCCGCCACCGGATCGCCCGGCCGAACCGCCGCTGACCCTGCAGCGGATCGTCGCCGTCGCGGTGGCGGCTGCCGACGCCGAAGGGACGAAAGCGGTGTCCATGCGCCGGATCGCGGCCGAGCTGGGGGTCGGCCCGATGTCGCTCTACCGGCACGTGGCGAGCAAGGACGAGCTGGTGCGCGAGATGATGCGCGTCGCGTTCCTCGAACGGCCGCTGCCGGAACCGGGCCCGCCCGGCTGGCGGGCGAAGCTCGAACTCGTGTGCCGGACGCAGTGGGAGCTCTACCTGCGGCATCCCTGGCTGGCGAGCGCGGTGTCCATGACGCGCCCGCAGCTGGTTCCGGAGGCGATGGCGCACACCGAATGGACCCTGCGAGCCCTCGACGGCCTCGGACTGGACCCGGACGAGATCGCGCGCGAGGCGCTGACGCTGCCGTCGATGGTGCGCGGCCTCGCGCTGTCCCGGGAATCCGAGGCCGAGGCCGAGGAGGCGACCGGGGTCGGCGCCGAGCAGTGGTGGAGGTCGCTGGACGACCAGGTGAAGGCGCTGTACGCGACCGGGCGTTTCCCCATGCTCGCGGACTTGAACAGCGAGGTCGTCGACGACATCGACGGCCTCTTCGAGCACGCGCTGACCCGCAACCTCGACGGCTTGCAGGCCCGACTGGAGCGCGGCACCGCCCCGGCGCGCCGGCCCTAGCGAATCGGGCCGACCGCAGATTCCACAGTGGACGACGAACCCGCGTTGATCGTGCCGCTACCCTGCCCGCATGGGTTCTTCCAGTGAGCACGCTCCGCTGCCCATCCCGGCCGAGACCACGGACCTGCGCAGCGGGCCGCCGCTGCACGGCGCGTGCGCCCCGCTGCAGGATCTGGTCGGCGTGTGGCGCGGGGCCGGCGAAGTCGACTACCCGAGCATCGAGGGGCCGTACCGGTTCGGACAGCAGGTCACGATCGCCCACGACGGGCGGCCGTTCCTGCGCCACGAGGCACGAGCCTGGCTGCTCGACGCCGAAGGCAACGTCCTGCGGCCGGCGGCGTGGGAAACCGGCTGGTGGCGGCCGCAACCGGACGGGAGCCTGGAGCTGCTGATCAGCCACTGCACCGGAATCCTGGAACTGTTCTACGGCACGGCGAGCCCGCAGCGCTGGGAACTCGCCACCGACACCGTCGTCCGCGCCGCGACCGCGAAGGACGTCGAGGCCGCGCAGCGCAGTTACGCGCTCGACGCCGACGGCGCGCTCCATTACGCCGAGAGCCGCGCCATGGTCGGCCTGCCGATGACGCCTCACGTCACAGCCCGGCTGCAGCGCCTCTGACCACATCGAGAAGCACAGCTATGCTAAATACATGACCCATGACGATCCCGCCGCCGATGACGACACCGCCGGGATCGCCGCGGCGGCCACCGAGGTCCGGATGGGCGTGATGCGCCTGGCGCGGCGGCTGCGCGCCGAGCGCGAGTCCGGCGAGCTGCCCCTGGGGCGCCTGGCGGTGCTGGGCCGCCTGGAACGCGACGGTCCGGCGACCGCCAGCGCGCTGGCCGCCGCCGAGCGGATCACCCCGCAGTCCATGGCCCGGATCGTGCAGCACCTGATCGATGCCGGGCTGGCCGAGCGCGACACCGACCCGGCCGATCGGCGGGCCGCCATCGTCCGGATCACCGATTCCGGCCGCCGCCAGGTCCTGCGGGACCGGAGCCGGCGCGAGGCGTGGCTGGCCCAGGCCATGACCGGTCTCACCGATGTCGAGCGGGAGCTGCTGGTGCTCTCCGCCAGGCTGCTGGACCGCCTCGCCGACTCCTGACCCAGCTCCGAGCCGAGATGACCGATGCCACGAACCACACCCGAACCATCCCCCTGAAAAGACAGCAAGGCTGAAGATCTGCCGCAGTCCGCGAAGCCCGAACCGGAGTTACCGGGCAGGTTCATCACCCCGATCGCCTTCGGCACCATCCTGCAGCCGCTCAACTCCTCGATGATCGCGGTCGCCCTGGTCGGCATCCGCTCCCACTTCGACGCGGGCACCTCGGTGACCTGGCTGGTCTCCGCGCTCCACCTGGCCACCGCCGTCGCCGCCCCGGCGATGGGCCGCATCGCCGACGTGCTCGGCCCGCGCCGCACCAGCCTCGCCGGGCTCGTCCTGGTCGGCATCACCTCGGTGGCGGCCCCGTTCGCGCCGAACATCGCGGCGCTGGTGGTCTGCCGCGTCCTGATCGGCATCGGCACGGCGGCCCACCCTGTGAGACCGGCGCGGCTAGTCGGACCCGACCGGCTGCGCCGGGGCGAAGAAATGCCACGAGTTTGAGACTGATCACGGCCGCAGTCACCGTGAGACAGAAGGGCAACCGTAGGTTAAACAAGTTCGACATGTCATGCGGTTTGAGACCCTACACCAACGTACGTGGGGCGCCACGATGATTGGAACGAGCCACGCGGAGCTCGCCTGCTCACGGAGGGACAACTGAATGACTCCTCAGAACCGGACTCCCGAGCAGAAGCACTCTGAATAGCCAGGCCATCAGACCGCCCCAAATCAGGCTTTCCTGCTTGTCAAACCGATTGCAGGTACTTCCCGGATGGGTTCTGGGGGATCTACACGTTGGCGCCTCGCAGCAGACCCAGCAGAGGATTCACGATGCCGGGAGCAGGCAGGGCAGCGACGAGTGTTTTTCCGTGTCGAGCCGGTGCCGCCTTGCTCGGCGGCGATTGATCACGCTGACCTCGCCGAGGAATGGACGCGGGTCCGGCGAACGGTGTTGAGGCAGTTGGCGTGTGGCACCCCTCCCGCGCCGGCTGAGGCGGGCCAGCCGAACTCCGCTGTTGGTGGCGCGGATCCGAGGAAGATCCCGCAGGCTCGTGAGCAGCGATCGTCCATTCAGGACCTGGGAACGTTCGAACAGCTCTCGATTTGCCCCGCCGAGATGGATGCCATGCTAGCAGGGCAACCCGTGGCGCGTGTTGTCGTCAATGGCGAGGATGACGCCGCCCCGGATCTTCGCCTTGCGCGTAGCCAGGAACGAAGCCGAACCCCTTGCACAACACCAATGAATCTACTGGCTAGTAGAGGTTCCGTCGCCCTCCCCCTCGTGCGTTGGAGTCGTCGGTTCCTCGTTCGAACTACCCGAAGTTTCGCGGCGGGCACTATACCAGGCCCGCTGCGCATGCCGTTGTGTCTCTGCGACTTCGGCGAACGCTTCACCGTGTTCCTGCGCGGCAAGGGCATCAGCAATCCCAGCCAATGCCACGGCGCCGCGCGACCCAGCAAGCGCGAACGCCGTAACCAAATCATCTGGCAGGGCTGCACCGGGGCCCTCTCCACGGGCGGCGCCTGACTCCGCGTCCACTGCGCCCTCCCAAGCTGAGCTTAGTTGCCCTAGAGCATCTAGCAGGTTGCGCCAAACAGTGACCTGCTCGACGTTCGGTTCTGGCGACACGTCACTCATCGTCTTCGCTCCTCGAATCGCACCTATGATTGCGTGATCTAGGCCCGGTGGCGCCTCGGCGGTTCGCGCACTACTTGAGGCTTCACACTCAGCCGCGCGCTCGAGTCCGGGCCAATTTACTTGTCAGATGGAAACTAATTTGACACACCGAAGCCATGAACGCACCCCAGACGGATTGCAACCGCTTTTCCGGCTATCGCTGAACCCTGCCATTGAACCGTCGACAACTTGCACTAGTTGTCGAGCGATGTCCTGGCATTCGAGAAGCCACTTCCGTCTGCATCGAGAAACATTTCGCCGTATCGATTCCGGCGCGATCTCCAGCCGACTTTCGCTCCTACCAGTTCGACTTTGCTTCAGGAGCACCCCAGGGCCTCCGCGTGAGACACTGGACGCATCAACTCCGCACTGTGATCGTGTATTGGAGCAAGGGAGACGACCCTGGTACGTCAACCTGATCTACCGCCAGACGATCTCCTGGATGAGATCGAGACCGCAGCCCGGGTACTCGTGGTGGTCGACGTGCCCATCGAGGGGTTCCGCCGGTACTCGCGGGGCGAGGCCGAGGACCTCGATGCCACGGTCGCCATTGCCTGGCCGCCAACCGTCGTCCGCGGCGCGCCGGCCGTAGGCCAAGCAGGCCCGCGCCCCTGCGGTGGCGAGCTTCGCCCGGTGCGTGCCGAAGTCGGTGCGCAAAACGACGTCGAGGTCGAGGACCTGGACGAAGTGACCGGTCCGTACAGCAGCGTAGAAGGCTCCGACCGCCTGCCACTGGCGTGCCAGATCTGGATCAGGTGATGGGATCCGATGAACCCTCGCTTTGGGTTTACCCGGATCACCGACCATGCCCTGCCACGGTGGGTCGGCTCCGGAGATCCTCTGGGCTCGACAGACGAACCCGCACGGAGGGAAGTTCCTTATGGAGGATGTCATCCTGATCCTGCCGGCGGAGGCTGTCACCCTGCTGGCCATGTTTGTGACGGCAAGCGCGGCCCAGCGCAGCTGTGCTCGGACCTGGGGAGCGGGCGTCCGCACTCACGTACCGGTAGCTCGTAATCGGGTGCTCTGACCGTGCCAAAGGTGCGGACGCGAAGCAAAACGTCCCGGCGCCGACCGCTCTAGGGTGCTCGATCGCTGGGCGGCCCACCACCACGGGGTCGCGATCTACCGTTCTGCACGTCGGAAAGATCCTTACGCACGCGCCGCATGAGCTCTGCCTCGAACCAGGTACCGGCCGAGCGTTTCGTAGCCGACCAGAAGAGCTTTCACGCCTAAGTTTTGGCCAACATGACGAGCGCGTGCTCCCAAAACACCCAGCAACGAAGGTTGGTGAGCAAGGTGGAGGGCCGAGCTGGGATCGAGTCCATCGAGTCCGTAGATGGCGACACCAGCTTCTGGACCGATAGTGACGCGCTCGTGTCCTGCTTGCGAGAGGCACCGCCTCGGATCCCGTCGCACTTCGGCTACGACGCGCTCGGTTCGAATCTCTTCGAGGAGATCACCGCGCTACCGGACTACTACCTGACCCGTGTGGAAGACGGACTGCTGCGGCGTCATGCCAACGACATCGCGGACGAGCTTGGCACTCCGTGGATCGCGGAGCTCGGAAGCGGAAGTGCCAAGAAGACACGAGTTCTACTGGCCGCGTGCGCTGCTCGGCGTCAAACGACCTTCCTGCCCATCGACGTCAGCCGTGAAATGCTCGTGTCCAGCGGCGACGCGCTAGCCATCGACTGCCGCGACGTGACCGTACGTGGGTTGTGGGGTCGCTACGAAGCTGGGCTTCGCTGGATCCGCAGAGAACGGTCCACCCCGGTCACAGTGACGTTGCTGGGAAGCACACTGGGAAACACAACCCCCACCGAACGCCGCAATCTGCTCACCGAGATCACCCGCACACTCGCCCCCGGCGACTGCTTCCTAGTTTCGGTGGACCTGATCAAGCCCGCGCACATCTTCGAATCGTGCTACAACGACCCACCCGGCCACTCCGCGTTCGTACGCTTCCGGCTCAACCACCTGGCGCACATCAACCGACGCTTCGACGGCGATTTCGTGCTCGACCGCTTTCAGGCACGGGCCCACTACAACGAGCACACCCACGCCGTCGAGGGGCATCTCTACGCCACGAAAGACCACATGGCGAAACTACGTGCACTGGATGTGGAGCTGAAGTTCCGGGCAGGCGATTCAATCAACGTTGGGTTTTCCGCGAAATTCGACCCATCGCGCTTCGTCGACAACATGCGCCAGTTCGACCTCATCCCTCACACGCACTGGATTGACCAGCGCTGGAAGTACGGTCTCTTCCTCTTCCACCGCCGCTGAACGTAGCGTGGGCCGGAACCGAAACAGGCGCGTGGCCCGCGATGTTTCGCTCGCCTGCGGGAGGGGTATCAGGGCGGCGTGCTCCTCATACGACCGCCCGGCGTATATCGGGTAGCCGATGACACTTCGTTGCTGACAGACGTCATGCGCCAAGGACGCTACGCACACGGACGGCGCGTGTTAGACGTCGGTTGCGGAACAGGTGCCCTCGCCATCGAGGCAGCACGCGCTGGCGCGACATCGGTCACCGCGATCGACCTGTCCCTGCGGTCGATCGCCGCAACATGGCTCAACGCCCGGACTTACCGAGCCGCGGTCCACGTTCGTCGCGGCGACCTCTTCGAACCTGTGCAGGGCGAAAAATTCGATCTCCTCCTTGCTAACCCTCCCTATGTACCCGCACCAACTTCGATACTCCCCCGCCACCGGATCGCTCGCTGCTGGGACGCCGGATTTGACGGCAGGCAAGTGCTCGACCGGGTCTGTTCCGGGTCTGCTCATGCACTCACCAGCGACGGAACAGCCTTGATCGTGCAATCTGAGGTGTGCGGTGTGAACGCGACCGTGGCGCGCCTGGAGGAAGCCGACATGCAAGCACAAGTGGTAGCGCGATCGATTGTGCCGTTCGGCCCGGTGATGCGAGCCCGCGCCGCACTACTCGAAGATCGCGGTCTGTTGAAGACCAGCCACCACGAAGAGGAACTCGTCGTGGTGGAGGCCCACCATGGCTGACCGTTCGCACACCCGCGTCGAGATCACCGGCGAGGGCCCTGTTCTCATCTACGGCCCGGTCGAACTGTTCACACCGGACGGACGTCGCGTGTGCTCCGAACGCGCGGTCACCGCCCTGTGCGCATGCCGACGAAGCTGCCGCTATCCGATATGCGACACCAGCCATCGCCGTGCCACCCGAAACCGTCTGAGGAAGACCGATGACGCCCACGACAATGCCATCAAAGAAGATCGGCAGCGCTGAGAGCCCCGAGCTGCCATCCCCCTGTGGACCGCTGTCAGCCGCAGTTCTCGAAGCACTTCGCAGTAATTCCGCTCCGAGACGGTCCCTGGGACGCGCGGAACCCTACGGGCGAGATCTGCAGCTCGCCCTCTACTGTCTTTACGAACTGCACTACCGTGGCTTTCGCGGCGTCGAACCCGAGCAGGAGTGGGACCCGACCTTGTTGGCGCTCCGCCAAGAACTGGAGCGGGTGTTCCTTACTGCCCTACGCGACGACGTCCCCGCCGGCGATGACGTGGAAGCCGAACTGCAGAGCCTTCTCGTCGAGCCTGCCGATGCCTGGGGCATCACGCAGTACCTCCGCCGTGACGGGCAGTTGTGGCAGCTACGCGAGTACGTAGCACACCGATCGCTCCACCACCTCAAGGAAGCCGACCCACAAGCCTGGGCGATCCCCCGGCTCTCGGGGCCGGCCAAGGCCGCTTTGGTCACCATCGAACACGACGAATACGGTGCGGGCTCCCCCGAGCGCATGCACTCCCACCTGTTCGCCAAGATGATGCGCGCTCTCGGCGTAGATGACCGCTACGGCGCCTACGTCGATTCCGCCCCAGCCGAGACACTCGCCGAAGTCAACCTGATGTCGATGTGCGGGCTTCACCGCAAGCTCAGAGGCGCGTTACTGGGGCAGTTCGCCACCATCGAGCTCACCTCGTCACCCGGCTCTGATCGCCTTGTCCAAGCGATGCGACGGCTGGACTGCACCCCCGAGGCCATCGATTTCTACTCCGAGCACATCGAAGCCGAC
The DNA here is from genome assembly GCF_040654735.1 of Saccharopolyspora sp. NPDC050642. Taxonomy (NCBI): domain Bacteria; kingdom Bacillati; phylum Actinomycetota; class Actinomycetes; order Pseudonocardiales; family Pseudonocardiaceae; genus Saccharopolyspora; species Saccharopolyspora sp. NPDC050642. The sequence continues at coordinate 29,397 of NZ_JBFAIN010000050.1, read as the reverse complement.
GCGGTCCACGAGCAACTGGTCAGACGGGGCGTCCTCAACCCCTTGCTGAATGCCGAGCCAGAGCTGGCATCCGATGTCGTGTTCGGCATCCGCGCCAGCACCCACCTGGCCAACAAACTCGAAACACTCCTGCTCGAGTGTTGGACCCACAACCGACACTCCCTACTGACCCCCGTGACCATGGAATGCTCCAACGCGACTTGCAGCTCACCGCCGAGCCTGTAGCGGTGGAACGGACATCAGTCTGCGTCCGGCTGGAGAAGCCTGGTGACGCCGTGGCCAGGCCACTGCGTGTTCCCGCGACCTGAGAAAGCGGACACCTCGGGAGGGGATCTCAACGAGCAGGTGCGCACTGACATCCACCTCGTGATCTCCAAGCTGCGCAACACTCCGTGGTTGGGCCCACGATCACTGGGAAGCGCGCAGTGCTTTGGTCAACGGGCCGGGTCCGGTCGTCCGTTTCAGTAGGTGCGGGCGCTGCGGGCGGTACCCAGGCGCAGCAGCAGGTCGGAGTCGAGGTGCTCGAGTTCGAGGGCTTGACGCATCCGCGGGATGGCTTCGGCGTCGATGCGGTGGCGCACCTGGCGAATGTCGGCGCGGTCCTCGGTGACCACTGCCAGGTGCAGCACCGGGTGGGTGCGGGTGCCGGCCAGGCGGGCACGGGCCCGATGCACCCCGGGGTAGGTCTCGATCTCCTCGACCAGAGGTACGGCAGCGGTATCGGTGTCGAGGCGGGTCTGACCTTTGCGGGGGTTCTGGCTCAGCTGCCAGGTGCCGGTTTTCGCGCGGCGCAGGGTCTGGGCCAGCAGCCAGCGCAGACACAACAGCCCCACGATCACCGCCACGACGGCGACCACCCACGGCACCCAACCCGCCAGCGGCGGCACGGTGGACACAACCGGAGCCTCGGGAGCCAGCAGAGGCATCGCACCGAACGCGCTGGCCAAGATGCACACGCCGCCGACCAGCAGCACAACACCGGTGAGCACCAGCAGGGTGCGGTTGAGGAGAGCAGGCGGGTTGGGACTGGCCATCAGCTGCTCCTTTTCGTGGAGGCTTTGATGCGCAGCGCGGGCCTGCGCGCCGGATTGATGTCGTCGAGCCGGTCGGCCAGCAGGCCGCGGACCTGCTCGGGGATGCCGCCTGTGTCGGCGACGGGGGTGCGCACGGTGACGGTGATGCGGCGTCGGCCGACCTTGAGCCGGGCCGCGCTGACTCCGTCGGCCGCGGCGGCGGTGGAGGTGAGGTCCTTGCGCAGGCTTCGGCGGGAGACCCCGGTGTCGGTGTGTTCAGGTCCGGTGCCTGGGTCGTCGGCCAGAGGCAGGACGGTGGGCTTTCCGGGTCGAAGCGCGGTGGCGAGCAGGATCAGTCCGAGCAGGGTGGCGATGACGCCGGCGGTGATGGTGACGGGGTCGTTCCACGCGCGGCCCACCACGGGGGTGGTCAGGGCCTGCGGCGACACGATCGGGTCGTATCCGAGGAGGTGCTGGATGGCGGCGGTGGCGGCGAGCACCGACAGAGCCAGCAGCACCACGGCAACCACGGTGGCGGGCACGCTGCGGCGGGGTCGGCGAATCATCGGATCTCCCGGCGAACGGTCGGCCGGTATAGCGCGGTGACGGTGATGTCCACGATGCGCACCTGCACATCGGCCAGTGTGGCGATCCGGTCGATGAGGTGCTGGCGTACCTCTTCGGTGACTTGGACGACCGGGGCCGGATAGCACACCGACAGGCGTACACGCAACGCGCAGACACTGCCGTGCACCTCAGCGGTGACCCGGGGTTGCTGTTCGGCGCGTTCACTGCCTGCGGTCACGCCGAATACCCGGCGAGCGGCCCCGCCGACCTGGTCGACCTCGGCGATGATCTGGGCAGCCATGGCCTCGATCACCCGCTCGGAGACGGTGGTCGAGCCCCTCTCCTCCGGTGGGACCTGCCCGCCCCGGGTGCCCGTGTGGCGGGCACCCGGATGGAAAACCGTCTCCTCTGCGGGTGCGGTTCTGGGGTGGGGGGCTGTCGCGCCCGGCCCCGCGACGGTCGACGGGTTCATCGGTGGGCTCGCTCGCGTTCGCTGCTGAAGAGGTCAGCCAGATCGAGGTGGCCGTCGAGGTAGCGTCCGACCCCGAATCCGAGGGCGCCGAGGATGGCCACGATGGCAAAGGCGGAGAACCCGCCGAACGCGCCGGCCAGGCCCAGCACGAGGCCCACGGCCAGGCAGATGAGGGTGGCGTTCATGATCAGCACTCCTGGGTCTGGTTGTCCCGGAGCTGGTGCTGTCCGGGAAGTTCGAGATCTTCGATGACGACCGTGACTGGCAGGCCACCCGCGTAGGGGGTGACAGCCGCGCGGACTTGGTCGGCGACCTTGGCCACCGAAGCTGGGTAGCGGGCCACGACGTGGATGTCCAGCCCGGTCTCGGTCAAGCGGATGCCGACAACGCGGCGCCCGGGCAGGTAGGTGGCGATGTGGTCGTACCGGCCGCCGTGCAGCCCGGCCACGAGCGGACACCCGGCCACAGCCGTGGCAACGGCATCGGCTCTGCGGGCCACCTCACCCATCAGAGCTGGGGCGCTCATTCCACGCGCCCGGTCGTCGATGATTGCTCGCTGGTGTCGTCACCGGGAAGGTGCAGGTCGGTGACGTGGATGTTGACCTCCACGACTTCCAGGCCAGTCATCTGTTCGATGCCGTCGATGACGTTGCGGCGTACTCCCCGGGCCAGCTCGGCGATCGCCACGCCGTACTCGACAACGAGGACGAGATCGATCGCGGCCTGCTTTTCTCCGACCTCGACCGTCACGCCCTGCGTGGACGAGGCGCGCGCCCCGGGGATGCGTTCACGCAACGCTCCGATAGCCCGGGTAGTCCCACCCCCGAAACTGTGCACCCCGGAAACGTCGCGGGCCGCCATCCCGGCGATCTTCGACACGACCACATCGGCGACGGTGGTCTTGCCCTGGCTGCTCTCCAGCTGCGACTCGCCCACGGCCGGGCTGCGCGGCGACGGCGTCGCCGGGGCAGAACTCACGGCCTGCGAGCTTTGACTCTGTTGCTGACCAGTCGGTGTAGTCATAGCGTGGTTCTCCCTCGCGATCGGACAAGGCCGAGCTCACCGTGTGTTGCGGCGCTAACGGCACTTGCTCTCGTAGGACACGTGCCAGCACCTACTCCTCGCGCCCCCGAACCGAATGACCCCCGAATGAGGGACATGCGTCGCATGCGACGCCACGCCAGAAGCTCGGGTGCTCTCGCGCACCTGGCCGCAGGGAGCGTCACCGGGCGCCTAGTCGGAGAGGGCGATGTCGCTGTGCGCTGCGAACACGTCGTCGATGGCGATAGTGATGGCCACGGGTTCCAGCCCCGTCACCGCGCGCACCTGTTCATCGACCGCAATTCGGATGCGCTCCGCAAGTTCGTACAGATCCGTGCCGTAAGTTGCGGCCACAGTGAGCACGATCGCCGTACTCTGGCCAGCCATGCCGACTCGCACCGCGTTCTCCTGGCCTACCGAGCCGCTACCGGGCAGGCGCAGGCGGCTCAAGGCGACCCGCACTCCCGGGACGTCTTGAGCCGCCTCCCGGGCGGTGACCACCACGACCCGGGCCGCGATCCGGGTCTGCCCGTCGTCATCAGCCAGCACTCCAAAGGTTGGGTTGTGGACCGTCCCGCGGATTCGTCTTAGGGCGGCCTGCAGCGGCGATTCCGGCGGGTGCACCGCCGCACCGGCGACCTCGCGGACCGGGGCCCACAACCGGTCATACTCCGCCAGCGCGGCTTGGCAATGCGGGCATCCGGCCTGATGGGTGTTGCGGCGGGCCGCATGTCCGTCCGCGACCTGTGCGAGCACGTCATCCACAGCCACTCCACACGGCAACCGTTCGCCGAAGCGGTACCGGGAACCATGACCAGTCGTCATGTCCAGTCCTCCAGACGATCCAGCACGACGCGGCGTGCTCGCGACAGCCGACTCCGCACGGCCGCCTCGGAAATGCCCAGAACCACCGCAGCCTCCCGGTAACTCAATCCTTCCAATTGACACAACACCAGCACGCTTCGCTGCTGGGGTACGAGATCGTCGATCGCGGCATACACAGCGCGAACGCGCTCGCGGGCCATCGCGACATCCTCCGCACCGGCCGCAACCGGCGTCGGGCGCTCGGTATCCAATGAGAAAACTCCAGGATTCCGGGAACGCCGGTAATTCAAACACCGGTTCACGACGATGCGATACAGCCACGTCGTGAACGCACTGGTCCCAGCAAAACCCGCCAACGCCGTCCACAGCTGAATGAACACCTCCTGCACAACGTCCTCGGCATCCTGATGGTTGCCCAGCATGCGCAGCGCGATCCGGTAGATCCGGCCCTGATGACGACGCAGAAGTACCTCGAACGCCTCGAGATCACCACCGCGCGCCTTGCCGACCAGCCACAGGTCCGCCTCCTCGTCCCGGAACGACACCGCCGCCACAGACCACCCCGAGCCGGGAGGACGCCCCGCCCGACCACGTCGCCCCAGATCCTCGCTCACCACCGCACGGCCACCGACTCCATGACGCACCAGAAATTCGCTTCACCCCTGCCAGCGCCCATCTCTCTGGGCACCGCAAGCTGCCCAACTCACGCCATACCCATACAGGTGCCCCGCTAACGGACCTCTCGAAATGATCCACAACCAGTTGCCACACCCGAACACCACCAAGTACGCCTGACGTCTGCGCCCCCCAATAGCAGACCCCGGCCAGGCGCATCCAGCCGCGACAAACCTGCCGCCGAACTCTCTGCCAGCTGTCCGAAAAGCTCTCAAGGGGCCGGTACACAACCAGGGCCACCCGAGGCACTTCGGATGCCGGCCTCGGTGAGCCCGCATCTCCGCCCTTGCCGACGTCCGGCTGCAGCATGCGGGCGCCGACCGGTCATCCACCCGGACACCGTGCGTCTGCGACCACAGGAGGTTTATGTCCCGGCTCCAGGGCCTCCTGTCTGCTTCGAGGCATCGGCTTCCACCCCGCCCCCAAGAGAACACCGATGGAAAGAACCAGGTCGAGTGCACGATCTGTCAGTGGTGTAATGCCTGACCGATGGCTAGCGACTCGTCTGGTCACGCACGACGACCAGCGTGGATGGGGGTGTGAATGATCGCGTTGAAGGGTAAGTACAAGACATGGCCAAGGACAAACGATCAGAAAGACCGTCGCCGCCCTCTGAGGAACCGCTTGCACGGGCGCGGACAGTGGCTCCACAGATGAGGCCGAAAGATGAGGCGCTGTACTGGGCGATGATGGCTCAAGTCCTGCTCATGAGCGAACTCCGCGACATGATCTGCGAGGCCCGTCACCCTCACCAAGGCAGCAGCGTGCAACTACCCGAACAGACACCGCCACGAGAAACGGCCCGAGTCACCATCGTCACGGAGTCGTAGCCGCGCACGCGGCCTTGGCAAGTACACGACCTTCGCCTTACCAGCCGGGCATCTCCAGGTTGTCTGTACAGGTGAGGAACACGGAGACAGAGATGACCAATACCGCGCATTTCAAGGCAGTCGGCGATGAGACCAGCCCGGTGGTCATCATCAGAGATGACCGAGGCGGCGCCATCACAGAGTTGCAACTGCCTGGGGCAGCATCCGAGCCGGAGCAGGCCGACAGCGCATTGCGATCCGCCGGCTAGTCCCGAAGTAGCGAATGGACCCCTTCTATCGATTGCGTCAATGCAGGTCACTCCGCTCCAGTCTCGCTGTAAGGAACCATCGCTTCCGCCCGAAGTGATCAACGGGACGGGAGAGGATCACAGCTTTGGCGCTCATGAGGGTGGGTACCGCGCAGCGCAGCGCCCGTTGCCGTTTAGTCGACGTCTCACCACCTTGAGGTGCGCTACGACACTCGAATCAGCCGCAGCTTTCGCGGCCCAAGAGGGCGGCGAAAAGCCGAAGCCGGCCGCGGAGCCGCCGCGCAACGGCGTTCCGTTGCCGACAGGTGGTTCGCAGTGGTTTCGAACTGTGTGGCCGCTTAACGTGGGTGTGGGTGTGGGTGTGGGTGTGTCGACACAGTGGACAGTGGACGTCTACGGGGAGGGCGTATGCGGGAGGCCTTTCACGGGGAGCTTGCGCAGCTGGGCACCGAGCTTGGCGGCATGTGCGAGCTGGCCGCGGAGGCCATGCGTCAGGCCACCCAGGCGCTGCTGGACGTCGACCTGCAGCTGGCCGAGCACGTGATGTCCGTGGATGACCGCATGGGCCGGGCGCGTAACGTCTGCGACACCCACGCCCTCCGGCTGCTGGCATTGCAGCAACCAGTGGCCACCGACCTGCGCACCGTGTTGGCGGCGGTGTACTGCGCCGTCAAGCTCGAACGCATGGGTGTCCTCGCCGCGCACATCGCCGACACCGCCCGCCGCAACCACCCCCGGCCGGTCGTACCCACCGGCATGGAACGCGACTTCCGCACTCTCGGGGAGCTCGATGCGAGCATGGCCGGTCACCTTGCCAACCTGATCATTGGCAGTGGCCACGAGGGCGGCTTTACCGAGCTGGATCGCACCGACGATGCCGTCGACGCCCTACACGCCGACCTGATGGCTGCTGTCACCAACGAAAGCTGGCCCCATGGCATCCCCACGGCCATCAACGTCGCCCTGCTGGCCCGCTTCTACGAACGCTTCGCCGACCAAGCTGTACACGTCGCCCAACGCCACGAATTCATCACCACCGGCACCCTGCCAACCCACAGCTAGGCTAACTGCAGCCTTGTCGGTGGCGCTGTCTCCATTGCATCCGCGCCGCCGCAACGGCACTCACGATCAGCACCAACAGGAGGACCACAACCAAGACCACCAAGAGGATGGGCAGCAAGATCATCCCGGTGCGAGGTTCGCCAGCGCCATCTTGATCCGAATCATGGTCATCACCGAGCCTCCAAGTTCCCACTGGTTACCCGGGAGCGCTCGAACGGAAGCGCCGGACATCCGAGTCCGACCTCGTCCGAATCGCCGCGGCACACTCGCAGCTGCACCACCTGGGTTGTCTTCGGGTGGACTTAAACCTGCGGTCGGGCGCCCTCCTTGCCCGCAGAGACGCCGGTCTTCCGCCCCGCCCGTGAACGCGAAGAAGCGCCCCGCCTGCATTCCGGTTGTGTGTCCGCAACCGGAATGCAGGCGGGGCGTTTCCCGGGTTCGTGGTGGAGAAATCCCTGTCGGCCTTGACCGCGCGGCGGATGCGGGCGTTGACGCTCTCGATGGCGTTGGTGGAGCAGATGACCCGCCGGGTCTCGGTATCGAACGCCAAGAACGGAACAAACTCCGGCCAGGCGTTCTCCCAGAGTCTGATGATCGCCGGGTACTTGGTGCCCCAGTCCTCGCTGAACTGCAGCTACCGTCGCCGCGACCCCTGGTCGGTTCCGCACGCATGATCCTACGAGAGGCGGAGGCTGCCGCGAGAACGCCGTCCGCACCGTCGGGCACGGCCGCAGTGGGCGCGTCGATATCGCCGCGCTGCCAGACATGTCTTCAGATCCGCTGTCGGCGTGGGTGGCGAGGTTTCGCACTCGGTTCCACGACGTGCGCTTTCGCATCGACGAGCGCGATGATGCGGCCGAGGTCGTGGAGCTGGTCCGATCGGGCGCCTGCGAGATCGGTTTCCTGTCCACGTCGATCGCCGCCGAACTCGTCCACGAGGAACTGGTCGATCAGCGGTTCGTCCTGGTCTGCCCACCTGGTACCGAGTCGTTCTGGCCCGCTCCCACTCCCATTGCGGCGCTCTCCGGCGTCCCCTTGGTCATGAGCGGAAAAGGCACGGCGATCAGGGATTACATCGAGCAATCGTTGCGGGCGAGTGGCGTCGAGCCCCGCGTCGTCGTGGAGGTTCCCCAACGGGGCGCGGTATTGTCGACGGTGCTGTCCGGCGGCGGAGCCGCCATCATGCCTCTGCGCATCGCGCTTGATGCCCGTCATCGCGGCGGTGTGGTGCGCGAGCTGACACCAGCGCTGTCCCGGCCTATCGGGGTGGTGCACCGAGGGGCCCAGATGACGGCAGCAGCCAACGAGTTCTTGAACTACGCGAAGCACTCGTTGCAGGGCTGGCTGCGCAACATCGAGAGCTACATCGCGCGGGGCGAATCGATGATCGAGGCGGCATCCCTGGCCACCCAGGACGAGGACAACCGCATACGCGAGCGCAACCGTCACAACACCGACGTCCGCCCCAACCCATAGGCGATCTCACCCGATCCAGGTGAAAATCAGTCTTTGACCAAGTCTGCCCGGGGCGCATTCAATGACTGCTCGCCGGGGTCACGCAGTCGCTACATGACGCAGCGCGAAACCTCAGCGCCGAGGCCCACGAAAGCGGCGAAGCAAAACCTGCTTCGTTCCTCCGTTAATTCGCTGAGCGACCACCTGCCGGCTGATGAGAAGCGCATGCCCTTCTGCGCCAGTCGTTGACGACACCGTCGATCAGCACCCCGTCTCTGGACAACGGAGTCCTTTGCTATGGCTCATAGCTCCACTGCGCAGCCGGCTGCGGCCACCACCGCATCCCGAATTCGTGCGCGGGCATGGCTGATCACCGCCCTGCTGCTCGTTTTCATGCTGCTCAACTTCGCGGACACGGCGATGCTTCGCCGGCGTCCACATCCAGACGGATCTGGGGATCTCACCAGAGCAGTTCGGCCTCCTCCAGAGCGCGTTCTTCTGGTTGTTCGCAGCCGGTGCCATCGTGATCGCGGCGCTGTCGTCGCGCATCCGCGTGCGCTGGCTGCTGGCCATCCTGATCCTCGTGTGGATCGCCGCGATGGGGGCGATCGGCGCGGGGTGGCTGTCCAACCGGCTGACCGCGCGGGGCGCGCCAAGGCGGATCTCTCGCGGTTTTCTTGCTGGCAGCCTGGTTGTGCTCGCAGGTGTGTCGATGTTCGCGTTCACCGTGCTGCCAACCGGTGTGCCGCAGATGGTGTTCATCACGCTGGCCTTCTCGTGCAACTCGGCCGCGTACGCCGTTGCGTTCACTGCCGTCGCCGACGTCGTGCACCCGCGGACGCGCAGCTTCGTCCTTGGCTTTCTCGTCGCGTTCTACAGCATGGCCGGCGTGATCGCGCCCCTGGTGCTCGGCTACTTCGTCGGCAATGCGGCCAACAGTGCGACCGGGTACGGGTACGGCTTCGCCTTCACCGGCATTCTCATGGCCGTCGGCGGAGCAGCCTCCACCTTCCTCGTCCGCCCCGAGGTCGAACTGCTGGCGGGGCTCGGATACTCCGACGCCGTCATCGACGAACTCACCTCCGCCGGCGTCGTCCGCTCCGCCCGATAACCAAGCCGATCCACCTTGGCCCGGACGGTTGTCTCCAATTGGCTTTTCACCCAGCAGAACATGCGCCCTAGCGCATCAACGGCAAGTCCAGCGACTCCCGTAACTGCCGAGACTACGCCGAGGCCGACTCCGACCCACCTGTGGATCAACAAGGGCGCCGTGCGCGCCGGGGGGCCGCTTGTCTCCGGCGGCCTGTCCCGCACGCAGCTGGGGTACTGCTCGGTCGCCCCGCGGCGCAGCAGATGCCTGCGCCCAAGCCCCGCCGAACAGTGCTCTGGTCCACGCGATCAGGCGTAGGCTGAGGTCAACGAGGTTCTCGGCAACGTGAGCAGTCCCGCTTCCACAGTCCCGGGGGTCAGTACCGGTCGTCGAACGACCGGGAAGGAGTTCCGTCATGGGACCCGATCAGCTAAACCCCGGCACCGCACAGGCCACCTCCGCAGGTGCCTGCGTCGCAGTCAAACCGGAAACCGGCATGCGAGGTTTCGTCGACGGCGCTTGGTGGCCGCGATCGGTGAGCCCGACAACCGAGTTCACCGCGCTGCTCACCGCTCTCGCCGCCACCCGCGGTCCGATGACCCGGCTCGCCTACAACCTGGCCGCGTGGGAGCCGGCCCCTCGGAAACTCCGCATCGAGGGGCACCAGGTACGCCTCGAAGGCTTCCACACGCTCGATCAGCACACGGTCAGCCTGACCGACCCGAGCGGACATCGAATGGTCCTGCTGGTCATCCCCGCGGACACGACCGAACTTCGCGGGAACGCGGTGCTGACGAGGGCATCCGAACCGGACAACCTCGCCACACCCCACGATCTGCTCGCCGATGCCCCGAATTCCGTTCCTGCGGTCGCCCCGCAGCCAACCGAGGCGTCGCCAGAAGCTCGCTGGGAAACCGACGGCGGCCACCTGCTCGCCGTCCGATAGGCCGCCGCGGGTTGTCGCCTGCGGCTGCCGGTCAGCACGGAATTCTCAACAGCCGAGTCACGCCGGTATCAGCGGGGAGTGCACTTGGCGCTGCCACCGAAGGAGGTGTGTGCGATGCCGGTGCTGCAGTTCGACCCGTTCCGCGATATCAGCCGGTTGGCCAACGAGGTGCTGACTGCGGCGCGCACGCCGCAGCCAATGCCGATGGATGCCTACCGCCGCGGCGAGGAATACGTCGTCGAGTTCGACCTGCCGGGCATCGACCCCGAGTCGCTGGAGGTCACCGCTGAGCACAACACGCTGACGGTGCGCGCGCAGCGCACCGCGACCGAGTCCAGCAGTTCGGAAGTGAGCTACCTGGTCACCGAACGCCCCACCGGCACGTTCGCCCGGCAACTCCAACTCGGCGCCGCGCTGGATGCCGATCGCGTCCAGGCCGAATACCGAAACGGCGTGCTGACCCTGCGCATCCCAGTAGCCGAGCAGGCCAAACCCCGCCGCATCAACGTCGACAGGAGCGACGAAGCCCGCATGATCTCCGGGGCCACCACGGACCCCGATTAGACAGTGGAGCCCTTCCAGCCCGCCGGTTCACGCAGCTCGGAGGGCTGGCGCGGTCCTACTCCGGTTCCGGTGTGGGTGGATCTTCGAGGAAGGCGCGGAGCTGGTCGGCCGGGAGCGGGCGGGAGAACAGCCAGCCTTGGTAGAAGTCGATTCCGAGGTCGCTGAGGACCAGGAACTGGCCGATGTTCTCGACGCCTTCGGCGACGCAGCTGCGCCCCATCGCGTGCCCCATGCCGGTCATGGCTTGGGCGATGGCGACGTCGGCCACGTCGGTTTCCACACCGGAGACGAACTGGCGGTCCAGCTTGATGATCTGCGCGGGCAGATCTTTGAGGCGGGCCAGCGAGGAGTATCCGGTGCCGAAGTCGTCCAGGGCGAAGCGCACTCCGCGTTCGGCCAGTTCGACCATCGCTTCGCGAGGGCGCGCGGGCAGGTCGATCAAGGACGTTTCCACGATTTCCAGAACCACGCGGTGCGAGTCGATGCCGCTTTCGGTGATGATCGCGGTGATCTCGTCGACGAATTCCGGGTCGTGGGGCAGCAGATCGACCAGGTTGACCGCGATGGCCACCGGGCGTCCATTCCGGACGGGCCATCCGGCCGCCTCGCGCAAGGCGGTGCGCAGCACCCACCGATCCAGTCCGCGCAGCAGGTTGCCTTGCTCGGCCACGCGCAGGATCACCTCCGGTGAGAGCAGGCCGCGGTCGGGATGCGGCCAGCGCACCAGCGCCTCGGCCATCACGACGGAACGATCACCGGCCAGGATCGGCTGGTAGTGCAGGACGAGGGAATCGGTCTCCATAGCTGCGCGGAGTTGCTCTTCGAGGCCCAGTTGCTCCTCCACCGTGGCGATCATGGTGGGGGTGGCCAACGACACCCGCCCGGGCCCCCGGCTCTTCGCGTGGAACATCGCCGCGTTGGCATAGCGCAGCAGATCCGCGCCGACGGTGTCCCGGTCGAGCATCGCGGCCCCGATCGAGGCCGACACTGCGACGGGGTGCCCGCGCACGGGCACGCTCGTGCGCAGCAGCTCCGCCACCCACATCGTGAAGGCTTCCAGGCCCCCCACGGCGTCGACGTCCGAGCAGATGATCAGGTACTTGTCTCCGGAAAGCCGGGCCGGCGTGCATCCGGGCGGCAGCCCGTCCACGAGACGCCGCGCCAACGCCGTGAGCAGTTCGTCGCCGGCCTCGTGGCCCAGCGCGTCGTTGACGCGCTTGAAGTTGTCGATGTCGCAGAACAGCACGGCGACCTGTTCGGCACCCCGGTGCAGCAAGCTGTCGAGCAGCTCGTTGAGGCCCGTGCGGTTGAGCAATCCGGTCAGATCGTCGTGGGTGGCCTGGTAGCGCAACGCCTCCGTCTGGCGCAGCCGCTCGGTGATGTCCTGGAACACCACCAGCCAGAACCGGCTTCCGTCGTCCGCCACCGATGCCGCGCTGTGCACGTCGCAGTGCACAGCCTGGCCATCCGAACGCACCAGCACTCGCTGGTGCACCCGTGACCGGTTCAACGGTGCATCTGTTGCCGCGGCGTCCACGAGGAGGCTTGCACTCCGGTCGTCCGGGTGCAGCAGGCCCGCGGCGGGCATGTTGTTCAGGTCGTGCAGTTGGTAGCCCAACAGGCCGCAGAGCGCCTCGTTGGCATCCAGTACGCGCTCGGATGCATCGAACAAGGCGATGCCGGCCGGGGTCAGGTCGAACAGGTCGGTGAACCGCCGGCTGGACCGCTGCTGCCGGACACCGGCTTCGGTCTCATCGCGGGTGACCTGGATGAAACCTCGCACGCCACCCGCCGCCGACCGCTGCGCGATGATCACCACGTGGGCCCAGAAGCGGGTCCCATCGCGGCGCAGGAGCCAGCCTTCGTCCACATGGCTGCCGAGCTCGGCGGCCTGAGCCAGCTGCCATTCCGCGTGGTCGGCGACGCCCGGTTCCGCCGGAGAGAACACCGAGAGGTGCCTCCCGATGATCTCCTCGCTGCGATAGCCCATGATGCGTTCTGCCCCGGCATCCCAGCCATCCACCCGACCGGCCGCATCGATCCCGAAGATCGCGTACTCCTGCAAGCCCGCGGCCAGCAGCCCGAGGCGCGCCTCAGCCTTCGACTGCAGCCGCGCAATCCCACCGTGGCCACCCCGGGTCACGAACTCGGTATCACGTTCCTCGACCATCGCGCCCCGATGTGTTCGATCCTCGCTCTGATTTTCGCACCGACGTAGCCGAACTACGACTACAACCAGCCACCGAACAGCACCCGGGTCGGCCCATCCGAGCTCAGGCCTGGAGGTCGACGACGACCCTCGCCTCGTCGAGACCCGTCTCGAAGGCATCGGTCCGATCGCCCAACGGGATCGGGCGACTGATCAGGGAGCCCGGTCGGTTCCGATCCGCACCGGCCAACGCCTGCACGGCCTGGTTGTAGTGGCGCAGGTTGGTGTCACACTGCCCAGAGCGACGTCGTCGTCCAACATCAACTCGTTGTCGATCGCCGCCGCCGACAACGCCGACCTGCCTGGAACCACGGTGGCGGCCTTCACCGGACAACCCTCCCGTGTCGTCGCATGGACGGGTGTCGCAACGGCATGCCGACCGCGTGCAGGTGCCGCAGCACCTGGGCGTAGGAGCTGAGCAGATCGCACTGGCTGTACGGAACTCCGCGGCTGGTGCAGAACCGGTGCACCAGCTGCTGGGCATGTCGCAGATTCGGCCGAGGCATGCTCGGGAAAAGGTGATGTTCGATCTGGTAGTTCAAACCTCCGAGCAGGAAGTCCACGAACCGGCTCCCGCGAACGTTGCGGGAGACGAGCACCTGCTTGCGCAGGAAGTCCAGCCTGTCTCCCGCGGACAGGGTCGGCATGCCCTTGTGGTTGGGCGCGAACGCGCACCCCATGTACACACCCCACAGCCCCTGGTGCACCGCGATGAACACCACCGCCTTCAGCGGCGACAACACCAGCAACACCACCACCAGATAACCCACCACGTGCGCGGCGAGCAGCAAGGTTTCCACCCGGTGCGCTTTCACCTCCCGCCGCAGCACGGCCCGGATGCTGTGGACGTGCAGGCCGATCCCCTCAACCGTCAGCAGCGGGAAGAACAGGAACGCCTGGTACTTCGCCATCCACCGGACGACGCCGCGCTTGGCGCGGGCCTGCTCGGCGGTGAACGCCAGAGCCTGGATCTCGATATCGGGATCAGCGTCCTCGTGGTTCGGGTTGGCGTGGTGGCGCCGGTGCTTGCCGACCCACCAGCCGTAGCTGATCCCGATGAGACACCCGTGAACATGCCCTATCAGGTCGTTCGCCCGGCGCGTGCGGAAGATCTGGCAGTGCCCGGCATCATGTCCGATGAAAGCGAGTTGGGCGAACGCTCCAGCGAACGCCATTGCCGTGAGCACCTGCCACCAGGAGTCGCCAAGCACGATGAACGCTGCGCCGGCAGCCGCGAGCAACCCTCCGTTGATGGCCATCTTCGCCGCGTAGTAGGCGCGGCGACGATTCAGCAGGCCGCATTGCTTGATCAACCGGGCCAGCTCGGCGAAATCACTGCCTCGCCCTGCGCTCCCGTCACCGACCGGGCGTGCCTCCCTCCGGCGGTGTTCACCCGAAGTCCCGAAATCTCCCCGCGAGATGCGCTGCCGCGCCGACTGCCTTCCACCACCAGTGAGCGGCGCATCGGAAGTCATGATCGCCGCCCCCCCCTTACGACCGATCGACATCCGCCTTCCTGGGTGCGCTCGGGAACCTGAACCCAGCGCGCGAGTTGCCGCGGGACCATCGTGCCCCTGTACTGGCGACGTCACCACACGAGTACCCAGGCGCACGGCCGTCACACGAGTGCCGCCGTTGCTCGGCGAAGGGCAACCAGCAGCGTGCCGAACTACGCTCGGGAACAGCAGAGGACAGGAGCCTGCACTGGCGACGACGTCGGTGCGGTTCGGATGAGGAGTGCGCGATGAAGCCCCCCGAGGAGTACGCAAAGTCGACCGAAGAGGCCCTGCAGCAGGCGAAGGACCACTCCACCGCGGAGATCCGAGCGGCTCGTCTGACCGAGGCCGCGGTGTGGGCACGCCTGGCGCAGGCAGCCGCAACGGTCTACGCCGCCGACCAGCAGAGGGCCAGCGAGCGGGCCTGACCCGGCCCAGACACGCCACAACGCCGCCACCGAGCACGACCGTCGACGCGGCCCCAGAGACCACCTCATCCAACGGTTCGCGGCGCGGCCTCCGGCATCTTCCTTGCCCACCAGGCCCTCGGCTGCGTCGTGGAGGCGGTTTACGCCGGCCACGGCCTTGTTGCGTCTGTCACCATGAATGCATGGTCGCGCTGCTGTGGTTGATCGCAGGCGTGGTCCTGATCGGGGCCGAGGTCGTCTCGGGTGAACTCGTGTTGCTGATGCTCGGCCTCGCGGCCATCGGGGCTGCCGGAGCAGCGGCGTTGGGAGTGCCGCTAGGCGTCGATGCCGCCGTGTTCGCCCTACTGGGACTGGGACTGATCTTCGTCGCCCGGCCCGCGCTGAAGCGACGGCTGAACCGCGGTCTCGAGCTGAAGACCAACGTGGAAGCGCTGATCGGCAAGAAGGCCGTCGTCGAATCGACCGTGGATGCCACTCGCGGTCGGGTGCGCATCAATGGCGACGTGTGGTCTGCCCGGGCATTCGACGAAACCCAGGTGCTGGAGACCGGCCAGACGGTGATGGTCATGGACATCTCCGGGGCCACCGCCGTCGTGTGGGCCGAACCCTGAGGAGGCTGACGTGGACCCGTTCGGACTGATCGTCCTCGCTGTCATCGTGCTGCTGGTCCTCGTGATCGCGGTGAAGACCGTGCTGGTGGTTCCGCAGGCAACGGCGTCGGTGATCGAACGGCTCGGCCGGTTCCGCAACGTGGCCGAGCCGGGCCTGAACTTCCTGGCGCCGTTCCTGGACCAGGTACGCGCCCGCGTCGACCTGCGCGAGCAGGTCGTGTCCTTCCCGCCGCAGCCGGTGATCACCCAGGACAACCTGACGGTGTCCATCGACACCGTGGTGTACTTCCAGGTCACCGACGCACGCTCGGCCGTTTACGAGATCTCCAACTACATCATCGGTGTCGAGCAGCTCACCACCACCACACTGCGCAACGTCGTCGGCGGCATGAGCCTGGAAGAAACCCTGACCTCCCGCGACGCCATCAACACCCAGCTCCGCGGAGTGCTGGATCAAGAGACCGGACGCTGGGGCATCCGCGTCGCACGGGTGGAACTCAAAGCCATCGACCCACCACCGTCCATCAAGGACTCCATGGAGAAGCAGATGCGCGCCGACCGCGAGAAGCGCGCCACCATCCTCAACGCCGAAGGACAGCGGGAATCGTCGATCAAGACCGCCGAAGGCCAGAAACAAGCCGCGATCCTCGCCGCCGAAGGTCAGAAGAAGGCGGCCATCCTCGGCGCCGAAGCCGACCGCCAGTCCAGCATCCTGCGGGCGCAAGGCGATCGGGCCAGCCGCTATCTGCAGGCACAAGGCCAAGCCAAAGCCGTCGAAAAGGTCTTCGCCGCCGTCAAACGCGGCAAACCGACCCCGGAACTGCTCGCCTACCAGTACCTGCAGACGCTCCCGCAGATGGCGCAGGGAAACGCCAACAAGGTATGGGTCGTGCCCAGCGACTTCGACAAAGCCCTGGAAGGCTTCGCACGGATGCTCGGCGCCCCCGGCAAAGACGGCGTCTTCCGCTACGAACCACCGAAGGAAGAAATCCCCACCACCGCACCCGAAGATGAAGAGGAATCGATCAAATCCTGGTTCGACACCTCCACCACCCCAGAGATCGCCGAAGCCGTGCGGGCGGCCGAAGAGGTCGCACGCAAGGAAGTGCCCAGCCCGAGCAGCATCGGCGGCACTCTGCTGCCCACCCAGCGCCAAGGCGTTCAGCAAGATGAACCACAGCCGTTGCCGGGCCCGCAACCAGGTTCAGCCGAGTTGCCCGAGTCGGATTCCGCTGAACGCGACCAACGCGCCTGAGTCTGCTGGTGAGAACAGCGGTTGTGCGGCCGGCCCGCTCGCTCGTCGCTGGAGCAGGAATCCATGGGATGCCCCGGTGTGAGGGGTAATGCCAGTACCCCGTTCAGGTCCTCCCGGGCTGCTGGTATGCGGCGTTTGCTGGAGGGTGTCAGGGCGGGTTGTGCTCCGGCAGCACAGGGCAGGACCAGATACCCCTCCCCGCGCCCGGACATCTTTCCGTCCCAAGAGGACAGCCATCTTCGAAAACCGATCTGAAAACCTGACACGCGAAGCGCCGCGTGTTGCGCGTCGAAGGCGCCGAGCACGGCGCTGCGGCATCCCTCGGAGCGGACCCGGGGATGCCGCCAGCGGCCTGCCACCGGATCAGAGCTGATCGAGATCGATGCTGTTCGCGATCGCGTGGTAGCCGGTGTCGTTCGGGTGCAGGCTGTCGTCGTAGACGTAGCCGGACCGGGGCAGCCCCAGTCGGGCGGGGTCGGCCATCACACGGTCGAAATCGATGATCGAATCGAACTCACCGCTGGTCCGAATCCACTCGTTGACCTCGACGCGAACCTGCTCAGCCGCGTCCTGGTCAAAGGGGAACTGCAAACCGCGCAACGGAATGATGGTCGCGCCGACCGGTTTGATGCCGTGATCACGCGCGGCCCGGACGAGCTCCCGGTAACCCCCGATCAGCCGCTGTGCGGTCACTTCGCCATCCGGGGGGAAGCACTGCTCAGGGCTTTCGAGATAGCCGCCCAGCAGATCGTTGCCGCCCAACTCGATGATCACCGTGCGAACGCCCGGCCGGGACAGCACGTCCCGCTGGAACCGGGTGCGACCGGCCTGCCCGTAGCAAGGCGAGTCGGACAGCAACCGGTTGCCGGCGATCCCGGCGTTGGCCACGGCGACCGGGCGGTGCGCTGCAGCTAGCCGCTCGGCCAGGACGTCCGGGTACCTGCTGCTGGCACCGGAGGTCGAGCCGGCACCGTCGGTGGCAGAGTCGCCGAAGGCCACCACCGTGTTCCGCTCCGCCAGGGCGCGGTCGGAGACTTCCACGGCGGCGAGGTAGTAGGACGACTCGGTGGACTCGGTGTAGGCACCGCCGTCGCTGTCCGCCAGGTGGTCCCCGGCCGCCCGGTAGGACGTAGCGAGTCCCAGCCGGTGGAAGGTCGCCGGACCGGTGGGATCGGTGAATCGCAGCGTCACCGACAACTTCTCCAGCGGCTCGGTCGGCAGTGGAACCGGATCGCTGACCAGTTCCTGCCCAGCCGGGATCGCCACGTCCGGAGCGCCGGCGAACGTCAGCGTCCGCATCGTGCCGGGCCACACCTGGGCGTTTCCGCCGTTGGCCAGGCCTGGCCGGGAGGGATCGGCAGCGCCCGGCAGGCCGACCGACGCACCGGCCACCCGCAGCGGCGAACTGCCGTAGACGTTCGACACCCTGATCCTGACCTGGGAACCGCCGGTGCTGACCCGGACCACCTGGCGAAGCGTCTGGTCGGCGAAGCCCTGCTGCGACCAGTTCGGCCCGAGGTCGTCGTCGCCGGCCACCGGCCGTTGCGCCGCGGCCGCCCACGCCACCGCCCACTCCGGACCGGTGCCGCCCGCCCCCGCGGCTGGTTCGGTGGCCCACGGCGACGCGCAGCCGGCGGCACCGAGCAGCGAGCTCCCGGCGAGTACCGCACCAGCGAGTGCCGTGGCGGTTCTCGACGGTCGCCGGGGTGTTTTCGAGGTGGACATGGGGAAGTTCCTCCGTATCTGCGCCCTGTCGGCAGGGCGGCGTGCACTACCACCGATCTCACCGCGTCACCGGCCGCAGGTCATTACGGCTACTACCCGAAGCCCAGGTATATCTGGCCCTACCCCAGTCGCGAGCCATGGCGATCGGCGCCGACCAGTCGAGACGAACCCTTCACGAATCGGCTGCCACCTCGGTGAGCTCGGAGATGGGCCGCAACCCCGGTCGATCCGGTATCTGTGGTGCGGGACGCGCGGAGGCCGGCCCGGGTGCGCCAGCAGGGCGAGCACGCCGTTGCCGATCAGTTTGACGGTCGTTTCGTGGCCCGCGATCAGCAGCAGTTGGATGGTGCCGATCAGCTCCCGTTCGGAGAGCCGGTCGTGCTCGTCGGCGGCGACGATCAACGCGCTCACCAGGTTCGGCTGGTCGTCCACGTCGACTGCCGGGTCGTGCGCGCCCGGGTGCCCGCGGTCAAGTCGACGAGGTAGCTCTCGCGGGCCACCTTGGCCTTTTCGCGGATCGCGGCGCCTTCGTCGGTCAGCGGCGCCGAGACCAACTCCCGAGTCCAGGCCCGGAAATCGTCGCGGTTCTCGACCCTCGATGCGGCGGCGGGTGAACGCCTTGGTGGCAGGATTTGTCCACCGACAGCGGCGAGAGCAGAAAGCGCAAGGACTCGAAACGGATGCCCAGGTCGGCGGCGAGATTCCGGGCCTGCTGCACGGCCCACTGCCGGGTCGGATGGGCGGTGACGCCAGTGATGTGCAGCCGCCGCGTGCCGTGCTCGAGGAACGCCAGCGCATACAGCCTCCTGCCCAACACGGTGTCGACGTGCAGGAAGTCGGCCGCGATGATGCCCTCAACCTGCGCGGTGAGGAACTCGCGCCAGGTTGGGCCGGAGCGACGCGGGGCCGGGTCGATGCCCGCCGCGTTGAGGATTTCCCATACCGTGGATGCGGCGATCCGGTGCCCAAGACGGGCCAGCTCCCCCTGGATCCGCCTATGCCCCCACCTCGCGTTCTCTCGAGCGAGCTGCAGGATCAGCTTCTTGAGCGCCGCTCTGGTCGGCGGGCGTCCGGTGCGGTCGCGGCGCTCGGTGTAGTCCCACTTCGCGGCGATGAATCTGCGGTGCCAGGCGAGCATGGTTCCCGGGGTGCCGGGGAAGACCTCGCGCCAGCGCCGCCGGGGTATCAGCGCGGACAGGGCGGCGAACCAGAACCGGTCCGCCGGTTCGTAGCGGACCGGACCCTTGAGTTGGCGGCGTAGCACCGCGTTCTCGTGCCGCAGTACGAGTAACTCGGCGTCCCTGGAAGTGTGGCGGCGCAGCAGCACCGCCGTGACGGACAACAGCTTCCGGGTCACCTGGTACAGCAGCGACACGATCATCCGGACATGGTGCCAGCCGAGGACGCACTATCGCTCTCAGCTGCGGCGATGACTTTCCGAGCGGCACAGGTGACGGGGTGGATCATCCACAGCTGCGCGCCCACGGAGAGTCCGCCGTAGGCCACGCCCCACAGGGCGATGGCGAGAGGAAGAACAGGTTCACGCTCGGGTCGAGCCTCACGTCTGATTCAGCGTCCAGACAAGAGCGGCGGGGATAGCCATCACCCCGGCGCGGGGCACCAAAGTTAAACCAGGAGATGGGTAAAAAGGTCAAGAAGAGCACGAACGTTGCCCCTGGAGATGGGTCGACCTACTACCTTTGACCTGCGGTTTTATCGACTTCCATCGACAGAATCGGCGTAGACCCCACCTCCATCGATTTCGACGGTGATGGCGTTGCGCGCGGTGTGCCGCAGCACCTCGAACACGACCTTCCCGGATCCGGTCGCCTCGATCACAACGTCCGGTTCGCAGCCCAGATCGTCCAACGAGGTGTGGTAAGTGGCACCCAGCGCGCGCACCAGATCCGGCTTGGGCCCCTCGGTGGCGTGATCGAAAACGTGCATGTCCAGCCCGCGCTGCGCGCCAAGCAGAGCACCGAGCAGTCCGATCGGTCCTGCGCTGGTCACCAACGCGTGACGGGGAGCGAAATAGGCTCGTCTGCCGATCACGTCGGCCTGCTCCCACGCCTTGGCCACCACCGATGCAGGCTCGATCAGCACCCCCAGATCACCAAGCCCCGGGGTGACCTTGATCGCGAACTGAGGCTCGACCGTCCATTGCTGAGCACCGAATCCGTCCAGTCCCTTGATGCCGCGCTCGGTGTACTCGCCGTTGAGGCAGAAGTCCCACTGCCCCGCGGTGCACGCCTCGCACGGCAGCGGGTCCGGACGCCGGACGACGCCCACCACGTAGTCGCCCTCCTGGAAACCGCTGATCGCGGGCGCATGGACCACCCGACCCACAGATTCGTGAAAAAGAACCATCCGGTCCTGCCCCGGCGGCAAGACGCCACGCGCGCGTTCGGTGACATCACGATCAATGTCGCAGAACCCCACCCACAGGCCACGCACCAGCAGCTCCCCCGGCTGCGGCACGGGATCGGGCAGTTCGGTGACCGCCGACAACTCCGGCCTGCCTGGAACCACGGTGGCGGCCTTCACCGGACAACCCTCCCGTGTCGTCGGGTGCGCACGGACGTACGAGCAGAACGTGGCTACGAGGTGTTGCGGCTGATGGACGGGTGCCGCAACGGCATGCCGACCGCGTGCAGGTGCCGCAGCACCTGGGCGTAGGAGCTGAGCAGATCGCACTGGCTGTACGAAACTCCGCGACTGGCGCAGAACCGGTGCACCAGATGCTGGGCATGTCGCAGGTTCGGCCGGGGCATGCTCGGGAAAAGGTGATGTTCGATCTGGTAGTTCAAACCGCCGAGCAGGAAGTCCACGAACCGGCTCCCGCGAACGTTGCGGGAGGTGAGCACCTGCTTGCGCAGGTAATCCAGCCTGTCGCCCGCGGACAGGGTCGGCATGCCCTTGTGGTTGGGCGCGAACACGCACCCCATGTACGCCCCCCCGTCTCGGATCCGGCCATCCACCACCATCCCGGCGCCGCCGCGCCCCTTGAAGTAGCGGACCAGCATGTCGCCGAAGCAGCCGGTGGTGTGGCTGCCTCGGGCCTCCACGACCAGCACGTCACCTGGCATGACCTCGTCGAGCACGGCCCAGCGCAGCCTCGCTGACTGCTGAGACCCAGCTGGCGAACTCCCAGCTCTTCACCGCGATCGCGAGCGCCACAGCCACAACGATCGCTGCGGCTCCGACCACCAACGCCACCTGCTTCAGCACTGCCGTGACGATCAGTCTGCCAGCGCTCCCGCGGCCCGCATGCAATCAGCTGTTCCCACTCTGATTCCGCGATGCCTCCGTCCAAAAGCTCAAAGGTCATTTGCCAGGCCTCGCCAGTAGGCGAGGTCTGTCGGGTGGTCTGCGTGTCGGGGTGTTCCGGGCCGAGCACCTCGCCGGAATGCGCCCCTACGGCCCGTTGATGGGCGGGTTCCCAGCGTGATCAAGGATCAGCGGCAGATCGGGCAACGCGTGAGCCAGGCGCAACGCGGCATCCCACTGTGGCTGTTGGATGAGCAGATCGTAGGAAAGGTCCGCCGCCGCGAGGGCGGCCAGGCCACGCCGGACATCGGGTCGGTCCAGCCAGCACGGGTCGGGTTCGGCCAGCACGGGATGCCGGATGGCGCGCAGCAGTTCGCCACCGCGGACCGCTCGCAACGACGAAAGCCGTTGGGACACATCGGGAGCGGTGAGGTCAACCCAGCCTACGACCGCGGCGATCAATCCAGCGCTGTCGGTAGCCAGGCCCAGAAACTCAACCGTCTCGGACTCCTCGGCCAACGTCTGCACCAATACCGTCGCGTACACGCGCATCGTGCGGCCACGGTTCGCAGCTCGGGAAGACCATAGCTGCGCCGGATCGCTGACATGCCTACCCCGTCGAGGAACGGGCGAGGACGAGCCAGATCCCACAGGTGGTGGTGAGCATCGGTGATCCAGACCCTGCACCCCTGCTTCATCGAATCGCCCGTTCGCGGAAAACGTCGATCCGCTGAGCTGTAGCGCCGTCGCAGCGGCTACGACTGGCGCATCGTGACCATCGTGCCCGGGTCCTTTGGGCTGAGCACCCGCCGCTGCGAAGCCAGCACCTCCTCTAACTCACCGACGGCCCCGGCCACGTCTCCGGCCTCACCCTGAGAAAAGGCGAGGCTATGCCGAGTCGTCAAGGTGGTGGGGATGGTGCGGCCCGGACGCCTGTAGCTGGCTAGCCAACAACTCCCCCAGCTCGGTCACCGTCCCAGCCACGTCCCCAGCCCGACCCCGGCAGCTCGCAGGGAGCGAATTTCAACGACCAGACACATTGATCTGGTTCGCCTGGAACCACGACTGGCTATTTACGCATTCCGAGGGGTTCAGCATCTCGTCGAGACCCAAAATGCGCGGTCAACCACCAAGATATCGGTTCTTCTTTCGCCCCTTCTTCCACCAAAGCCATATTGCAACTCCTAGGTCGGCTGTCAATCCGACTATCGCACCGATTAACAGCGCATTGAGAAGCTCCTCAAAACTGGTTGGAAGGAGCATCAAAACCGTCAAGCCGGTGCACAACAGAAAGGCGCCGAACCAAGCGAAGAGTTCAAGCAGCTTCTCCCTCACCTGATCCTCCACATGCGCCTGGAGGTGAGCATTGTGTAGCCGAATCGGAGATGGCTCTTGAATCTCCTCGACCTGAAACCGTACTTACGGCCTGTTAGCAAGACTTTCCCGTACGAAAGTCCAACCACGCCCCGCACTGCGCCAAACGCTCCTGATGCAGCACCCTTACCCATCCAGCCCAAGACCTTCCGCTTCGTCACACGTTCTCCCGTCACACGAGAGACCATGATCTGGCCGAAACCGTTCCCTGTCGCACCAATGAGCGCGCCGGCGATTGCGACACACCCAAGGCCAGCGGTCGCTCCACACACAACCCCGGCCCCGACAGCTGCAGCAATGCCAACACCGAATGTAACCGCACTCCGTACGAAGCCCCTGTTTCTCTGAACCCACCCCTTAACGGACCTCCAACTAAACCATGCCTTGCCGTCGAGGTCGAGGCGGTTGATGGGGTCGGCTGCGGTGTAGTCGTAGTCGTTGGCGGAGCCGCCTTCGACGGGGTCAACAGACAGGAAGCGGCCGAGCAGGGGTGAGTAGGGGCGGGCTCCCATCTGGACGAGGGAGAGCGCGCCTGCGTGTTCGTAGGGGCGTTGGTGCTGGCCCAGCCAGCCGTAGTCGAACTGCCCGGTCTGGTTGTCCGGAACGTTGTCCGGGTCGACAACACCGGCCGCTGTCAGCGGTTCGCCGTAGGGGGTGTAGGTGCGCAGATCGCCGAGTTGGGCGCCGGCGGCGTCAGTGCTCAGGGTGAGGTCGCCGCGGACGGTGGGGTGATCGTAGCGCCCGATGGCGTTGCCCTGAGCGTCGAGCGTGGCGGTCCACAGCACCCCGCCGGGCAGGGAGATAGTGCGGGAAACGGCCCGCTTGTTGGCGTCCAGTGCGAGGTCTGCCGTGTCCCCATCGGCGGTGTAGCTGTAGAGCACCGCGGCCGGGGTGTCGCCTTGTGTGGTGTCGCGGCGAGTGAGGCGGCCGGTGGCGTCGCGGCCGTACGCCACCTGCGCCACGTCAGCCGGGTTGGTACTGGTGGTGCGGGCGGTGAGGTTGCGGTCGGCACTGTCCCAGCCGAGCTGGGTCGTGACCCCGCCTTGGGTGTATTGGGTGGTGTTGCCGTGGTCGTCGTAGGTGATGCCGGTGACCGGGTTGGCACCGGTGGTGGCGAGGATGCGGTCGGCGGCGTCGTAGCAGTAGCCGGTTTCGGTCGTGCCGGTACCCGTGGCGTCGATCAGCCGCAGGCGGTTGGTGTTGGCGCCGGCGTTGGGTTGGGTTCCGGTCGGGCAGCCGGTGGGGGCTGTGGTGAAGTCGTAGGTGTAGTGGTGTCCGGTCACCCACGCTTCGGTCAGTCGCCCAACGGCGTCGTAGAGGTAGTTCGGTCCGGTGGGGCGGGCGTCGACACCGGCCAGGGCTTCGTCGGTGATGGTGCCCGCTCGGCTGCGGGTCACCGTGGAGACGACTGGGGTGGCGTCGGGCTTGCGCCAGGTCAGCGACGTGATTCTCCCGGCTTGGTCTTTGCCGATCGCGGTCAGGGAGGTGCCGCTGCCGTAGTTAACCGACGCCAGTTCGCCGGCGGCGTCGTAGCCGGGCATCGCCAGCACCGTGGTGGTGGGGGTTCCGTTGACCGTGGCCAGCAGCTTGACTTCCAGAACGCGGCCCGTGTCGTCGTAGCGGTACTCGGTGGTCTGCGGCGTGTCGGCGATGTTGGGTGGTGTGACGATTTCGCTGGTGACGCGGCCTGTTTGGTCGTATCTGGTTTCGGTGCGGGTGCCGTGCACGTCGGTGTGGAGCACGGTGCGGCCTAGCAGGTCGACGCGGGTGGTGATGGTTCCCGCGGAGTCTGTGACCGAGGTGGTTTGCGGGTCGCCGCCGGCGGCGTAGTTGGTGGTGACAGTGCGGGCCGGGGCGGTGGGATTGGCCGGGTAGGACTTCTCGATGACGCGGTCGCGGGCGTCGTAGCGAGTGCAGATCCATGTGCCGTTGACCGCTTCGGCGACTACGCGGCCAGAGGCGTCGTAGACCTGCTCGTCCACCCGCGCAGGCCCGCTCGCAGGTGCTGGTGGGGTGGTCAGTTTGGCCAGGCCGCCCTGCTTGGCGGGGTCGACTTCTGCGGTGCAGGGGTTGTCGCGGGTTTCGACGTCGCCGTAGTAGGTGGTGGCGCCCTGGGCGCCGGAGGGCATGGTTTTCCCGGTCTGCCGCAGATATCCGACGCCGGGAGTCTCGTAGGCGCTGGAGGCGGTGAGTGCCAGACCGGCTGGGTCGGTGATGCTGGCGGTGGCCAGCCCGTAGATCGGGTCCACGCCGTTGTCGTTGTAGCGTGTCGTGGTGACCTTGTTGGGCACCCCGCCTGATTCGTCCTCGGTGGTCGAGGTCGTCAGCCCGTAGCGCGGCCGGAGTTGGGTTCCGGGCACGACCTGCTGGAGACCGGACGGCGTGGTCCAGTGCAGCTCGAGTTGAGCGGCGAGGTCGTACTCGTAGTACTCCACCCGAATGCGCTTGATCGCGCCCGCGGTCGGGCTGGTGACGTTGCCTTGCCGCCAGGCTGCGGTGGTGTTGCGCCAGTCGTCGATGACGATCTGGTCGTCCACCCATAGCCGCACCCCGTCATCGGCCAGCACCCGCAGCGTGTATGTCCCGGTCTGCGGGAAGACGATCTCGCCGGTGGCGCGCAGGGAGAAGTGGTCGGCCGGGAATCCCGGTACGGGTGCGTCACTGCCGAGGTTGCGGGCGAAGCTCCCGTCCGCGGTGCCGATTCCGGTGACGTAGACCTTGGGCGCTCCGGCGAGGTCGCGGTTGTCGTAGAGGGACACCGCGAGGCTGTTGATGCCGCCGTCGTATTCGGTGCGGTTGTGGTCCACAGTGGAGGCGCAAGCTGTGGTCGGAGCGAGTCCGTTGAAGCAGGGTTCCGGCGCGGGTCCGTAGGTGTCGGTGGGCCGGTCGGCGTGGTCGTAGATCGTCGTCGTCTTGCGGCCTGCCGGGTCGATCGCGGCGACAACCTGGTCCTTGACGTTCCACTCCTGCCGACTCGTCTTGCCGGTGGCATCGGTATCCGTGAGCTTCCGGTACCCGGCGTCGAAGGTGACCTTCCGCGCGAAGCCCGAGGCCGGAGCCAGCCCGGCGACATCAACCTGAGTCTCACCGCCGTTGACATAGCGGTAGGTGTTCGCTGGGCGGGCCTGGCCGGGTGCGGGCGCAGGTTGGGTTACCGACGTGGCTTTCGGTTTGCCCGTGGTGGTGTCGTAGTTGATGGCGGTGAAGACCTCGGTGCTCGACTCGCGCGTCGCGGGATCCACGGCGATCCAGTCGTTAGCCAGCGGATCGCGGATCACGTCGATCTTGCCGGCAGTGGGGCTGTAGCCGAAGTCGGTGAGTTCGCTGCCGGGGTCTTCGATCCGGGAGAGCTTCCCGGCCACGTACCACAGGCGGGTTTCGGTGCCGTCCCAGTAGGTGATGCGGCACAGCATCTGCGCCGGCGGCAACGCGTCCCCGCCAGGCGGCACCGGTGTGCCGCCGTAGCAGTCGTCGCCGGGCCGGTTGTAGTGCAGCACGTGGGAGCGACCGGAGACCGGGTCCTTGATCTCCCGCAGCCGCACCGGGCTGCCGTCGTAGATGTTCTGCAACGCCGCGGGTTTGCGGGAGTCCACGACGGAGTTCTGCGACTCCAGCTTCCCGTCGGCACGGAAAACGAACACCTCCCCGCCATCGGTCAGCGTCACGCGCCCGGCGGTGTCCAACGAGAGGACGCCGTCTTCACCGGCGGGTGGGGTGTAGCCGCCGGTGGCGGCCTTGGTCCAGGTGTGCTTCGCACCCGTCGCATCAGTCAGGACGACAGTCTGGTCGGCGACCTGCGCGGAGACGTAGCTGCCGCCGTTGCCGTCGAGATCGGCCGACAGCGTCCAGCCCTCTGACAGCGCCGGGAGGTCTTCGGTGTAGAGCCAGTCCGAGCGCACGATCTGCGACGGCACCGTCACGTCATCGGCGGTCTTGACGAACAACCGCAACCGCGCCGAACCGGCCTTCTCCGCCAACTCGGCCTTGATGGGCACGCGCTGTCCCGCTGTCAATGACACACCGGTGGCCTGGGTCCAGTTGACGTCGCTGGGGCCTTCACCGAGGTAAACCTGGGTGCCGTTGATCCAGACCGTGGTCTTGTCGTCGTGCACCCCGGCGAACAAGTAGGTGCCGGTGGCCGGGACCTGGAAGAAACCGCTCCACTGGACGATGAAGTCATCCGCCGGTAACGCCGGGGCGAACGGTGAGGTCGTGCCCCAGTCGACGTTGACCTGCGGTTCGGTGCGCACCAGCGTGGGCTGCACGCCGTCGTCGATCACCGTGTTGCGGTTGAGGTCCTTGTAGTAGGACGCGCGCAGGCCCTTGGGATCGGTCTGCTGCGAGTTGTAGGAGAACGACACCCCCGCGGTGCCGCCGACCGTGGTGAACGTCGGCGAGGACGCCTGGGTGGAGACGTTGCCGTTGGCCAGGTTCACCTCGACCGGTCCGACGTCATCGGTCGGGGACGGGCCGTGGTCACCGATGCGAAGGTCGACCTTGACATGCCCGACCCAGGACGAGGTCGTGCTGGTCAGGTTCGCCACTGTGGTGACCTGCCAGGTGTAGGCCACACCGTCCTGCAACACCCCCGGCGGAATGGTCCACTGTGGTGTGTCCAGGCAGCCGGATTCGACCACCACACCGGTCTTGGCGTCCGGGCCGGTGGCGACGCGGAAGCAGTACTTCACCGCCTCCCCATCGGCATCCGACACAGCCCCCACCTGCAAGGTCGGTGTCGTGGTCGTCACCGTCGCGTTGTCCGCCGGTGCGACCAGCGGCGCGGCCGGCGGCGCCGACCCCACATCAACGAGCAGCGTGGCGTCGAGGTGCTTGTAGGTCCACACCCCGGCCTGCTCGTGGCCGATGAGCATGAACCATGCGGTCGGGTCTCCCCGCTCCACGAGGTAGCGGATGAACCCGGTCAGGCCCTCCCCGGAGAACTGGCCGGTGTCGCCCACGTAGGTGCTGGCGACGTAGCCGCCCACGCTGTTGAAGTCGAAACCGGAGGCGTGGTAGAGGTCGGTGTTCCACGACTTCACCGAGCCGACGTATCCGGGCACCTTCCAGACGTCCAGACGCGAACCCACCACCGTCTTGCCGAACAGCGGCGAGTAGTCCACTTTGAACACGCTGCGGTTGTAGGTGTCGCCAGCGGACTGGCTGTTACCGATCCGCAAACCGCAGTTCGCGCACTCGTACCCATCCGAGCGATAAGCGCGTGAGTCGATCACGCCGAACGACATCGTCGGGTCCACGAACACCGGGTACTGCCGCTGCGGCGCTCGCAACCACTGCTCATCCGCGGAAACGGTGAGGAACCACTGCGGCCCGTCCTGGCTCAGCTCGTAGCGACCGCCGGTCATCGCGGGCGCCTTGTCGCCGCTGCCGGAGGAATCCCACACCTCGATCGGCGGCAGGACCACCTTCACCACGTCGGCTGCGTCCTTGAGCACCACACCGCCGGTGGCATCCAGTTCAGGCGCGAGACCCTCGGTGTTCAGGCGGAAACGCCACGACGACCGGCCCTGGCGCTTGAGCACGATCGTCTCTTTCACAGCGCGTGGCGTGACCTCGTAGGTCAGGTCCGTGTCCGGCTGGACATCGGAGAACGTCGCGGTATCCCGGTCGAGTCGCGCCGGTCGGTCTGCGGCCTGTTCCAGCGATAACGACGCCTTCTTACCCTCGACCTCTACGGCGACCACTGCCGGGTCGTTGGCCTTGGCTGCCACCGAGGGCTGCAGCACATGCCGCGGCGCGTGTGCCCGTGTCGATCGATGGTCGCGCTGCAGGGTGGTGTCCACCGGCTGCCACTGCCCCGCCGCGTCCTGGACGAGTACGTGACCAGCGCGCCCTCACCACAGAACGCCGTCGACCTCTTCGCCGGCGAGTGGTCTTCCCAGCTGCCCGCGCCGCTGCAGCACGTCCAGGCGGGCCCCCTTCCACTGTTCGACGATGCCCGCGTCACGTGGGCGATCGAGTGCTTCGGTGGTGTGGCGGGCAGCCGCGTGCTCGAACTCGGACCGCTCGAAGGTGGGCACACCTACCAGCTCCACGCTGCCGGCGCCGACATCGTCGCTGTCGAAGCGCAGGGCCGCGCCTACCTGAAATGCCTCATCGCCAAGGAACTGCTCGGCATGCCCCGGGCCCGGTTCCTGCTGGGCGACTTCACACCGTACCTCCGCGACACCGACGAGCGCTTCGACATCTGCTTCGCCAGCGGCGTGCTCTACCACATGCGCAACCC
>NZ_JBFAIN010000049.1:0-58960 GCF_040654735.1 Saccharopolyspora sp. NPDC050642 | reverse complement strand
CGAAAGAGGGAGTGGACGACGCAATAAGAAAAGCGGTGAAAAGAGCATCCCAAACGCTGAGAAACGTCGACCCGGGCGGGCGAGCCGTGGTGGTCAGCCGAGTTGGTTGACCATCACCGCCTCGTGGGCGTTGCCGATCGGGCCGCGCTCGTCGTACAGGCGGGCACTGGCCACGCCGATGCCGGTGGGCTGCACGTCCCGCCGGATCTCCATGCCGAGCCATTCGCCTTCGAACGGCCGGTGCAGGTAGAGCGTGATGTCGGTGTTGATCCACGGCCCGAAGATCGGCCCGATCGGGCTGGCCGCGCTGATGCAGTCGACGAGCACCGCGACGTGACCGAGCGGGCTGAGCGGCTCGCCGGGCAGCAGCGGTAGCGGCATCCGCATCCACGCCCGGCTGGTTCCGCTCGCGCTCTGGTCCGCGATCCACCGCACCTGCACCACGTCGTGCACGCCCCAGCGCAGGCCGAGTTCCGGCGGCAGCAGGTGGCCGCCGGCGATCCCGTCCGGGCCGGGGAAGGGCGCCGCCTCATCGGGTTCCGGTCCGTCCACATCGGAATGGCGCAGCAGCTGGGCGGTGGCGTGCGCGACGTCCTTGTCGCCCGCGGTGAGGGTCGCCTCGACGACGTGCAGCCGCTTTCCGGTCCGAAGTGGACGAACGGAGGTGGCGAGCGGGGTGCGGGGCACCGGCCGCATCAGGTCGACGGTGAGCCGGGCGACGAACAGGTCGGGGTCGTCGGTGTGCTGCTCGACGGCGCGGGCGAGCAGTCCCGCGATCGGGCCGCCGCCGGTCAGCTCGCCCCACGGGTTGCCCGCCGCTTCGCTGGGGACGAACAGCTCGCCGTCGGGGTGGAAAAGGGCCTGGGTGTCGCGCATTCCCCGATGTTACCCGTCGGTAGAAACGGGGTGGTACTGGTCGTTTGCCAGTTTTCTGGCGAGTTGTCGCGGAATGGTTCCACGCTGCGGGATGCGTGTGAGCATCTTCTCGACGGGGACGATTGTTTGAAGCTTCATGTACATTCTTGGTGACGCCGCCAGATACCGACCTTGAAAGGTTCCCCCATGCAGCACAGCCTTCGTGACGTGACGATCTTGGTCGCGCGCCTCGTCGTGGGCGCGACGTTCCTCGCGCACGCCTACCAGAAGTGGGTGCTCTACGGAATTGACAACGTCGTCGCTTCGTTCGGCAAGATGGGCCTGCCCGCGGTCGCGGCCTGGTTCACCGCGCTGGTCGAGCTGCTCGGCGGCCTGGGGCTGATCCTGGGCGTGCTGATGCCGGTCGCCGGCATCCTGCTCGCGGCGGTCATGGTGGGTGCGCTGTTCACCGCGCACCTCAGCGGCGGGTTCTTCCTGTCGGACGGCGGCTTCGAGTACGTGCTGGTGCTCGCGGCGGCCAGCCTCGCGCTCGGCTTCAGCGGCCCGCGCTTCACGCTCACCGGCCTGTTCACCGGCAAGTCGGCGGCCAGCCGCGAGAAGGCCGCGGCCTGATCAAGGCGAAGGGCGCCTCCGGCCATCTCGGCCGGAGGCGCCCTTCGCCGTTGGTCATGCACAAGCCGGGGATCCCGGGGCCCAGGCGGTGTCTGAGGTTCCGCTGCCGGCACCGCAATGCAGAACGAGTTTGGAACCCGTCTCTAGGTCAGGTCGACGGTGATGCGCTCGTCGGCGCGGCGCTGCTCCAGCTTCTGCGGGTCGGGATTGGTGCAGTGCACCAGGGAGGCCCGCGCGGACAGCACGGTGAGCAAGCCGTCCACGACCCCGCCCGGCAGCTGCCATTCCAATGTGGACAGAACACGGTCGTCGCGGCCGATGTGCAGCGCCTCGGCGCGCCGCCGGGCCTCGGCCAGCAGGTCCTCGACCGACAGGTCCAGCAGCGCCGGGTTGTCGCCGCCGACCGGCGAGAGCGGGCTGAAGTCGTCGCCGTGCACGCGGATGTCCGACACGTAGTCGGCGACGCCGCCCGGCAGGCCGCGAACCGGCGCGCCGAGCGCGTCCAGGCCAACGGCGGCGATGGTGTGCGCGCCCTTGCCGCTGTCCAGGTCGGATGCCGGGACGAACGCCACCTCGGCGCCCTGCGGGTCGTCGGTGATGTGCGCCCCGCACCACCAGGCGCCCAGCAGCACCCCGACGGTCTGCCAGTGCGCGGGCAGCGCCACCAGCACCGGCGCGCCCGGCTCCAGGTCGAGCTCGTCGACCAGCCAGTTCGCCGTCTTCGCCGCCCAGTTCGCGGTGGTCGCGCGGGACAGCTCGATGCGCGCCCCGGTGGCGTCGTCGTAGTGCGTGATCAGCGGTTTCGGCGCTCCGCCGGCCAGCAGCGGACCGAGCAGTGCCTGGGTAACGCTCATGCCGCGAGCCTAAGGGGTGGCTGCACTCGTTTTGCGTGGCGGTGCGGGTGGCGGCCCCCTGCGGGAATTGCGGTCCCCGATTTGTGCATGACCAATTACGCGGCTTCGGGGACTGGCCTCGCCCAGTAGCTCAGCAGAGGGCGGGCACCCGCGGCGGTGCGAGCTGAGTCGTCACGGTTCGAGGTCGAAGCCGCGCAGCTGTCCCCGGCCGGCGATGCCGAGCTTCGGGAACACCTTGTGCAGGTGGTATCCGACGGTTCGGTGGCTGATGAACAACCGCGCGGCGATCTCGCGGTTGCTCAGCCCCCGGGCGGCGAGCGCGGCGACTTCGCGTTCCTGCGCGGTCAGCGCGGCGACGTCGCCGCGAGGCGCGGACCCGCCGCACGCCCGCAGCTCGCCGCGGGCCCGCTCCGCCCATTGCCGCGCTTCCAGGCTCTCGAACAGGTCGATGCCGACCCGCAGCTCGGCGCTGGCTTCCGCGGGCCGCCGTTCGCGACGCAACCACTGGCCGTGCAGGAGCGAGCCGCGGGCCCGCTCGAACGGGAAGTCATCGATGTCCGATGTGGACAGTAGGTAGTGCTTCTCCGAATCGTCGGCAAGCGCCAGGCAGCGGTGCAGAACCGCTTGCAACCACGGCGGATTCGCCGGATCGATCGAGGTCTCGACGATCCGCTCCACGCGTCCCGCCCGGACATGAGCTTCGACGGCGTCGGCGGCGGCCAGCCGGGCGATGTGCTCGTGGGCCTGCGGCAGGCCCGGCGCGGACAGCGCGGCCAAACGGTCGCTCGCCTGCTCGACATCGCCGGATGCCAGCTCCGACACCGCCAACGACCAGGTCGCCTGCGCGGCGGCGAGGTTGTTGTGCACCGGAATGGCGCGCTCCAGGGCGAGTTGTGCGTGCCGTCGGCAGCCCGAGGTATCACCGCGCCACGCTGCTAGCAGTGCGAGCTGGGACAGGAAATCGGCCTCGCGCGGCCGCTGGCCGGTGTCGCGGGCCAGGTGGAGGCCCTCTTCGGCGTGCTCCGCCGCGTCCGCCCACAACCCGAGCCGGCACTCCAGCTCCACCAGCCACGGCAGCGCGATCGCCGAGATGGCCAGCATCCCCGTGGTGCGCAGTTGCTCGTGGGCGGCAAGCCCGAATTCCCTGGCCGCCCAAGGATCCCGGCCGAACCGGTTGAGCAACATCGGCAGCAGCCAGCGGTGCGCGCCCGAACGGCGGACCGGCTCGGGCGCGGCATCGAACACCTCCCACGGCTCGGCGTCGACGACCCGCAGCTCCAGTACATCCGCGAGCCACCGGCCGTAGTCCCGGAACCCGGGCAGGTCGGCAACCTGCCGGGCCAGTCGGCGGGCGTCGCCGAGCCGGTCGGCGTGCAGCGCCGCATCGGCGGCCAGGAAGAACAGCTCCCCGGCCTGGTCCGGCAGTTGGGCCGCCCGCGCGTGGCGGCGCAGGAAGTGCAGCGCGGTGACCTGATCGCTGCTGTAGAGCTCGACGAGGCCGCGGGTGCGCACCTGAGTCGGAGTGTTCTCGCTGATCCGCGACAGCAGCGTGCGTGCCAGCCCGATGTGACCGGACTTCCAGGCGACGTGCGCCGCCGCCGCGGTCCGGCGCTCCCGATCGGCCCTGGTCGGACTCAACCGCGCTGCGTGCAGCAGAACCGAAGCGGTCGCGGCAAGACCGCCGCGCGCCTCCGCGTCGTGCGCGTCGGTTTCGAGCTCGGCGGCGAGCGGTTCGTCCGGCCCGGCCGTCGCCAGGCAGCGGTGCCAGCGGGCGCGAGGCGGATCGGTGGCGGCCAGGGCGGCGGCGATCCGCCGGTGCGCCCGGCCGATCTCGCCGCTGGTCGCAGCTGAGTAGGTCGTCGCGCGGGCCAGCGGATGCGCGAAGCGCAGGCGGCCGCCGGAGACCTCGATGAGCCCGGCCCGTTCCGCCGGATCGAGCGGGCCGCCGAGGCTCTCGACCAGGTCGAGGCGCCCGGTGTCGTCGGCCGCGGCGATCAGCAGGGCCGCTTGCGTCTCCGCCGGGAGCGCTTGGAGCTGGGCGGTGAACGCGGCTCGCAGCGCCGCGTCGACCGGCACGCTTCCGTCGAGCGCCAGCCGGTCCCGGTCCGCGCTGCGCCCCAGCGTGGTCAGCGCGAGCGGGTTCCCGGCGGTGGCGGCGACGAGCCGGTCGCGGGTCGGGCCGTCGACGGGCGTGCCGAGCGCATCGAGCAGCCGCGCCGCGCTTTCGCCGTCCAGTCCGGAAAGCCGCAGCTCGGCGAGCCCGGCGCTGTCCACCGCGCGCGGAGCGGGATCGCGCACCGCGAAGAGCATGCCGATCTGCCGGTCCGCCAGCCGTCGCGCGGCGAACAGCAGCGCGGTCATCGAGGCGCGATCGACGTCATGCGCGTCGTCCACGACGACCAGCACCGGAGCCCGCTCGGCGAGCCGGTTCAGCAGCCCCAGCACTCCTGCGCAGACCAGCCGATCCGTCGTCTCACCGGATTTCGTGCCCAGGGCCCGGCGCAGCGCATCCGCCTGCGGCTCGGGTAGCCCGCCGATCTCGTCCAGTACCGGGAGGAGGAGCTGGTGCAGCCCGCTGAACGCGATCTCGACCTCGGATTCCACCCCGTTCGCGCGGAGCACCCGGCCCGGCGCGCCGGCCACGACCTCGGCCAGCAGCGAGCTCTTGCCGATGCCGGCTTCGCCGCGGATCACCAGCGCGCCTCCGGCCGCGATGCCGCCCACCACGCGCAGTTCCTCGTCCCGGCCGATCACGCCACCAGCTTAGGAGCCGCGGGGAGCGGTCAAGACGGAATGCCGGGCGGCATCCGCATCTTGCCGCCCCGGCTCGGCCCACCGCCGACCTCGACGGACGAGCCCGTCATGTAGCCGAAGTCGTCGCCGGCCATCGCCAGCACCGCCCGCGCGATCTCCTCCGGCGCGGCCATCCGCTCCAGGGCACTGACGTTGAGCGGCCCCCACGCGTCCCGAAACGCGGGCCACACAGCGTCCGGGATGCCCGGCGGCCGGACGAACGCGGTGTCCGTGGTGCCGGGCAGGATCGCGTTGACCCGGATCCCCCGCGTGCCGTAGTCCAGCGACGCGGCCTGCACGATGCCCTCGATCGCGCGTTTGCTCGCGGTGTAAGCGGTTCCGCCCGGCCGCGTCGACCCGGACGAGGTGCAGATGATCACGCCGCCGCCGCGGGCGAGCAGGTGCGGCACCTCGTACTTGATCGACAGGAAGACGCCGCGCTCGTTGGTCAGGTGCACGTCGTGGAAGTCCTCCGGACGCATCTCGTGTAGCGGCGCGGTTTTCGTGATGCCGGCGTTGTTGAAGGCGATGTCCAGCCCGCCGAAGCGGCGCGCGGTCTCGTCGACGAAGTGCTGCAGCTGCTCGGGAATCCGCACGTCGGCGGGCAGGTAGACGGCCTTGCCCCCGGCCGCGCGGATCTCCGCCTCGACCTGCCTGCCCAGCTCGGTGCGCCGGCCGCAGAACGACACCCGGGCGCCCTCGGCGGCGAAGGCCAGCGCGGTCGCCCGCCCGATGCCGGAGGTCCCGCCGGTGATCAGCACGGCCTTGCCGGCGAACCGCCCGCTGGGCGCGGCGGCGGGAGCGGGCCGGGTGGCGGGCCCGGCGAGGTAGGCGGGCAGCGCCGAGCCGGTCACGGTGCCGACGGCGCCCACCGCGGCTCCGGCGGTGGCGATGCCGAGCAGCGCGCGGCGGCTCCGCCGTGCCGGTCGGGTGGTGGTTTCCTCTTCGGGGACAGGGGAATTCGTCATGATGCCGGTGCTCGACCTTTCCGGGAAGCGATGTCGCCACCAGCTTCCCGGCGGAGCCCGCCGCCGCCATCTGTCAGAACGACCAGTCCCGCCGCTCCAGGCGCGGGTCCGGGCTGCTCGCAACGGCTGATTTCGCGCGAAATCGCCACCACGCGCCGCGTTCGAAGCGGCCCGAGGTCAGTTGACGCAGGGGATCCCGCCGTCGGAGGTGATCGGCTGCTGGGCGTGCGCGGTGCCGTCCAGGCGCAGCCGGGCCGCCGGGGCCAGGCGCGGCGGGTCCAGGTTGGTCAGCCTCTCGAAGAAGCCCTGCGCCGCCGCCGGATCCACGTTGATGATGTACTGCCCGCGGTCGTCGCGGGCGCCCGAGTCGGACACCGGCAGCGTCACGAACGTGACCCGCCCGGCGGCCAGTTCCTGCATCTGCTGCACGAAACCCAGCGGGTCCCAGCCCTCGTCGAGCACCACCGCGCGGCGGGTCGCCTGCACCAGGTCGTTGATCATCCCCGGGTCGGTGAGGGTGCCGGTGGACAGCACCTTGTTCGCCAGCCCGGCCATGAACACCTGCTGGCGCACGATGCGGTCCAGGTCGCCGCGCGGCAGGCCGTGCCGCTGCCGGACGAACGCCAGCGCGTCGCCGCCGCTGATGGTGTGCCGCCCGGCGGCGAAATCGGCGCCGGAGTCCTTGTCGCTGGTGGCCTGCTGCAGGCAGACGTCGACGCCGCCGACGGCCTCGGTGAGCTCGAAGAACCCGACCAGGTTGAGCTCCGCGTAGTGGTCGATGCGCACCCCGGTGAGGCCCTGCACGGTCTGCACGAGCGCGCGCTGCCCGGCGAGCCGTGCGGCGTGCTCGATCTCCGACTCCGGCATGCCGTCGCCCCGCAGCTTCTCCGCGGTGGCGCTCTTCGTCAGCCCGTAGACGGCGTTGATCTTCTCCGGCCGGCCGCCCGGCACGTCGGTGTAGGTGTCGCGCGGGATGGAAACCGCGGTCGGCTGCGCGGTGTTGTGCGGGATCCGGATCACCACGAGGCTGTCGGTGTTCAGGCCGCCGACGGCCTCGGTGCGCAGCTGCTTCAGCACGCTTTCCGGGAGCGGATTGCCCTGTGCGTCGGTGCGGCTGTCGCTACCGACCAGCAGCACGTCCGTCGCACCGTCGTCGGCGGGTGGCCCCGGCGGCGCATCCGCGAGCACCTTGGCGGAGCTGACGTCGCTGAGCCGATCCACCACGATCCAGCCGATGGCGGTGAGGGCGAGCACGACGGCCGAGACCAGCGCGAGGAGGCTGCGGCCGGCGATGCGGATCCCGGCCCGCTGCGGGCCGACCGACTCCGCCGCCTCCGGTTCCCGTTCCGGTTCGCCCACGTCGTTCCCCCAACCGTTGCGTGCCGACGACCAAGGTTAACCGCCAGGGGAACCCGTGAGGGGCAGCCCGGCGATTAACCTCGGAGGTGAGACGCGCTCACCCCGCCGGCGTGACGCCGGTCATCGAATGCAGGGCACGTCGTCCGCGGTGATCGCGGGCACGTCGTCGGTCGCCGGCTGGGCCAGGAGCGGACCGGCTTGGCTCAGCCTGTCGAGCTGGACGGTCTGGGCAGGAGCGAAGTTCTGCGTGCCCGGGCCCTTGTAGTCCTTGCCCAGGTAGACCTCGACGCTGCCGGCCTCGACGCTGGAGCGCACCTCCGTCGGCACGCCGCCGAGGGCGTCCGACACCTGCTTCGCGGCGGCCTCCTCGCCGGTCGCGTAGTAGATGACCGAGCGGTCCATGGTGTCGGAGTTGGAGCTGCCGCCGGCCTTGAAGCCCTGCCCGGAGATCTCTTCGAGCACCCGCGCGGCCAACCCGCTGGCCCCGGAGGCGTTGTAGACGCTGACCGAGGTCGCGGCCCGGGCCTGCATCGCGACCTGCTTCTGCTGCCGTTCGGTCGGCGACAGCAGCAGATCCGCGGCGAACTGCCGGACCTCGGGGATCTTGATCGTGACGTCCTCCGCGCCGGACGAGCCGACGAGGTGCACCGGGGCGGTGAAGAACTGCACGTTCCCGCCGGCGATGCCCTGCATCTGCTGGGCGAAGCCGAGCACGTCGTTGGCCAGCGCGGGGTCGAGGATGACCGACTTCTGGACGGCGTTGACCAGTTCGGTCAGCTTCGCCGGGTTGGTCAGCGTGCCGGTGGACATGACCTTGCGGGCGAGCGCGGACACGAAGACCTGCTGGCGCCTGCCGCGGTCGAGCTCGTTGATCAGGCCCTTCCGCTGGCGGACGAAGGCCAGCGCGTCGGCGCCCTGGATCGTCTGCCTGCCCGCGTGGAAGTCCGCGCCGGAGTCCTTGTCCTTGGTGTCCTCGAGCAGGCAGACCTCGACGCCGCCGATGGCGTTGGTGACGTCGTAGAAGCCGAGCAGGTTGACCTCGGCGTAGTGGTCGATGCTGACGCCGGTGACGTCCTCGATGGTCTTCAGCAGCAGCTGCTTGCCGGCCAGCCGGGACTTCTCCTCCAGCTCCTTCGGGTCGGTGACGCCGTCCTTCTTCAGCTTCGCCATCTCGGCGTGCTTGCCGCGGTTCATCGTCTCGGTGAGCTTGGTCTTGCCCTCTCCGAGACCGACGTCGACGAGGGTGTCGCGGGGGAAGGAGATCGCGCTGGCGCTCTGCCCGCCGTTGGGGATGCGGACCAGGATCATCGCGTCGGTGAGGTCACCGCCGTCGTAGCTGGTGCGCAGCTCGCGAAGCACGTTGTCGGGCAGCGGATTGCCGAAGGCGTCGTTGCGGCTGTCGTTGCCGATCAGCAGGATGTCGGTGGCGCCGTCCGGGGCGCTCAAGCCCTTGCCGATGACGTCGGCGGTGGAGGTGCCGCCGGCCCCGGGCCGGAACATGGCCCAGCCGAACCCGGTGGTGCTCAGCACCAGCACGGACAGCAGCGCGAACAGCACCCGGCCGAAGTTCCGCGCGCCCCGGTGGTTGCGCCGCCGCTGCCAAACGTCGCCTTCCGGGGGGACCTCCTCGTTACCCGAACGGGGGGCTGAGCGGCGCCGGGCGTCACTCTGCGCTGGCCTGCGGCCGGGGCCGCCGGGCGGCGGGGCAGCGCCACCGCGCCGCCCGCCCGACGGGGTGCCGCCGGACGCTGGCCGGCCCTGTCCACCGGGGCCGCGGGGCGGCACGGATCTACCGGGCTGGCCCTGCGGGCCACCTGGCCACCTCGGCCGGTCCTCCACGCCGAATCCTCCTTGGCCTGTCGGCGAGCGTTACATGTTGGCGAAGTGATTTTGCTCGTGTTCCGGTTGCAGGCTAGCGGTGAACCTGGGGCGGGTGGGCAGGTCCCAGTAACAGGGGTGACATCACTCATAAGAGTTAGGCGCCTTTGTGACGCTGAGTAACGCGGGAACCTGCCTCGTAGCTCGCCGTGTCATGCCAGACTGCGGACGCGGGCCCGCTGCGGGCCGCGGTAATCCCGGCGAGGAAGGGCGCAATGCGGATTCTGGTCACCGGTGGGGCCGGCTTCATCGGCTCGCACTACGTTCGGCAGCTCCTCAGCGGCGCGTATCCCGCGTTCTCCGATGCCGACGTGATCGTGCTCGACAAACTCACGTACGCGGGCAACGAGGCGAACCTGGCGCCGGTCGCGGACAACCCGCGGCTGAAGTTCGTCCGCGGCGACATCTGCGACCGCGAGCTGGTCGGTGGCCTGATCACCGACGTGGACGTGGTCGTGCACTTCGCCGCCGAAACCCACGTGGACCGGTCGATCACCGGCTCGGACGCCTTCGTGCTCACCAACGTCGTCGGCACGAACGTGCTGCTGCAGGCCGCGCTCGACGCCGGGGTCGGCAAGTTCGTGCACGTGTCCACCGACGAGGTCTACGGCTCCATCGACGAAGGCTCCTGGCCCGAGGGCCACGCGCTGGAGCCGAATTCGCCGTACTCGGCGGCGAAGGCGGGCTCGGACCTGCTGGCCCGCGCCTACCACCGCACGCACGGCCTGCCGGTGTGCATCACCCGCTGCTCCAACAACTACGGGCCCTACCAGTTCCCGGAGAAGGTGCTGCCGCTGTTCATCACGAACCTGATGGACGGCGCCCAGGTGCCGCTCTACGGCGACGGGCTCAACGTGCGCGACTGGCTGCACGTCGGCGACCACTGCCGGGGAATCCAGCTGGTGGCCGAATCCGGGCGGCCGGGCGAGATCTACAACATCGGCGGCGGCACCGAGCTGACCAACAAGGAGCTGACCGAGCGGCTGCTCGCCGAGCTCGGCGTGGACTGGTCGATGGTGCGGCCGGTGGCGGACCGCAAGGGCCACGACCGCCGCTACTCGGTGGACCACGGCAAGATCGTCCAGGAACTGGGGTACCGGCCGCAGGTCGACTTCGAGACCGGGCTGCGCGAGACGGTCCGCTGGTACCAGGAGAACCGCGACTGGTGGGAGCCGCTGAAGGCCCGCGCGGAGGCGGCGAAGTGAGCCGCCTCGCCGTGCTGGTCCCGGGCGGCCACGGCCAGCTCGGCTCGGAGCTGGCCCGCATCCTCGCCGCGCGGTCCGGCGCGCTGGTGCACGCGCCCGGCTCCAAGGAGCTGGACATCACCGACGCCGAGGAGATCGCCGACGCGGTGGGTTCGTTCGCGGAGGCGGCGAAGGACGCCGAGCTGGAACCAGTGGTGATCAACGCCGCGGCCT
Organism: Saccharopolyspora sp. NPDC050642; assembly: GCF_040654735.1. Classification (NCBI taxonomy): domain Bacteria; kingdom Bacillati; phylum Actinomycetota; class Actinomycetes; order Pseudonocardiales; family Pseudonocardiaceae; genus Saccharopolyspora; species Saccharopolyspora sp. NPDC050642. The sequence continues at coordinate 48,202 of NZ_JBFAIN010000049.1, read as the reverse complement.
ACACGGGAGTCGACGCGGCGGAGTCCGACCCGGATCGCGCGGCCCGGATCAACGCCGAAGGCGCCGCCGACCTGGCGAAGGCCTGCCGGACCAGCGGCCTGCCGCTGCTGCACGTGTCGACGGATTACGTGTTCCCGGGCGACGGGACCCGGCCGTACGAGCCGGCGGACCCGACCGGGCCGCGCTCGGTGTACGGGCGCACGAAGCTCGAAGGCGAGCAGGCGGTGCTGGAATCCGGCGCGCGGGCCTGGGTGGTGCGCACGGCGTGGGTGTACGGCGCGCGCGGCGGGAACTTCGTGAAGACGATGATCCGCCTGTCCGGCGAGCGGGACTCGCTGTCCGTTGTGGACGATCAGATCGGCTCGCCGACCTGGGCAGCGGACCTGGCGCACGGCCTGCTGGAACTGGCCGGGCAGGTCGCCGAGCGCCGTGACCCGAAGCAGAAGGTGTTGCACTGCACCAATTCGGGCCAGGCGAGCTGGTTCGAGTTCGCCCGGGCGATCTTCGCGGAACTGGGCGCGGACGAGAACCGGGTGAACCCGTGCACGACGGCGGACTACCCGCTCCCGGCGCCCCGGCCGGCCTACTCGGTCCTGTCCGACGCGGCCTGGCGCGAAGCGGGCCTGACCCCGATGCGCCCCTGGCGAGAAGCCCTGGCGGCGGCCTTCGAAGCGGACGGCGAAGCCCTCCGGGGAAGGTGACGAAGTCGCCTGACCCGGTGAAGCCGACCGCGAAAGGCCGTGCCAGGGGCATAACGGCTGGTGTGGAATCGGGACGACGTGCATAATGGGCACTGCCTGATCCCGCGGGGAGACGGAAGGAAGGCCAGGTGGCCCGGGGCATTACCGGGAGCCTGGCCTGACGCCTATCTAGGGGTCAGCAATTGGTGTCGATCTCGATGTCATATACCCGGTCGGCCAGCATCTCTCGATATTCATCATCGCCGAGATATGCGGCCCTGCATACGCCTGCGACGACGTCGGCGGCCCACAGCAGGGGCTGGCCAGGGCCTGGGCAGTGATCAATGCGGAATTGGGCACCGCGAGGGAGCCAGGTCTGACGGACCCCGGCTGCGGTTTGCACATCGCGTTGGTTGAGATCGGGAGACCGTGCCTCAAGCACCAGCGTATCGACATCGAGCCCGTGCAACTCGATGATCAGCTGAGTCAGACACTTTGCGCGTGCCCGTTCCTGTCTCTGCAAGGGCACTGGCGAGCCTATGACAACAACGTGCAGGCCATCGAGATCGGCCAGTTGCTTGACCACTCGCCGTTGCTCATCGGCATCCATCCCGTGCCAGTGCAACTTTCGCCGCTTTCCGCGGAGTGCTAGCAAAGTCTCACGCGCGTCTTCGAGAGTTGGAATCTCAAAGACTGCGCTGGCAAGAACGTAGAAGCCGTGCTTCAGGTGTTCCCGGAAGGACTCATCGCCGTATGCAACAGGCACGAGGGATCACGGTAACGGGCGGGTCGAATTCTCTTTCGAGCGATACGGGGACCCCTGGTGATCGCCTGATGCGGTGATTTTCCCTATTTTCAGGCAAAATTGGGAGTTCGGCCGCCTTCGCGGCGGGCATGATGGCGGTGCCTGATCCCGTGGGGTGACGGAAGGAAGGCCAGGTGGCCCGGGGCATGACTGGGAGCCTGGCCTGACTCATGTCTGGGGTGTGTTCAGGTCGTTGCGCGTTGGTATGCCGTGATCGTGGTTTCCGCGCAGGCCCGCCAGGTGAAGGTTTTGGCCCGGGTGCGGGCGTTTTCCGCGTTCGGCGGGTTGGTCAGGGCTTGGTGCAGGGCTTCGTTGAGGGCCGCCGGGTCGCCGTGGGGCGCGAGGATCGCTTGGTCTGCCGTGACTTCGCGGAGGGCCGGGATGTCCGAGCACACCACCGGCGTTCCGCAGGCCATGGCTTCCAGCGCTGGTAGGCCGAATCCCTCGTCGCGCGAAGGCAATACGAGCGCGGCGGCGCCGGCGACCAGGCGGCGCAGGTGCTCGTCGGGGAGGTAGCCGGTGCGGATCACGCCGCCCCGGCTGCCCGGCTCGCCGGGACCTGCGATGACCAGCGGGGGCAGGTCGGGGCCGTGGGCTTCGAGCAGCGTCGGAAGCCCCTTGCGGGGACCTTCGGCGCCGACGAACAGCAGGTACTCCGACGGAAGTCCATAGTGGACTTCCAGCTCGGAATCCATGGGTGCCGCGGAGAACCACTCGGGGTCGACGCCGAGCGGAGTCACCAGGACCTTCTCCCGAGGCACGTCGAGCCGGGCGCTGACGGCGTCGGCCACCGCGGTCGTCGGCGTGCATACCACCCGCGCCCGCCGCGCGGAACTCCGCACCAGATCGGGCAAGTCGGGTTCGGCCAGCAACGGATCGTCCAGGAACGCCAGGTCGTGCACCGTCACCACGCCGCCCGCCCGGATCGACGGCGGAAGCACGAAGTTCGTGCCGTGCACCACCTGCGCCGACCCGGCGAGCAGTTCGACGGGCGGGAAAGCGCCGCGCTGCCAGAGCTTCCGCAGCACCCGCGCCGGAATCGGCGGCCCCACCGCGCGCGTTCCGTTCGGTGCCAGCGAACGCAGCTCACGCCAGCCGCGGGTGGTGAACCCGATCAGCCGGACGTCCACCAGGGCCGCGAGCTCGCCGACCAGGGACGCGGTGTAGCGCCCGATTCCGGTGCGCCGGCCGAGCAGCGGCGTGCCGTCCAGCAGGACGCGCAGGTCAGCGCCCACGGAACCGCTCGCCGGCGATCCGCCGGAGCCGCCCGGTCGCCCGCTTCGCGACCTCCAGCGGGCCGCCCGCGTCGAGGTACTCGCGCAGCAGCGCGATGTCGCGGCGCGCCGTCTCGACGCGGTTCAGCTGCGGGCTGCGCACGAGCGGCGCGCTCGCCTTCAGCCGGTCGGCGGCCGGGCGCGGGTCGCGGCAGAACTCGGTCAGCGGCGCCAGCACGGATTCCCAGGTGAACCGCTCGCGGACCGGGGCGATGCGGCGGCGGCACTCGGCGGCGAACTCCTCGTCGTAGAGCACCTTCTCCAGCGCCTCGGCCAGCGCGTCCGGATCTTCGGCCGGGACCACGACGCCGATGCCCTCCTCGCGCACCAGGTCGGCGAACGAGTCGCCGTCGGTGGTCACCACAGGCAGCCCGGACCACAGGTAGTCCAGCACGCGGGTGCGGAACGCGAACGTCGTCTCCACGTGCTCGAAGTGCGTGGTGACGCCGCAATCCGCGTCGAGCAGGTAGTTCTGCCGCTCGCCGTAGGGCACCCACGTCTCGTTGAAGAACACGAACTTGTCGGTCAGCCCGAGCCGGCGGGCCAGGCCGCGGGTCTGCCCGGCCATGCCCATCTCCGGCACGTCCGGGTTCGGGTGCTTCATGCCGAGGAAGAACAGCCGGACGTCGTTGTGCTGGTGGGAAAGCCGGTGCACCGCGTGCAGCAGCGTCAGCGGGTCGAACCAGCTGTAGACGCCGCCCGCCCACAGCACGACCTTGTCCTCGGCGGCGATGCCGGACCGGTTGCCCTTGATCGCCGGGCCGGTGCGGCGCGGCGCCACCGACGGCAGGCCGAACGGCACGACCGACAGCAGCGACCGGACGGTCGGGTCGTTGTCGTACAGGCCGGGGGTCAACCTGCCCAGCGATGCGAGGTGGCCCAGCCAGAAGTGCCGCTGCCGTTCCGAGGCGCAGAGGAAGAAGTCGCCGCGCTGCAGCTGGGTGTTGAGCACCTTGGTGACCCCGGCCAGGTCCTTCGCGCGGCGCTCGTCGTCGGTGTCGCGGCCCTGCTCCAGCAGTTCCAGGTGCATCGGGTCGTAGACGTCGCAGACCACGATCTTGGTGGACTCGACGTTCTTGAGCGCCGGCACCATCTCCAGCACGTGGCCCTGCAGCACCACGACGTCCGCCCAGTCGACGTGGGCGCCGAGTTCGCGCGGTTTCGCCGCGACCACGGCGAAGCGGGACTCCGGCGGGCTGACGAGCGCGTTGACGCTGACCAGCCGCACCTCGTGCTCCGCGGAGAGCACCTCGGCCATGTGCCACGCGCGGATCGCCGGGCCGGCCATCCGCTCGGTGACCGCGTCGCCGGTGATCACCACGACCTTCCGGGGCCGGCCGAAGAGCTCGTCCAGCCCGAACGCCTCGACCAGCGCGTCGTGCGCGGCGAGGTAGCGCGGCAGCGGGTAGGCGGGCTCCATGGCCTTGCGCATCAACGGCACCAGGTCGGCGTCGGTGCGCACCCGCGCCCGCTGCTCCTCCTCGCGGGACTCCTTCAGCGACGGCAGCAGCTCGACGAACTGGTCGATCGCCAGCATCCCGGCCAGCGCCGACCGGTCGATCGGGACCGGGCTGTCGTCCTCGCTGTCGCCGCGCCGGGTGATCTCCAACTGGGTCGGGTCGATCTCGCCGCGCGCGGTGGCCCGACGCACGGCCAGCGCCATCGCGGCGGGCAGCGCCTTCGCCAGCGTCTCGTCGGAGACGTTCTTGTACAGCGCGGCGAGCGCGTTGCGCTCCAGCAGGTAGTGCTCGCGGGCCGAGGAGACCTCGGCCATCGAGGCGTGGTGGCGGTGGAACGTCAGCGAACCCGGTTCGTAGCGGACCCGCCAGCCGCGCAGGTTCAGCCGCCAGCCGAGGTCGACGTCCTCGTAGAACATGAAGAAGCGCTCGTCGAAGCCGTCGAGCGCGGCGAACAGCTCGGCTCGCACGAACAGCGCCGAACCGGTGCCGAACAGCACGTCCCGGGCCGCGTCGTGCGAGCCGTCGTCGACCTCGCCCGCGTGGCGCTTGTAGCCCATCCCGAACCAGGTCAGCCCGCCGTCGACGAAGTCGATGTGGCGGCCCTCCCAGTCCAGGACCTTGCTGGCGACCGCGCCCACCGTCGGCTCCGACCGCAGCACCGCGACGGCCGCGCGCACCCAGGCGCGATCCGGTTTGGCGTCGTTGTTGAGGAAGGCCAGCACCTGGCCGGTGGCGTTGCGGGCGGCGAGGTTGCACCCGCCGGCGAAACCGAGGTTGGTGTCCGACTCGATCAGCCGCGCCTCCGGAGCGGCGGCGCGGATCCGCTCGGCGCTGCCGTCGCCGGAGGCGTTGTCGACGCAGATCACCTCCAGCCGGTCGGCCGGGTAGTCGAGCTCGTCGCGGAGCGCGCGCAGGCAGGTGATGGTGTCGTCCGCGCCGCGGTAGTTGACCACGATCACCGACACGACGGGCAGGGTGCTGTCGGACAATTCAGCCACGCCCTAAAGCGTGCACCATCCCCCGGCGCAGCCTGCGGGGTGTTCGCGAAAACGCGGCCATCCCGACACCTGGCCGCCCGGGGCGGAGCGAACCCGCCTCGCGAGGTGAACGGACCGTTCGCCTCGCACGCGGCGCTCGCAGGACGGTTTGGATCAGAGCTGTGGTGGGACTAGGACACGCCGGAGCGTGTCGGCGCGGGTCGGTGTGTTGGGTGGTGTGAACGGCCTGTTGACTCCGTCTAGCGAGGTGAACGGGCCGTTCGCTCGACGGTGCCGGGTTCAGGCTCCTGCCCAGGTGTTCCAGACCTCGCGCCGCGGAACCCGCGCCGTACGGCCGATCTGTCGCCGGGCGCGGAGCGCCGCCGGTAGACCGGCCGCGACCTCGGCCAGCACGCGGAGCCGCAAGGCGACGCGGAAGTTCGCCGCGTCGGGAACGGAACGAGCCCCGGTCGCCCGGCGCAACGGCAGGGCGAGGGTGATCGCCGCGAACCGGGCGAGCTCCCGTGCCGTGACCGAAGCGGGAGCGCAGCGAAGCAGGGTGAGCAGGCGGTTCCGCTCGTTCCAGCGGTGGAACAGCGCCGAACCCGGCAGCGTCGTCGCACCGTGCAGGTGCGAAGCGGTGGCGTCGGCCGCCGGGACGATCCGGTGCCCCGCGAGGCGCAGCCGCCACGCCGTGTCGGTGTCCTCGTAATAGCAGAAGAAGTGAGCCGGAACACCGCCGACGGAACGGAGGTGCGAGGTGCGCAGCAGCGCCGCCCCGCCGCAGAAGCCGAACACGCCGCCGGAGGCATCAGGCGCGTCAGCGCCGTGGCCGTCGGCCGTGAGGCGCACGCCGGCGGACTGCACCCGGCCGTCCGGCGTGCGGAGCACGGAGGACGCAGCGGCTGCGGAGCCGTCCGCGTCGAGCGCGGCTTCGAGCGCCGCGAGCCAGCCGGAGGCTGGCGCAGCGTCGTCGTTGAGCCACGCGACGTAAGGAGTGTGGATTCGGTCGAGCGCAGCGGCGATCCCACCGGCGTAGCCGGTGTTGCGGCGTAGCCGCAGCACCTCCGGCGCCGACGGGTGGGCGGCGATCAGGTCGGCCGTGCCGTCTGCGGAGGCGTTGTCGACCACCAGTGTCCGATGTGGACGATCCTGGGTCGCCAGCGCGTCCAGGCACGCCTCGATGTGGTCCCGCCCCCGCCAGGTCACCACGACAACGGTGCTGCGCACCCGCTCCGACGCTGTCACGCCCGAAGACGTTACGCACCAGCGACCCGACACCCGCCGTTGGTGGCGCAATCTCGCGATGGTCGAGTTCTCGCGAAACCGTCCGACGCTCACGGAGTGGTGCACGGAAGCTACGGGACGTAGCGGGTCTCGTCGCCCCGGACCGGTGCGATTTCTCGCGAAATTGCGCCCCGTCCGCGATGGGACTACGGCGGTGAGGTGGCGTGGGAAGCTGGGCGGGTGCCCGAGCTAGTCACGATCGCCGAGCAGCTGCTCGCGCCGGTTCCCGGCGGAACCGGCCGCTACACGCGGGAACTGCTGCGCGCGATGGCCGAAACCGCGCCGAGCGGGTGGGAGCTGAGCAGCGTGATCAGCCGCGGCGGTGATCCCGAGGCCGCACGGGTTCCCGGCGTGCTCGGGCCTCGGGTGCTGCCGCTGCCGCGTCGCGCGCTGATCGCGGCCTGGGAACGCGGCATCCCGTTCTGGCCGGGCGGTGACTCGGTGCACGCCATGACACCGCTCGCGCCGCCCGCGAGGCGCGGGCGGGGCCTGGTGGTGACGGTGCACGACACGGTTCCGTGGACGCATCCGGAAACCCTGACGCCGCGCGGTGTTTCCTGGCACCGGCGGGCGATCGCCCGGGCCGCGCGGCACGCCGACGCGCTGGTAGTGCCGACCGCCGTCGTGGCGGCGGACCTCGCGAAGCGCGTCCAGGTCAGCGCGAGGCTGGAGGTCATCGGCGAAGGCGTCACGCCGTCGTTGCTGGCCGAACCCGACCCGGCCATCGCCGCACGGCTGGCGCTGCCCGAGCGGTACGTGCTGGCGATAGGCACCATCGAGCCGCGCAAGGGCTACGAACACCTGGTGCGGGCGATGGCCGAGCCCGCGGCCCCGGATGTGCCGCTGCTGATCGTCGGCCGTCGCGGCTGGGGCGATGTCGACGTGCTGCGGATCGCCGCCGACTGCGGCGCGGAGGACGTGCGGGTCTTGGAGTCGGTGTCCGACGCCGAACTCGCGGCGCTGCTGCGGAACGCGACGGCGCTGGCAGCGCCGAGCCTCGCGGAAGGCTTCGGCCTCCCGCTCGTCGAGGCGATGGCGCTCGGCGTGCCGATCGTGCACTCCGACGCACCTGCGCTCGTGGAGGTCGCGGGCGGGGCGGGCGTGACGGTGCCGCGGGCCGACCCGGCCGCGCTCGCCGCCGCACTGCGCGCGGTCGTCGACGACCCCGGGCACCGGGCCGGGCTGATCGCCGCGGGTTCTCGGCGGGTCGCGGATTTCACCTGGTCACAAGCGGCGCGACAGGTCTGGCGTCAGCACCTCGACATCGTCACCCGATCCGGGGATCCCGGCGGCGCCGGCTAGGACCTTCACCGGGCATAGCAGGACAGAACACATTTTCGCCGACTCGACGCAGGTTCACCCATCCGCACCGTAATCTGCTCTGGTGCACAGAGGCGAGCCGCACATCCTCATCGACGCCACCGCAGTACCAGCGGATCGAGGCGGCGTCGGCCGATACGTCGACTCCCTGCTGGCTGCCCTGGACGCGGACGGTGCCCGGCTCACGGTCGCCTGCCAGCCCCGCGACGCGGAGCTGTACGCGGCCATCGCCCCGCGCACCGACGTGGTGCCCGCCACCGAGGCCGTCGCCACCCGCACGGCCCGCCTGACCTGGGAGCAGACGACCCTGCCGCTGCTGGTGCGCCGGCTCGGGATCGACGTGCTGCACTCGCCGCACTACACGACCCCGCTGGCCAACCCGGCCGCATCGGTGGTCACGCTGCACGATGCGACGTTCTTCACCAACCCCGCGGTGCACTCGCCGGTCAAGGCCAGGTTCTTCCGCGCGTGGACGCGCACCGCGCTGCGCCGCGCGACGCTGTGCATCGTGCCGAGCAAGGCGACCGCGGCCGAGCTGGCCCGCTCCGTCGGCGCCGACCGCGCCCGGATGCCGGTCATGTACCACGGCGTCGACCCGGACCGGTTCCACCCGCCGACCCCGGAGGAGATCCAGGAGGTGCGCGACCGGCTGAGCCTGCACGACCAGCCCTACGTCGCCTTCCTCGGCGCGCTGGAGCCGCGCAAGAACGTGCCCGCGCTGATCCGCGGCTTCACGATCGCCTGCCAGGGCCGCACCGACTCGCCCGCGCTGGTGCTGGCCGGCCAGCCGGGCTGGGACACCCGCGTGGAACGGGCGCTGGAGGCCGTGCCGCACCGGATCCGGGTGATCCGGGCCGGCTACCTGCCGTTCGACCAGCTGGCCGGGTTCCTCGGCGGCGCGCACCTGGTCGCCTACCCGAGCATCGGCGAGGGCTTCGGCTTACCCGTGCTGGAGGCGATGGCCTGCGGCGCCGCGGTGCTCACCACGCGGCGGCTGAGCCTCCCGGAGGTCGGCGGCGACGCCGTCGCCTACTGCGGGGTGGGGGCGGGCGAGATCGCCAACGGCCTGACCGAACTGCTGGACGACCCGGCCCGCCGTGCCGCGCTCGCCGCGGCGGCCCAGCGCCGGGCGAAGGAGTTCACCTGGGCGGCCTGCGCGACCCAGCACCGGGAGACCTTCGCCAGGGCCCACCACATCCACACCAGGACCCGTTAGAACAGTTCCGCTTGCGCTGCTCAGGGCCCGTGAATGTTTTGTGCTGCCATCGCGACACACCGTGCTCACGGGGTCTGACCAGTGGAAACGGAGCCTCCGCCGGCGTGCTCGCGGGGAACTGCGGTCGGGTGGCCGTCCGGTCTGCGCCGTTCGGCAGAATGTATCGGTGTGACCGACGCTCGCACCTACGGCGATGAAGTCGCCGTTGTCACCGTGACCTACTCCCCGGGCGAGACCCTGGAGCAGTTCCTCGACACCTTGGCCAAGGCGACGGAGCGCTCGGTCCGGGTGATCCTCGCCGACAACACCTCCACCGACGGCGTGCCCGAACGGGCAGCCGCGGAGCGAGCGAACGTCGACTTCGTGCCGACCGGTGGCAACCTCGGCTACGGCGGCGCGGCCAACCGCGGCGTCGCCGAGCTCGGCGACGAATTCGGCTGGGTCGTGATCGCCAACCCGGACCTGGAGTGGCAGCCGGGCTCGCTCGACGAACTGCTGGACGCGGCCAAGCGCTGGCCGCGCGGCGGATCGTTCGGCCCGCTGATCAAGGAGCCCACCGGCGAGGTCTACCCGTCGGCGCGGCTGCTGCCGTCGATCGGCCGCGGCGCCGGGCACGCGGTGTTCGCCAAGATCTGGCCGAACAACCCGTGGTCCCGCGCCTACCACCAGTCCGAGGCGACGATCACCGAGCGGCCCGCCGGTTGGCTGTCCGGCTCCTGCCTGCTGCTGCGCCGCGAGGCCTTCGACTCCGTCGACGGCTTCGACCCGCGCTACTTCATGTACTTCGAAGACGTCGACCTCGGCGACCGGCTCGGGAAGAAGGGCTGGCTGAACGTCTACGTGCCGAGCGCGGAGATCATGCACATCGGCGGGCACTCCACGGCGGGCGCCTCCAAGCGGATGCTCGTCGAGCACCACCGCAGCGCCTACCGCTACCTCGCCGACCGCTACCCGGGGCCGGCCTGGGCGCCGCTGCGCCTCGCCCTGCGCGTGGCGCTGACCGCCCGCGCCCGCATCGCGGCCCGCTGACGACTGTGAGTCCCGCACTTCAAGCGGCTGACGCCGCTTGTAGAACAGCCCTAGTGCTGGTGGTAGTGCTGGCCGGCCTGCGAACCGAGCGGCCCGAACTCGTGCGGGGCGCGCTGCGCGTGGTACGGGTTCGGCGGCAGATTCTGCTGGCCCTGCTCGTAATCCTCGGTCGGCCAGCCGCCGTGCTGGGGCTCCTGCCGCTGCGGCTGCTGACGGGGGTGACCGCCGGGCAGCACCTGCGTGGTGTCCGCCGGGTCGGCCTGGCTGACGACCTCGCGCGGGATGCGCACGGTGCTCGCGGCATCCATCGGCGAGGTGGCATTGTCGGGGGTGACGACGAACGCGCCGCGTGCCCGCGCGCGAGCAAGTGCTTCGTCGGCTCGGAGGCGCGGGTCCATGGGGATGCCCTCTCAGTCGTTCGCAGTCGGTGGTCCGCGTTGGCGGGCGTCGGACTGGGCGCGGCCGCTGCGGGCGGGCCCAGTGCTCATTATGCCGTTGCCCCTGCCAGAGTATTCCCCCCAATGGGTTTTCGTCACTGAAGTGCATCAGGTAGAGGAGGATCAACGCCGATGTCCGCGGATGCGCAGGACCCGGCCGCGTCGCCGACGGCGGAAGCGGTCGTGCTGGTAGGTGGTCGGGGCGTGCGGCTGCGGCCGTTGACCTTGTCGGCGCCCAAGCCGATGCTGCCGACCGCCGGGGTCCCGTTCCTGAGCCACCTGCTGTCCCGGATCCGGGCTGCCGGCATCGAGCACGTGGTGCTCGGCACGTCCTACAAGGCGGAGGTGTTCGCCGAGCACTTCGGCAACGGATCCGAGCTCGGCCTGCGGCTGGAGTACGTCGTCGAGCCGGAGCCGCTGGACACCGCGGGCGCGATCCGCAACGTCGCGGACCGGCTCAGCGCCGACGACGTGCTGGTGTTCAACGGCGACATCCTCTCCGGCGTGGATCTCACGGATCTGCTGGAAACGCACCGCAGCGCCGCGGCGGATGTGACGCTGCACCTGGTGAAGGTCGCCGATCCGCGCCGCTTCGGCTGCGTGCCCACTGACGCGGACGGGCGGGTCACGGCGTTCCTGGAGAAGACAGAGAATCCTCCGGTCGACCAGATCAACGCGGGTTGCTACGTGTTCCGCCGCGAGGTGATCGACACGATCCCGGTGGGTCGGCCGGTGTCGGTGGAGCGCGAGACGTTCCCGGAACTGCTCGCGTCCGGCGCACGCGTGCAGGGCCACGTCGACACCTCGTACTGGCTGGACATGGGAACCCCGGAGGCGTTCGTCCGGGCTTCCGCGGACCTCGTCCTCGGCGTGGCGCCGTCGAACGCGCTGCCCGGCGAGCGCGGCGAAGCGCTGGTGCTGGACGGCGCGGAGATCGCCGCCGACGCGGAAGTCTGCGGGGGCAGCGCGATCGGCGCGGGCAGCACTGTGGAATCCGGTGCGCGCGTTGCGGAATCGGTGCTCTTCGAAGGCGTGCGCATCGAGCGGAACGCGGTGGTCGAGCGGTGCGTGATCGGCAACGACGCGACGATCGGCGCGGGTGCCGTGCTGCGCGACGCGATCATCGGTGACGGCGCGCGGATCGGCGCCGACTGCGAGCTGCTGGGCGGGGTGCGGGTCTGGCCCGGCGTCGAGCTGCCGGCCGGCGGCGTCCGCTTCTCCGCGGACTGAGCGGGCGTACGGTCGGGGGACCATGAGCGATGCCCTGACCCGGACCTGGCGCCCGCCGCATCCGCTGGACCTGCCGCGGGTGCTGGCCCCGCTGCGCCGGGGGAGCGGCGATCCGACCACGCGCGTGGACGCGTCGGGCGAAGTGTGGTGGGCCACCACGACCTCGACCGGCCCGACGACGCTGCGGTTGCAGAAGGACCACACCGGAACCGTGACCGCGACGGCGTGGGGGCAGGGCGCGAGCTTCGTGCTGGACAACGTGCCGGACCTGCTCGGCGCTTCCGATGACGACAGCGGTTTCGTCGCGGTGCACGACGTCGTGGAGCGCGGTCGGCGCGCATCGCGGGGCGTGCGGTTGTGCGCATCGGGCCGGGTCTGGGACGTCCTGGTCGCCGCGGTGCTGGAGCAGAAGGTCACCAACCGGGAGGCGTGGCGGTCCTGGCGGGAGCTCTGCCGGCGCTTCGGCAGCCGCGCCCCGGGACCGGTCGACGGGCTCTGGGCGGCGCCGGATCCGTTGCAGCTGCGCCAGATCCGCGACTGGGAGTGGCATCGGGCGGGCATCGACGGAGCCCGCCGCCGCACGCTGCTCGCCGCCGCATCGGTGGCCGGAAGGCTGGAACGGGCGGTCGAGCTGCGCGGAGTCGCGGGACGGGAACTGCTGCAGAAGGTGCCTGGCATCGGCCCGTGGACGGCGGCCGAAGTCGCGCAGCGCGCCTGGGGCGACCCGGACGCGGTCAGCGTCGGAGACTTCCACCTGCCGACGATCGTCGGCACGGCGCTGGTCGGCCGCCCCCTGGACGACGAGGGAATGCTCGAAGCCCTGGCCCCGTACGAGGGCCACCGCCACCGAGCGGTCCGCTACTTAGGAGCGGCGGGCGTCCAACGCCCCCGCTACGCCCCAAGAATGCCGGTCCGCAACTACCGCACCATGTGACGCCTTCCGTTCACGCCTCGCCGGGTTGGATCCGGTTGGTGGGTCGCCGACGGCGAGGAAATCGTCGAGGAGTGCGGATCAGCCGACTGCTCTCGACCTCTTCGAGTGAAAGTCGATCAAGTCGTGCCGCAAGAACGCATTGCGACGCAATGCGTCGTGTTCTACTCTGGCGGTGCGTGAAATTGTCTGGACGGAGCAATCCGAGGAGCACATAGCCCGGCACTGCGTAGGGCCGAGCGAGGTGGAGGAGGTCGTGTACAGCCGGCCGCAGTGGGTGGTTCCCCGGCCCGACGAGGTGGAGCTGCTGTTCGGCCGCACCCACGCTGGTCGCTATCTGCTAGTCGTACTGTCCGACGGGATGGACGGACGTTGGTATGTGGTGACGGCACGCGAAATGACCCACAGAGAGCGCCGCACCTTCCGGCGTAAGGGAAGGTAAGAGACATGGCGAAGTTGGATGAGCTCGCGCAGTACTACGACACCCACGACATGAGTGCCGAAATGGATTCCGGGCATTGGGAAACCGAGCCGGCCCCGCCGGATCCGATGATCACCACCTCGCTGCGGTTGCCGAAGTCCCTGCTGGATCGAGTGCGTGCGCGGGCCGCCGAGGAGGACATGAAAACCACGGCGTGGATCCGCGTGCTGATCGAGTCGGCGTTGTCCGAAGCCGGCCGGAACAACATCGAAGAGCGCGTGCGGCGGCTGGAAGCCGCGGTTTTCAAGGAATCCGCTTAATCACCCGCGGGCGCGGGCGGCGGCCATCAGGGGGCCGATGTCGGAGCCTTCGGGAAGGGCGTTCAGCGGCCACCAGCGCAGGTCCAGGGACTCGTCGCTGCGGGCCGGCTCGGCTCCTGCCGGGGCTCGCACGATGAAGCGCACGTCGAAGTGGCGGGTCGGCTTGCCCAGCGAGCAGGTGATCGGGTGCACGTCCAGGTGCACCGGCTCCGGGTCCACGACCAGACCGTCCACGCCGGACTCCTCGGTCGCCTCGCGCAGTGCGGCCCCCGCCAGCGACGTGTCCGCCGGCTCGCAGTGGCCGCCGAGCTGCAACCACATCCCCACCCGGGGGTGCAGCGTGAGCAGCACGTTCTCGCCCGCCGCGTCGAGCAGCACGGCCGACGCGGTCACGTGGCCCGGCTCGCAGGCCCGCAGGCAGGCGTCCGCGCGGGCGTCCAGCAAGGTCAGGAAGGCGTGGCGCAATGCGTCCTGCTGCGGATCGGCCGGTCGCCAATCGCCGAGGACGCGCAGCGCGTCCGCGTGCGGCCCGCTCACAGCTCCACCAATCCGCCGTCGAGCTCCCGCGGTTCCCGCGGCCCGCCGCCCGCTTCCGCGGGATGGCCGACCGCCACCGCGCCCAGCGGCTCCCACGAGTCGGGCAGGTCCAGCGCCGCCCGGACGACCTCCGGACAGAACATCGTCGAGGACACCCAGCACGAGCCGAGCTCCTCGGCCGCCAACGCCACCAGCAGGCCCTGCACCGCGGCGCCGCCCGCGACGGTGAACATCTGCCGCTCCGCGTCGGCGCGCAGATCGTCGGGGTAGTCGTGCGCGCCCTCGCGGACCAGGAACGGCAGCACCAGTTCAGGCGCGGCGTAGAGCAGGTCGCCGCGGCCGACCCGGCGCTGCGCGGCTTCCTCGGAGAGCCCGTCGGCGCGCAGGTCGGTCAGCCAGGCGGAGCGCATCGCGTCCAGCAGCTTCGTCCGAAGTGGACGATCACGCAGCCAGACGAACCGGACCGGCCGGGTGTGGTGCGGCGCGGGAGCGGTCAGCGCGGCGCCGACCGCGCGGCGCACCGCCTCGGCGTCGACCGGGCCGTCCACGAACGCCCGCACCGAGCGGCGCATCAGCACCGCCTCGCGTCGGCCCTGCGCCAGCGCCTCGGCGGTGCCCATCCGGAACAGGTCTTCCTCGACGGGGCGCGTCAGGTCGCGGGCGGTCGACCCGTCGTCGGTGGTCGTCAGCCCGCGCACCACGGCGACCGGAACCGAGCCCAGCTTGCCCTTGACCAGGTCGGCCGCCCCGGCGATCTCGTCGGCCACCGCGACCTCGGTCACCGCCAGCTCGTTGCCCTGCGAATCGGTGGTGCCCGCGTAGCGGTGCAGCACCCGCAGGCCGGCGGAGCCGATCGCCACGTCGGTCTGGCCGACCCGCCAGGCACGGCCCATCGTGTCGGTCACCACCACGGCGACCTGCACGCCGAGCCGCTCGGCGAGCCCGGCCCGCAGCTTGCGCGCGGAAGCGTCCGGGTCGTCCGGCAGCAGCGCGATCTGGTCCAGCGCCACGTTCGAGGCGTCGACGCCCGAGGCCGCCTGCACGATGCCCAGCTTGTTCTGGGTGATCATGAACCGCTCGCGGCGCGCCAGCACGTGGGTGGCCTCGGCCAGCACCAGCTCGCGGCGCAGCTTCTCGCGCAGCTCCGGGTCGCGCGGCGTGGTCACCATGCGGCCCTCGACCTTCGACACCACCTTGCTGGTGACGACCACGACGTCGCCGTCGCTGAGCCAGGGCGCGGCCGCCGCGATCGACGCGGCCAGGTCGTCGCCCGGGCCGAACTCGGGCAGCCCGCCCACCGCGAACAGCTGCAACCCGCCCGCGGCCGCGTGATCCTTCATCGCCCCTCCCGGGCCAGGTCGAAGGCCGCCTGCGCCATCGCGGCGGTGGCGTCCACATCGGACATCAGCAGCGGCACGGCGCGAACCCGCACCCCGGGCACGTCGGCGCTGTCGCCGGTGTGCACCAACCAGCCGTCCAGGATGCCCTCGGCGTCCTGCCGGGAGCCGTAGTGCCGGCCGACCGCCTCGGCGGTGCTGTCCACCCCGATCGCGGTCAGGCACGCGTCCGCCATGCCGCGCAGCGGCCGGCCGCCGACGATCGGCGACAGCCCCACCACGGGCGCGGACGTCTTCCGCAGCGCGGCGCGGAAGCCCGGCACCGCGAGCAGCGTCCCGATGCTGACCACCGGGTTCGACGGCGCCAGCAGCACCACGTCGGCCTGCTCGATCGAGTCCAGCACGGCCGGCGTCGGCTTCGCCTCGTCCGCGCCCACCGGCACGATCGCGTGCGCCTTCGGCTCCGCCCGGTACCGCACCCACCACTCCTGGAAGTGCACCGCCCGCTGGTCGCCGTGCTCCGGATCGTCGATCGCGACGTGCGTCTCGACCCGTTCGTCGGTGACCGGCAGCAGCCGCACGCCCGGGCGCCACCGGTCGCACAGCGCCTCGGTCACCGCCGACAGCGAGTAGCCCGCGCGCAGCATCCGGGACCGCACCAGGTGGGTGGCGATGTCGCGGTCGCCGAGCCCGAACCAGGTCGGCTCGGCGCCGTAGGCCGCCAGCTCCTCCTTGACCGACCAGGTCTCGTCGACCCGGCCCCACCCCTTCTCGGTGTCGATGCCGTCGCCGAGGGTGTACATGCAGGTGTCGAGGTCGGGGCAGACCCGCAACCCGTGCATCCACACGTCGTCGCCCACGTTGACCACCGCGGTGATCTCGTGCTCGGACTGCTGCTGCGGTTCGCCGATCGCGGGCAGTCCCAACGCCGCTTTGACCCCGAGCAGGAAACGCGCGCCGCCGACTCCGCCGACCAGAACTACGACCTTCACGGCCCCGATCCTCGCACGCCCGCCCGCGCGCCCGGGCGTGAACCTGATGACGGTCCAGCAGGCGGACGCATCACAGGAAGCCGAAGATGCTGCGGAACATGCTCTGCCCCAGGTAGCTGTGCAGCGTGTCGCCGCCGACGAGGTCGAAGACGAAGTAGGCGAGCCCGAAGAACGCCTGGCCGACGAACGGCACCCCGATCAGCAGCAGGAACAGCACCAGCGGCGCCCACGGCCGCGCCTTCTCGCCGAACCGCCGCGCCGGGGCGGACAGCCACGGCTCGATCGCGCCGTACCCGTCCAGGCCGGGGATCGGCAGGATGTTCAGCACGAACGCGATCACCTGCAGGAAGGCCAGGTAGGACAGCCCGGCCGCCAGCCCGGTCGGCATCGGCACGATCGCGACGGCGGCGCTGATCAGCAGGCCCAGCACCAGGTTCATCAGCGGCCCGGCCAGCGACACCATCGACTCGGTGCGCCGGGACCGCAGCGCGTGGTGGTTGATCCACACCGCGCCGCCCGGCAGCGGGATGCCGCCGAGCGCCACGAAGATCAGCGGCAGCACGATGCTCAGGACGGGGTCGGTGTAGTGCCGGGGATCCAGCGTCAGGTAGCCCTTGGCGCGCACCGACCAGTCGCCGCCGCGGAACGCGGTGATCGCGTGCCCGAACTCGTGCAGGCACAACGAAGTCGCCCAGCCGCCGAGCACGATCAGCACCACACCGCCGACCCGGGCGGCGTTGTTCTCGAGCGTGGCGAGCACGCCGCCCAGCACGGTCAGCCCGACCAGGCCGAGGAACAGGGGACTCACTCGAACCGCGGATTTGCTCACGCCTCCAGTGTCCATGAGCGACTCCCGGGCCGACCGCGCCCGCACCCCGGCACGGGCGGCCGCGCGGTGGTATCCATGATCATGGGTCTTGCCGATGCTGCGCACGGAGTACCGGCGATGCGCCGAACGCGCCCATCGGGCGGCTTGCGGGGGTTGTCCCCCTACGGAAGGTCTCCGCTTGACCGCAAGGAGCTACACGGGTGTAATCACAGCAGTGTCATTCGTCGCTGAAATGATCGTTCCTCGGGTGGAAACCGGTTGGATGGTCGCAGGCGGCGGCCGAACGGGTACGGGAGACCCGGTCGGGCACGGGTCGATCGAAGTGCCGCCCGCGGTGAGAGGCGGGCGGTGCGGTCGATCGGCGACGGCGCCGCCGCCGTCGAAGCGCGGGGCTCCCGGCCGACGGGGGCCGGGCGACCTGCGATCAGGAGTGCGTCCTGTTCCGGCCCTGGGGAGGGCCGGCGGGAACGGGAGAAATCGGGGGAAACCAAACGATGTGGGAATCAGGAGATAGCCGCCTCGCGGAGCGTGGGGACGCCACCGCGGCGGAACTCGACGTCCTGGCCGAGCTGTTCGAGATGGGCGACGACGAACAGGAATGGCAGGAGCGCGCGCTGTGCGCCCAGACCGACCCGGAGGCGTTCTTCCCGGAGAAGGGCGGCTCGACGCGGGAGGCGAAGCGCATCTGCGCGGGCTGCGAGGTGCGCTCCGAATGCCTGGAGTACGCGTTGCAGCACGACGAGCGCTTCGGCATCTGGGGCGGTCTGTCCGAACGGGAGCGCCGCAAGCTCAAGCGCCGCGTGGTCTGATCGGCCGCAGTTCGTTTCGAGGGGTTTTCTTCCGCTCCTGGTGCATTACCGTTCAGCGGTAGTGGATCAGGTTAGCGGGAGGGCATTTTGGTCGCGCCGGTGCTGGCGGTGTTGGTCTGTCACGACGGCGATTCGTGGCTGCCGGAGGTTCTCGCAGCGCTGGGCGACCTGACGGAGAAGCCGCGGCACGTGGTGGCCGTCGACACCGGTTCGACGGACCGCACCGCGGAACTCCTGGCGCGGGCACGCGCGGACCGAGTCGTCGACGACGTGCTCACGATGCCGCGCGACACCCAGTTCGGCGCCGCCGTAGCGGAAGCCCTGGCGCACGCGACCAAGCGGTGGGCCGATCCGGGCCGCTGGTTGTGGCTGCTGCACGACGATTCCGCACCCGAGCCGGAATGCCTGGAGCGCTTGCTGCGCGCCGCCGAGGAGGATTCGGCCGCGGCGCTGCTCGGCCCGCTCGGGTTGGACTGGGCGGATCCCCGGCTGGTGGTGGACGCGGGCCTGAGCACCGATGCCGCCGGGCACCGGCAGACCGGCATCGGACCGTCCGAACTGGACCCGGAACTCGTCGGCGAAACGCCCCCGGCGTCCGGCGTGCTGGCGGTGACCACGGCCGGTGCCTTGGTGCGGCGCGATGTCTTCGAGCAGCTCGGCGGTTTCGACGCGGATCTCGGCGGCAGCGCGGACGTCGACCTGGGCTGGCGGATCAACCTGGACGGGCACGGCGTCCGGTGGGTTCCCGGGGCGCGGATGCGGCATGCGGCCGCGAAGCGCGGGCTCCAAGCGGGGGAGCGGGCCGATCAGGTTCGCACCTTCTTGGCGAACGCGCCGGTGTGGGCGTTCCTGCTGGGCCTGCCGCGGCTGTTCTGCCTGGCATTGCTGCGGATGTGCGGCTTTGCGGCGCTGCGGCGGTGGAGCGAGGCGGGCGCCGAGTTCGCGGTGCTGCGCGGTTTGCTCGGCGGGCGGTTGAAACTGCTGGCCGGCCGGGCTTCGCGCGCCGCGACGATCCCGATCCGGCACGGCGGCCGAGGGCTGTTCACGAGCCGGCCGGCGCGGTTGCGGAACTGGGCGCGCACGTCGTTCGAGGGCCTGGTCAGGGAGCGGGTGCGGCGCGATCTGGCCTTGGGGCGGGAGCCGACGGGTTGGCTCATCAAGGCCGACCCCGAAGCGCCGCGGCCCGACAAGCCTGGCCGGTCGGGGCTGGTCGTGGTGCCGGTGCCCGACATCGGGGCGCCGAAGCCGTCGCCGTTGAAGCGGGACGCGATCCGGCGGGACCTGCTGCTCGTGCCGGTCGACCGCTGGCGGGTGCTGCGCGAACTGGTGCTGACGCCGCCCGTGGCGCTGACGGCGTTTCTGGTGCTGTTCGCCCTCGTCACCAATGGACTGATCGCCGACCGCTTCGGGGCCGGTCTGCAGGGCGGCCGGATGCTGCCGGTGGCCGATCTGGCGACGACGTGGCGCGACTACCTGGCGGCCTGGCACCCGGTCAACGGCGGCACCGGCGCGCCGGCTTCCCCGTCGCTGCTGGTGCTGGCGCTGCTCGGCACCGTCCTAGGTGGACCGTCGGTGGTGGCGTCGGTGCTGCTGCTGTTCGGCGCTCCGCTGGCGGGCCTCAGCGGTTACCTCGCGACGCGCGCCCTCCCGGTGTCGCGTCTGCGGCGAGCCGTCGCGGCCGGTGCTTACGCCTTGCTGCCGGCGGCTTCGCTTTCCGCCGGGCAGGGCCGGTTGGACGTCGTGGTCGCGCACATCCTGGTTCCGCTGCTGCTGGCCGGGATCGTCTCGGTGCTCGGGCAGTCCGGCGGGAAGTGGTTGGGAACGGCGTGCCTGACCGCGCTGGGCCTCGCGGTGCTGGGCGCCTTCGCGCCGCTGCTGCACATCGCGTTCATTGTGCTGACCCTGATCGCCTTCGTCGTGCTGCCAAGCGCGGGTTCGCGCGATCGGCGCCGGGTGGCCGGGCTGGTCGCGGTGGCACTGCTGTCCGTCGCGTGCCTGCTGCCGTGGCCCGCGGTGCTCCTGCACCACCCGCAGATGTTGTTGCACGGCCTTGGTGCGCGGATCACCGAGACCCCGGCGGGTGCATGGCTGCTGGCGCTGAGCCCTGATGGGTCGCCGGCGAGCCTGGTCGGCGCGTTGTTCGCGCTCGCCGTGGTCGCCGCGTTGGTCACCGCTTGGTCTCCGCGGATGTTGCCGGGCGCGGCCGTCGCGGTCTTCGGCTGGGCGCTGGCCGCGATGGTGGACAACCTCGCCGCCGAACCGATCACCGGCGGCCCGAGCACGACCGGCTGGACCGGCGGGCCGCTGGTGATCGCCGCGGCCGGGTGCGGGTGGATCGTGCTGGTGGCGCGGAAACCGCGCGTGCCCGGCAAGATCCTGCTACCGGCCCTGGTGGTCGGCCTGCTGGGGCTGACGACCGGTGCCGCGTTCGCCACGGTCGGCGGGCCGCTGCGAGCCCAGCAGACCATCGCAGCCGATCTGCCCGGTTCGCTGCTGGTTCTCGACCCCGGGCCGCAACCCGCGCGGCTCGTGGATGGCACCGCGCCCCGCTTCGGCGACGACGACCTCGCGCCGGTCGGCACGGCCGTCGAATGGCTCCGCCGGGTCGACGACGACCTGCAGTCCGGCGATCCCGCGCGGACGCGCGCCGCGCTCGCGGCGTCGGCGGCTCGTGGCGTCGGTTTCATCGCGGTACCGGATGATTCGCGGCTGCCGGCAGTCGCTGCGGGGCTGGTCGCCGAGCACGAGCGGCTGCCCGACGGGCGCCGCGTCCTGCGGCTGCTGCTGCCGAACAGCCCGGTGGAGCTGCTCGGGCCGGACCTCGCTCGGCAGGCGCGCACCGAGCCCGCGCCGACACCGGAGGCGAGGCCGTTGCAGGTGGCCGCCGGGCTGCCCCTGTTCACGGTCCGGATGTCCGAGGGCGGTGCCGGCCGGGCGCTGGTCCTCGGCGCGGAGAACGAGCCCGGCTGGTACGCCCGGATCGACGGCCGGACGTTCCCGCTGGCCACGGCCTGGGGCCACCAGGTGGCGATCCCGCTGCCCGAGAACGCCGCCGAGGTCCAGGTCGGCTACACGGAGGTGCCGCGCACCGCGTTCCTCGGCGTGCAGTTGGCGTTCGTCCTGTTCGCCCTCGTCGCTGCTTTCCCGGAACGCCGCCGTGCGAAGCCCAGGAGCACCTGAGCCGCAGCGCCGCCCGGTGCGGGTTTTTCCCAATTCTGCCTAAAGATTGGGAAAACCCGGTCCTGATCGTCAGGCGGCGGTGCGCTCGTCGGTGCCCGGGACCTTCGCCGTGCTGAGCGCGATGCGGTTCCAGGTGTTGATGGTGAAGATCAGCGCGAGCAGCCGAGCCAGCTCCGGCTCCGCGAAGTGCTCCGCGGCGCGGGCGTAGACGTCGGCCGGCACGCCGCCATGGGACACCAGCGTGACGGCCTCGGTCAGCTCCAGCGCGGCCAGCTCCGCCTCGGTGAAGAAGCCGCGTGCCTCCCGCCACACCTGCACCATGTGCAGCCGCTCTTCGCTCTCCCCGGCCTTGCGGGCGTCCGTGGTGTGCATGTGCAGGCAGTACGCGCAGCCGTTGAGCTGGGAGGCGCGGATCTGGACGAGCTCGACCAGCGCGGGGTCGAGGCCCTCCCGCGCCGCGGTGTCGAACCCGATCAGGGCCTTGAACGCCTTCGGCGCGGACTTCGCGAAGTCGAGTCGCTTCATTTCGTTGTTCGTCATGACTTCACGCTATGGCGCGAATCGACCGGTCGTAGAGTGCATTCACGTGTCAGATTCTTGGGTCAATTCGGCCGAGCGGACGGGCAGCGACCTGCATCTGGACCTGTCGGGTCCGGGCAGCCGCCGGTCGGTGCTCATGGGTGCCTTGCGGGACGCGATCCGGTCCGGGCGGCTGGCACCGGGCACCCGGCTGCCGCCATACCGCTCGCTGGCCGCGGACCTGGGTCTCGCCCGCAACACCGTCGCCGCCGCCTACGCCGAGCTCATCGCGGAGGGCTGGCTGACCGCCCGACAGGGCTCCGGCACCCGCGTTGCGCAGCGCGCCGAACCGCGCAAACCAACCCGTGCGCCGAAAGAAGCGCGAAGCGTCGCCGCGCCGGTCCACAACCTGCGGCAGGGCCAGCCGGACGCTGCATCGTTCCCGCGCACCGCCTGGCTGGCCTCGGCCCGGCGAGCCATCAACGCCGCGCCGAACGAGGCCTTCGGTCCCGGCGACCCGCAAGGCCGGCTCGAGCTGCGGCGAGCGCTAGCCGACTACCTCTCGCGGGTCCGCGGCGTGCGGGCGCGACCGGACCAGATCGTGATCTGCTCCGGCTTCGCGCACGCGCTGCGCCTGCTGTTCCCCGGTGTCCTGCGCGGACCGCTCGCCGTGGAGTCCTACGGCCTCGCCTTCCACCGCGAACTGCTGCACCAAGCGTCGATCAAGACCATCCCGCTCGAGCTAGACGAGCACGGGCCCCGCGTCGACGAACTGCCGTCCCGCAAAGGAGTGCGCGCGGTGCTGCTGACGCCCGCGCACCAGTTCCCGACCGGCGGCCCGCTGCACCCGGCCAGGCGCGCCGCCGTCGTCGACTGGGCCAGGGCCCGTGACGGGCTGGTCCTGGAGGACGACTACGACGGCGAGTTCCGCTACGACCGAGAACCGGTGGGCGCGGTGCAAGGCCTGGACCCGGACCGCGTGCTGTACATCGGCTCGGTCAGCAAGAGCCTGTCGCCGGCGGTTCGGCTCGGCTGGATGGTTCTGCCCGAGCACCTGGTCGACGACGTGCTGGCGGTCAAGGGCGAGCGGGAGGCCTGGGCCAGCGTCCTTGACCAGCTCACCCTCGCCGACTTCGTCGACTCCGGGCACTACGACCGCCACGTCCGCCGCATGCGCCAGCGCTACCGCCGCCGCCGCGACCAGCTCGTCGCGAGGCTCCTCGAACGTGCTCCGCACGTCACCGCGACCGGCGTCGCCGCAGGCTTGCACGCCGTGCTCCGCCTGCCCCCGGGCTCCGAGCGCTCCGCTGTCGCGGCCGCGGCCCGGCGGGGCCTCGCCCTGGACGGGCTCGCCGGCTTCCGCCACCCGGACGCCACGATGCCCGCGATGGACGGGCTGGTCGTCGGCTACGCCACGCCGCCCGAACACGCGTACGCATCGGCGCTGGACGCGCTGGTGGATGCGTTGAGCGCGGGGGAGGTCACTGGCCTTCGATGACGTCGGGATCCAGCCCGAGGTAGGTCGCGACCTGCTCGACGAGCACGTCGTGCAGCAGGTCCGCCATGTCCGTGCCGTCGCGGGCCCGCGCTTCCAGCGGCCGCCGGTACAGCACGATGCGCGCCCGGGTCGGCAGGCCGCGCCGGTCCACGCCCGCCGGGACGAGCCGGGCCAGCGGCACGTTGGCGTCCACCACCACGTCGTCGTCCCAGACCAGCTTCTCCGGGGTGGTGCTGGTGATCTCGGGTACCTCGTCGACGGCCACGTCGAGCTGGGTCAGCTCGGCGTGCCAGCGCTGTTCGATAGGTTCGAGCGCCTCCAGCACCAGCGCGTCGAACCGCTGCGAACGGCTGCGCGATACCGGAACCGAGGACGGGTACAGCGGTCCGCGCAGGCCACGGCCCCGCCGGTCCCGGCGGAAGCGGCTTCGACGCCGAGATCCACGTGCGGTCACCACGGGCCGAGGGTACGCCTTCGGCGGTCAAGGTCGGGACAAGCGTCGGGAGGATTCGCGTTCCGCCACCCGCCACGCCCGGGACCGCGCGCGACGTCGCTCGCCGCCGGGCTCCGAAGACGGGACAACCCGTGCAAATCGACCACCGCGCCGCCGGCTGTTCGCGCAGAGCTGACTGCTGGAAACCGGTGCTCGCGCGGGCTGTCGCGAGCGGTTTCCGCGTGCCTGCGCCGCGCGCCGGAGCGAGGGCGCTATCGTGCGTGTCGTGCGGAGCGTGAGGCGTTGCTCGCGGACCGGGTGTACCAACCCGGCCGTCGCCACGCTCACTTATGCCTACGCGGACTCCACCGCGGTCGTCGGCCCGCTCGCCACCTACGCCGAACCGCACAGCTACGACCTGTGCGAAGCGCACGCGCTGCGGCTCACCGTGCCGAAGGGCTGGGAGGTCGTGCGGCACGAAGGCGAATTCGCGCCACCGGAACCTTCCGACGACGACCTGACCGCGTTAGCGGAGGCCGTGCGGGAAGCAGGTCGACCGGACCGGCCGGTCGAGGCCCAGGGCCTCACCCCGGGCGGCAGCCGACGCGGACATCTGCGCGCCCTGCCCGATCCGATCGACGAGTGAATAGATCGTGACGAACAGCTCGCGTGTGTCGAGCTGGCGCCACCGCGCCCTCGATCGCCGGTAGGCTTCGAGCCACGTCGTCGGACGCGGAACGGGGAGGGTGCAGCGTGCGGGACCTGTCGGGGATCGTCAAGGCCTACGACATCCGCGGGGTGGTCGGTGACGGCCTGGACGCCGACGTGGTGCGGGAGATCGGCGCCGCTTTCACACGGCTCGTGGGTGGCCCGGCGGTGGTCATCGGACACGACATGCGGGAATCCTCGCCGGGACTGGCCGCGGCGTTCGCCGAAGGCGTCACCGGCCAGGGCGTCGATGTGATCAACATCGGGCTGGCCAGCACCGACATGCTGTACTTCGCCTCGGGGCGGCTCGACCTGCCCGGCGCGATGTTCACCGCCAGCCACAACCCGGCCCGCTACAACGGCATCAAGCTGTGCCGCGCCGGGGCCGCTCCGGTCGGCCAGGACAGCGGCCTGTCCGAGATCCAGGAGCTGGTCGCGCACGGCGTGCCGGAGTTCCTGGGCGCCAAGGGCGCCACCACCCAGCGCGACCTCGTCGACGAATACGCCGCCTTCCTGCGCGAACTGGTCGACATCAGCGGCATCCGCCCGCTGAAGGTCGTGGTCGACGCCGGGAACGGGATGGGCGGGCACACGGTGCCGACCGTCTTCGACGGCCTGCCGATCGAGCTGGTGCCGATGTACTTCGAGCTGGACGGCACCTTCCCCAACCACGAGGCCAACCCGCTCGACCCGGCGAACCTGGTCGACCTGCAGGCCAAGGTCCGCGAGGTCGGAGCCGACGCCGGGCTGGCCTTCGACGGCGACGCCGACCGCTGCTTCGTGGTCGACGAGCGCGCCGAGCCGGTCCCGCCGAGCGCGATCACCGCGCTGGTCGCGGTGCGCGAGCTGGCCAAGGAGCCCGGCGGGACGATCATCCACAACCTGATCACCTCCAAGGCCGTGCCCGAGATCGTCGCCGGGCACGGCGGCAAGCCGGTGCGCACCCGCGTCGGGCATTCGTTCATCAAGCAGACGATGGCCGAGACCGGGGCGATCTTCGGCGGCGAGCACTCCGCGCACTACTACTTCCGCGACTTCTGGCGCGCCGACTCCGGCATGCTCGCCGCGCTGCACGTGCTCGCCGCGCTCGGCGGCCAGGACCAGCCGCTGTCGGAGCTGATGACCGACTACTCGCGGTACGCCGCCTCCGGCGAGATCAACTCCACGGTCGACGACCAGCAGGCCCGGATGCGCGCCGTGGCCGAGGCCTTCGGTGACCGCAATGGCGCTCGTGTGGACGAGCTCGACGGGCTTACCGTGGAGCTGGCGGACGGCTCCTGGTTCAACCTTCGCCCGTCCAACACCGAACCGCTGCTCCGGCTCAACGTCGAGGCAAGGGACACTGACGCGATGGCCGCGCTGCGCGATGAGGTGCTGGCAGTCGTCAGAGGATGACGACCCGGCGTCGCCGCGATGGCAGGAGTGCGTGCCCGCGAGGTCGGCGCGGGTGATTTTGGGAGGAAAAGTGGCCGTTGACCTGCAACCACAGCTGTTGGAGATCCTGGCATGCCCGTGCCCAGAGCACGCGCCGTTGCGGCCGGGGCTCGGCGATGACGCGCAGGCCGACTACCTGACCTGCACCTCCTGCGGCCGTGGTTTCCCGGTCCGGGACGGAATTCCGGTGCTCTTGCTGGACGAGGCGGTCGGGGGGCCGGCCCCCGGCGCGGCCGGGGAGGGGTGACGTTCGTGCTGGACGACAGTCTCTTCGACGACCCGGCCAGGCTGGTCGATGTGGATTCCGGCGGCCTGCTGCGGCTCGCCGCGCTCTCCGGGGCGCAGGTCCGAGCCGCGGTGGAGAGCGCGGGCGAAGCGGACCTGGCCGAGCTCGCCGACGGGCGCCCGCGCGCCGTGGTGCTGCTGGCGCGCCCCGGCGTCGGCCCGGGCGTCTGCAGCCTGCTGGCGGCCCTGGCCGGGCCGCGGTGCCCGGTCCCGCTGGTGATCGCCGAATCGGTCCCGGCGTGGGTCGGTGCGCTGGACGTCGTCTTCGCACACACCGACGACGTCGGCGACGCGGCGCTGGCAGAGTCGGTCTCGGTGGCCTGCCGCCGCGGCGCGTCGGTCGTGCTCGCCGCCCCGGCCGACGGCCCGGTCGCGGCCGCCGGTGCGGGCCGCGCCAAGTTGCTCCCGCCGCGCATCCCGGTGCCACCGGCGCTGTCGTTCGCGCACGTCTTCGCGGCCGGGCTCAGCATGCTCGGCGCCCTCGGCCTGCTCCACTTCGACGCCGAGAGCCTGGCCGGCGTGCTGGACCGGGAAGCCGAACGTGCGCACCCGAGCCACGAATCCCTGGTCAACCCCGCGAAGTCGCTGGCCCTGCGGCTGGCCGACCGCGCCCCGCTGCTATGGGGCCTCGACCCGGTGTCAACGGCAGTGGCGGCGCACGGCGCGTTCGCGCTCGGCTGCCACGCAGGTGTGGCCTGCGGCGTCGCCGACTACCCGCAGGCGGCCACCGAGCGGGCGTTGCACCGCGCCGCCGCCGCGGTCGGCTCCGAGGCGGACCTGTTCGCCGACCCCGAGGACAACCCGGGCGCGCTGCTGCGCGTGTTCCTGGTCAGCGCGCGGTACGACGCGCGGGGGGAGGCATTCGAACGAGCCGCGACGCGGGACCTGCCCAGCGCGGACCTGGTCACGCCCGGCGAATCTGTGGGCGACGACGCCGTGCTGCGGTCCGCGGCGCTGGCCGCCCGGTTCGACCTGGCCGCCGTGTACCTGGGGCTGGCCGCCGGAACCTTGAACGGGCCCGGCTGGCCGGCGATGGCGGTTCACTGAGGGAAAGTTCAGGGGATGCCCCGATGCCGCCCGCCGGTCCGGCGCGGTGTGCTGTGCTGGGCGTCGGGCACGAGCAGACGCTAGGACGAGGAAGCGAGAATCGACTGTGGAGCTACTGCGGAACGCGGTGCGCCCCTATGCGTGGGGCTCGCGTACCGCTATTGCTGATCTGCTCGGTCGGCCCGTCCCCACGCCGCACCCCGAAGCCGAGCTGTGGATGGGCGCCCACCCGGGTGACCCGTCGCGGGTGGTCCGGTCCGGCGGGGAAGAGGTGTCGCTGCTGTCCCTGCTGGACAGCGACCCGGCGCACCACCTCGGCCCGGCGTGCGTGGACCGCTGGGGCGGCCGGTTGCCGTTCCTGCTCAAGGTGCTCGCGGCCGACGAGCCGCTGAGCCTGCAGGCGCATCCGTCCGCGGCGCAGGCGGCCGAGGGCTTCCAGCAGGAGGAGCGAGCGGGCATCGCCCGCAACGCCCCCAACCGCAACTACCCGGACCCCACCGCGAAGCCCGAGCTGATCTGCGCGCTGACCGAGTTCCACGCGCTGGCCGGGTTCCGCGACGCGCAGCGGACCGTGCGCCTGCTCGACGAGCTCGCCGTCCCGAGCCTGCGCGCCCACCGCGAACTGCTGGCCGCGCAACCCGATGCCGACGGTCTGCGCGCCCTGTTCACCACCTGGATCACGCTCCCCGAGCACTACCTGCGCGAGGTGCTGCCAGACCTGCTGGAAGCCTGCGTGGCCCACGTGCGGGAGCACGGCGAGTTCGGGCTGGAGTGCCGGACGGTGCTCGAACTCGGCGAGGCGTACCCGAACGACGCCGGAGTGCTGGCCAGCCTGCTGCTGAACCGGATCGTGCTCCAGCCCGGCGAAGCGATCTTCCTGCCCGCCGGGAACCTGCACGCCTACCTGCACGGCACCGGCATCGAGATCCTGGCCAACTCCGACAACATCCTGCGCTGCGGCCTGACGCCCAAGCACGTCGACGTGCCCGAGCTGCTGCGGGTCCTCGACTTCGCCTGCGGCGACATGCGGGTGCTCAAGGGCGAGTCGCTGGACGCCAACCTGACCGCCTACCGGACGCCGGCCGACGAGTTCGAGCTGTCCAGGCTGGACTGGACGCCGGCCGAGGGCGGCGCGGTCCGGCTGGACTCGCCCGGGCCGCAGATTCTCCTGTGCACCAGGGGACGCGTCCGGTTGACCAGCGGCAACGGGTCGCTGCCGCGCGAGCTGGTGCTGGAGCGCGGCCACTCGGTGTGGCTGGCGGCATCCGACCCGGCGGTGGAGGTGCACCCGGTCGAGCTCGACGCCGACGGCAGCGCGCAGGTCTTCCGCGCCGCCGCGGGCGTGTTCTGAGGTCGCCGGTTCTGCGGACCTGATCCCCCGGCGCGGGGCCAGCGGGTAGATTTCTCCCGTCATCGGGCCGGGCACCGGCCTCCCCGCACACCGAATCGGGAGATACATCGTGTCAGCAGGAGGCGGAACCAAGGCCATCCTGGCCGCGCTGGCCGCGAACGCGGGCATCGCCGTGGCCAAGTTCGGCGGGTTCCTGTTCACCGGTTCCTCGTCGATGCTGGCGGAAGCGGTGCACTCGGTCGCCGACACCTCGAACCAGGGCCTGCTGCTGCTCGGGCAGAAGACCTCGCAGCGCAAGCCCACCCCGGAACACCCCTTCGGGTACGGCCGGGACCGCTACTTCTACTCGTTCGTCGTCGCGCTGCTGCTGTTCAGCCTGGGCTCGGTGTTCGCGCTCTACGAGGGCATCCACAAGATCCAGCACCCCGAGCCGCTGCACTCGGCGTGGGTGGCGGTGGTCATCCTGCTGATCGCGATCGGTCTGGAGACCTTCAGCTTCATCACCGCGATCCGGGAATCGAAGGTGATCAAGGGCGAGCTGACCTGGTGGCAGTTCATCCGGCAGGCCAAGACCCCGGAGCTGCCGGTGGTGCTGCTGGAGGACTTCGGCGCGCTGATCGGCCTGGTGCTCGCGCTCGGTGGCGTCGGCCTCACCGCGCTGACCGGCGACCCGGTCTGGGACGGCATCGGCACCGCGTGCATCGGCGTGCTGCTGGGGGCGATCGCGATCGTGCTGATCGTCGAGACCAAGAGCCTTCTCATCGGCGAGGGCGCGACCCGCGACGTGCTCGACGAGATCGTGGGCCAGCTGGAGTCCGAGCGGGTGGAGAAGGTGATCCACATCCGGACCCAGTACCTCGGCCCGGACGAGCTGCTGATCGCCGCCAAGATCGGCCTCGCCCCGTCGCTGTCGGTGGCCGAGGTGGCGGCCGAGATCGACGGCGCCGAGGCGCGGGTCCGGGCGAAGGTGCCCGCGGCCCGGCTGATCTACCTCGAACCGGACCTGGAGCGGGGCCGCGCCGCGACCGCGTGACCGCCGCGGCGGCGCGCCAGGTCCTGCCCCGGGCCGAGATCCCCGACATCATGTGCCTGTGTGACGTCGGGGGGTTCCCGATCGATCACCGTACGTAGGTGAAAAGGGCAGACATTCCGCTTCCGGGGGTAAGGCCAGGGCGTGTTTGCATTACAAGGAGTTAACGAAACGGGTGGCGGGCTCAAGTCAGCTAGTTCCGATCGAGATACTGCCGCGTTAGGGTGCGGACCCACCATTTGGGCTCAATGAGGGAGGCGACAGTGCCAGGCACTGGGCTGTGGCGAACCAAATCGGTCGAACAA
Source organism: Saccharopolyspora sp. NPDC050642 (assembly GCF_040654735.1). Classification (NCBI taxonomy): domain Bacteria; kingdom Bacillati; phylum Actinomycetota; class Actinomycetes; order Pseudonocardiales; family Pseudonocardiaceae; genus Saccharopolyspora; species Saccharopolyspora sp. NPDC050642. The sequence goes on along the minus strand of NZ_JBFAIN010000049.1, from coordinate 18,521 downwards.
TCCATCTTGGATACCGACGAACCGGACACCAAGCTGCGAAAGAACCTCGGAACCTGGGACCTGATCGTCTTCGGGGTTTCCGTGGTCATCGGTGCGGGCATCTTCACGCTCGCCGCGCGAACCGCCGGTGATGTCACCGGCCCCTCGGTGTCGCTGGCGTTCGTGCTCGCCGCGATCGCCTGCGGGCTGGCGGCGCTGTGCTACGCCGAGTTCGCCTCCACCGTTCCGGTCGCAGGCAGCGCGTACACCTACTCGTACGCGACGTTCGGCGAGTTCATCGCCTGGATCATCGGCTGGGACCTGATCCTGGAGTTCGCCGTCGCGGCGGCCGCGGTGGCCAAGGGCTGGTCGATCTACCTGGAGCAGGTGCTCAAGCTGATCGGCCTGGAGGTGCCCACGGTCCTGCCGCTGGGCCCGCTGCAGTTCGACTGGGGCGCCGTGCTGCTCACGGTGGTGCTGTGCACCCTGCTGGCCCTCGGCACGAAGCTGTCGGCCCGCGTCAGCCTGGTGATCACGCTGATCAAGGTGGCCGTGGTGCTGCTGGTCATCGTGGTCGGCCTGGCCTACGTGAACGCGGCCAACTACAGCCCGTTCATCCCGCCGGCGCAGACCGCCGCCGAGGAAGGCCCGAAGCTGGAGCAGTCGCTCCTGTCGCTGATCCTCGGCGGTGAGACCAGCACGTACGGCGTCTTCGGCCTGCTGGCCGCGGCATCGCTGGTGTTCTTCGCCTTCATCGGCTTCGACATCGTGGCCACCACGGCGGAGGAGACCAAGAACCCGCAGAAGATGGCGCCCCGCGGCATCCTCGGCAGCCTCGCGATCGTCACCGTGCTCTACGTCGCGGTCGCGCTGGTCGTCACCGGCATGGTGCCCTACACCGACCTCGCGACCGCCGAGGACGGCAGCCGTTCCACGCTGGCCACGGCCTTCGCCCAGCACGGCGTGAACTGGGCGGCGGCGATCATCTCGGTCGGCGCCCTGGCCGGTCTGACCACGGTCGTCATGGTGCTGCTGCTGGGGCAGACCCGCGTGCTGTTCGCGATGTCCCGCGACGGCCTGGTGCCGCGCGGCCTGGCCAAGACCGACCCGAAGCACGGCACCCCGGTCCGGGCCACCATCCTGGTCGGCGCGGTCGTGGTCGTCGCGTCCGGTTTCTTCCCGGCGGACAAGCTGGAAGAGATGGTCAACGTCGGCACGCTGTTCGCCTTCGTGCTCGTCTCGCTCGGCGTGATCGTGCTCCGCAGGACCCGGCCCGATCTGCCGCGCGGCTTCCGGGCCCCGCTGGTGCCGCTGGTGCCGATCCTGGCGATCCTGGCCTGCTTCTGGCTGATGCTGAACCTGACCGCCCTGACCTGGGTCCGGTTCGCGGTCTGGATGGTCGCCGGTGTGGTGATCTACTTCCTGTACGGCCGCAAGCACTCGCGGCTGGCCCAGCGCCAGGCCGGTGAGGTGGCCGCAGGGGGTGCGGTGCCCCAGGACGGGGGCTCCAGGGACTAGCCGGGTGACTGGCTGACCGATCGAAGCGGCGCCGCCCTGCGAGGGCGGCGCCGCTTTTTCGCCTGCGATTCGAACAAATGTTCACCTGGCTGAGTGATGATCTCCGGCGTCCGGCTCCGGATCATGGAGGCATGACACGGAGAACAGCTCAAATCAGGAACGGTCATCACTCCGCACGCCGCCGCAGCAGGGCTCGCGGAGGCAGGAATGCGAGGGTCGAGGGCGGGCCCTTGCCTATGGCGTTCGTGCCCGCAGGCCTCGTCGGCGAGGCGCGATCTTCCGGAGCGCCTCCGCCGCTACGGAGGTCGGCGCTCGGTGCACGCGTGGAGCGAGCCATGTCGCTTTGGTACGCCGCCGGGCTGCCCGGCGGGTGGTCACGTGCCGTTGCTCAGCGCTCGGAAGCGCGCAGCGCCATGCCGCGCTCCCACGGGGCGCTGCGCCCGCGGGGCTCGGTGATCTCCGGAAGCACCGAAGGCTCCGGCCGGGGCTTCGCGTCCTGCTGTCGTGGCACCGCCGCCGTGGTCCGCTCCGGCTCGTCGTGCTGGGCGGTTTCGGGCTCGTCGGCGTCGGTCTTCGGGCGGGTCAGCCCCTCGATGGTCTCGGTGAGGGATCCGCCGTCGCCGCCTTGCGCCGTCAGGTGAGGCGTCTTCGGCGCGCTCGCCGTGGCCGGGACCTGAGCCGGGGTCGGGGTCTGCGGCTGCAACGGGAGCGCGGCGCCGCGAACCGGGGACTCCAAGCTCGCGGCCATCGCGACGGCGCGGTCCCACTCCGGGTCGCCGCTGTAGTCGGTGTGCCCGAGCACGCCGGGCACCCAGCGCCGGCACGAGAACGGGCCGCGCTGCGGGTCGGGGAGCCAGTGGTCGCCGCCGAGCACCAGGGCGCCGGTGGGGCCGCGGGTGGCGGCGGGCAGCGGCCCCTCGGTGCCATCGGCACGCAGTCCGACCCCGATCAGCATGCCGTCGTAGACCTGCCGGTTCCAGGTGGTCACGGCGCCGCCGATCGGGTCGGTGCCGCGGCACAGCGAGCGCCAGCGGCCGCCGAGCGCGCCGGCCAGGTCGCGCAGCGAAGCGTGGGGCACCACGCCGGGGAACGCCCGCGGGTAGGCCCACTGGAGCTGGGAGCCCGCGGTGACCAGGCCGACCCGTTCGCGGTCGGCCTCCGGCAGGGATTCCAGCAGCCGGGCGGTCGCGACGGCGGCGAGCAGGCTGCCCTGGCTGTGCCCGACGAGGACGACGCGCGTGTTCGGGTCGGCGAGGTGCTCGGTGGCGCGGGCGGCGAGCTCGGGGATCACCTTCAGCGCGTAGCACGGCGGCACCACGGGGTGCCCTTCGCGAGGCCAGAACAGCGCCAGGTCGCAGAGCACGCCGAGGTAGCGGGCGGTGTCCCGCTTGGTGGCGGCCAGGTACACCATCCGAAGCAGCCCGACGGCGAGCGTCGCGAGCGCGGCGACCCCGACCCCGATCAGCCAGGTGAAGCCGGGCAGCTCGGCGACCCGGGCCACCAGGGTCAACGCGGTGCTGACGGCCAGCACCCCAGCGATCACGAGGAGGACGAGATGTGAGTAGCGGCGCTGCAGGTCCGCCCACTTCCAGGCGTTGGCCGCGGCGCGCTGGTCCGCGGGCCGCCCGGCGTGCAGCAAGGCGACCTCGTCGGGAATCGAGTCGTCGGTGCCCACGGAGCTGTCCACGCCGTCGCCATCGCGGCGTCCAGCGCGCCACCGCTTCAGCAGCATCCACGGGGTGCCGATGATCCCGGCGGCGAGCAGCAGAACAGCCGTCGTGCCCCAGAAGATCGTCACGTCGTCGTAGGCGGTGGGCAGCATGAGCACCGGGTCGCCCGGCTCCTGCGAGGCGCCCAGCGCCCGGGCCACGCTCAGGCCGAGTCCCGCGCCGAACCCGTTGCCGAGCATGCAGGCGAGCATCAGCACGGGGGCGGTCATCCAGCCGCCGATCCAGGGGCGGAGCCGGGGCGGGCAGGTCTTCCAGCCGGGCCGGGCGAGCAGTGCGGCGGGTGCGAGCAGGACGGCCACCGCGAGGCATGTGATCACCAAGGCACCGGTGATCGCGTCGATCGTGTCGCCCGAGCCGGGCAGCGGGCCGGTCAGCTGCCCGGGGAAGAGGGCGACCGTGCACAGCAGTAACGCGGCAACGGTCATCAGCGCGCGACGCGGAGTGCGGCCGAGCGTGATCCGCAGCGCCTTTTCCTTGCCGTCGGGGCGCATTCCGGCCGGGTCGTCGAGCACGACGGTTCCGACCAGGGAGAAGACGAGCAGCGCCGCGGCGATCAACCAGCGCGGATCGGCGCTGATCGAGAACGGTCCGCCGAGCGCGAGAAGCGCCACAGTGGACAGTGCCGCGATGACGTGCAGGGTGCGCAGCACCGGCGTGTCCGGGTCCGCGACGACGTTCGCGCCGGGCAGCATCGGTGCCCGCGACGAGTGCTGTGGTTTGTCGGTCTTCGGCGCGGAGACCTGCCAGGACACAGTGGACAGGCGATGCATGAGGAGGATCACGAGAGCAACGGGCAGCAGAGCGACCGAGGCGCGCAGGATGTCGATGCTCCGAATGGCGCCCGGGACGAATTCCATGCACTGCACGCCAGGTCGGAGGCATTGCGCGGCGACCAGGTCCAGGGTGACCACGGCCAGCTGCGCGACGAGCAGCATCGTCAGCAGCAGGGCCGAAATCCGGAGCAGCGCGCGCAGCACGGACGAGAGCGCGGTGCTGATCGGGTTGCCGGTCCGGGCCGGCGGCAGCATCCAGTGCGCCATGTTGGCCAGCGCGAACGGGAACAGCAGGGCCCAGGTCGCCTTGGCCAGGCCGCCGGAGGTCATGCCGCCCCAGACGTAGCCTTCGACGATGCGGGGCACCGAGCGGTCCCCGGCCGACAGCATCGGTCCGGGAACCGGTCGGCGAAGTCGGTCGGCCGGGCGCATGATGCGTCCGATGCCGTCGCCGGCGACGTCCACCGAGGCGACCGAATCGGTCAGCTCGTCGCCGGTGGTGCCGAGGATGCCGTGTACCCGCAGCTCGACGACGCGGGTGTCGGGCCCGGGTATTTGCACTGGATCCTCCCGTGCGGTTGTTGATCGTCGAAACGCCGGTGGCGATTCTCCACTGCTGATCGACATCTGGCGAGCTCTGCCCCTCCGATTGTGATCGTCCGGGGCGCCCCATGTCCCGCATTCCTCGCAGGTTTCCCGGTGCTTTTCCGGCAGTGGTGCCTCTCGTGGCCGACGGGGACCTGCGAAGCACGGCGACCGCGGCCGGCGTGGTCGGCGAGCGGCGAAGCCGGAGTGCAGCGCGGACCAGCGGCTGGGCTGCGCTGGGCCGGCGCGGAGCGGCGCTAGCGCGGCACCGGCCAGATGTTATCGCCACGAGTGATCGATCGAATACCGACGGTAGTCTCGGTGCGGGGTCGGCTGCCGAATCCGTGCCCTGACCAGCACGCATCTTCCCGAGGGGGGGCGAAGGATGAGCGTCGAGAAGCTGCAGACCCGCGGCGGTGTCGAATTCGCCGTCGCGGATCTGGCGCTGGCCGCCGACGGCCGGAACCAGATCCGGTTGGCCGAGCACGAGATGCCCGGGCTGATGGCGCTGCGCCGGGAGTACGCCGAGGTGCATCCGCTGAAGGGCGCGCGCATCTCGGGTTCCCTGCACATGACGGTGCAGACCGCCGTGCTGATCGAGACCCTGGTGTCGCTGGGTGCCGAGGTGTGCTGGGCCTCCTGCAACATCTTCTCCACCGACGACGCGGCGGCCGCCGCTGTGGTGGTCGGTCCGCACGGGACTCCGGACGAACCCGGGGGCATCCCCGTGTTCGCGTGGAAGGGCGAGACCCCGGCGGAGTACTGGTGGTGCACCGAGCGGATGCTGACCTGGCCCGGCGACCAGGGGCCGAACATGATCCTGGACGACGGCGGCGACGCGACCCTGCTGGTCCACGAGGGTGCGCGGTGCGAGGCGGCCGGGGTGGTGCCGAATCCGGCGGACGACGACCCGGACGAGCTCAAGGTGATCTTGGACGCGTTGCGCGCGTCGCTGGCCGCCGACCCCCACAAGTGGACCCGCACGGCGGCGGGCGTCCGGGGCGTCACCGAGGAGACCACGACCGGCGTCAACCGCCTCTACCGGCTCGCCGCGCGCGGCGAGCTGCTGTTCCCGGCGATCAACGTCAACGACTCGGTGACCAAGTCGAAGTTCGACAACAAGTACGGCATCCGGCACTCGCTGATCGACGGCATCAACCGGGGCACCGATGTGCTCGTGGGCGGCAAGGTCGCGGTGGTGTGCGGCTACGGCGACGTCGGCAAGGGTGCGGCGGAGTCGCTGCGCGGTCAGCGGGCCCGCGTGATCATCACCGAGATCGATCCGATCAACGCGCTGCAGGCGATGCTGGACGGGTACCAGGTGGCCCGGCTGGAGAGCGTCATCGACCAGGCCGACATCGTGATCACCACGACGGGGAACAAGGACATCGTCACCGTCGACCACATGCGGCGGATGAAGCACCAGGCGATCCTCGGCAACGTCGGCCACTTCGACGACGAGATCGACATGGCCGGCCTGCGCCGTGCCGCCGATGCGCGCCGGGTGCGGATCAAGCCGCAGGTCGACGAGTGGGTGTTCGACAACGGCAGGTCGATCATCGTGCTGTCCGAGGGGCGACTGCTGAACCTGGGCAACGCCACCGGGCATCCGAGCTTCGTGATGTCGGCGTCGTTCGCCAACCAGACGATCGCCCAGATCGAGCTGTTCACCAAGCACGAGGAGTACGACAACGAGGTCTACCGGTTGCCCAAGATCCTCGACGAGAAGGTCGCCCGCATCCACGTGGCGGCCCTCGGCGGCGAGCTGACGAAGCTCTCCAAGGAGCAGGCCGAGTACATCGACGTCGACGTGGAAGGTCCCTACAAGCCGGACCACTACCGGTACTGAAGCCCTGCGTGCCGGGCGGCAGAACCTCAGGTGTCCGGGCGGGCTGCGGATCGCCGACCCGCAGCCCGCCCGGCCCGAGGTCCTGCGGCGATGCTGGCCGGCTCGTCACTGCGCGATGTGGATCTCCGGTTCGTGGCGGACCGGGAAGTTGACCGAGTTGGCGATGAAGCACTTGCGATGCGCCTCTTCGTGCAGCTTTTCGGCGGTCGGCAGCTTGGCCGGGTCGGTGATCGTCACCTGCGGGCGGAGCACGACCTCGGTGAAGTGCCCGCCGGTGTCGGGGTCTTCCGCCATGGCGCCGCTCGCGTCGTCGCGGTAGGCGGTGACGACGATGCCGGAGGTGCTGCACAGCGCGAGGTACCACAGCATGTGGCACTCGGACAGCGATGCGACCAGGAGGTCTTCCGGGTTGTGGAGGCCGGGGTCACCGCGGAAGGCGGGATCGGCCGATGCGGTCAGCTGCGGCTTGCCATCGATGTCCACGACGTGCTCACGGCTGTAGTCGCGGTACGAGGCGGTGCCGCGGCCGGTGTTGCCGGTCCAGGTCACGGTCGCGCGGTACGAGTGGGTCTTTGGCATACCGGTTGTATACAGCAGAACGGGTTGCGGCGAAAGCGAATTCACGCGCCGGGACGATCGGACGAGGGTGTCCGGATGGGGGTGTGGCGGCTGGACTACCGTCGACGGCGTGGGTCGACTAATCGTCATCGAGGGACTGGACGGCGCGGGCAAGCGCACGCTCGCCAACGGCATCGCGGCGGAACTGACCGCCCGCGGCCACTCCGTGGCCCGCTCGGCGTTCCCGCGCTACGCCGACGACGTCCACGCCGAGCTCGTCGCGGAAGCGCTCCGCGGTCGCCACGGCGACCTCGGCGACTCCGTCCACGGCATGGCCGTCCTCTACGCGCTCGACCGCCGCGCCGCGGCGGACGCGCTGCGTGCGGACCTCCGCGCGCACGACGTCGTCCTCCTCGACCGCTACGTCGCCTCGAACGCCGCCTACGGCGCCGCCCGGCTCCACCAGGACAGCCACGGCGACTTCGTCGCCTGGGTCCGCGAGCTGGAGGTGACGCGCTTCGCGCTGCCGAAGCCGGATCTGCAGATCCTGCTGCAGGTGCCGTCGGAGGTGGCGGCCGCCCGCGCCGAGCACCGGGAGCGGACCGAAGTGGACCGCCAGCGGGACAACTTCGAGTCCGATGCCCCGCTGCAGCAGCGTTGCGGCAAGGTCTACCAGCAGCTCGCGGCGGAGGACTGGTGGTCGCCGTGGGTCGTGGTGGACGGCGTGAACCACGTGGACTTCGGCGCGCTCGTCGACCAGCACGTCCTCGCGCGGTAAGCGTTCGGCGGCACGGCGAACGCCCGCACTGTCCGAAGTGCACACTCGTCCAGGCAGCCCAAGCCGTTGCTACGCAACGTGAGTCGATCGGCACGCGGCGTCGAACCGGATCGGTGTGCGAAACCACTGGACCGGATGCTCCATTCGGCGGTATTCGCTGGGCCGATTCGGTTGTCCCGCCGCGACCTGCGGCGACGATCAGCGGGTGGATGCACGGCGGCGGGGTGACAAGTGCAACCATGTTGGCCATGAAGGCACGCGTGCTCGTGGTGGACGACGATCCGGCCCTGGCCGAAATGCTGACCATCGTGCTCCGAGGTGAGGGCTTCGAGACGGCCGTCGTCAGCGACGGCACCAAGGCGCTGCCTGCCTTGCGCGAGCTCAAGCCCGACCTGGTCCTGCTGGACCTGATGCTGCCCGGGATGAACGGCATCGACGTCTGCAAGGCCATCCGCACCGAGTCCGTCGTGCCGATCGTGATGCTGACCGCCAAGAGCGACACGGTCGACGTGGTGCTGGGCCTGGAGTCCGGCGCCGACGACTACGTGGTCAAGCCGTTCAAGCCGAAGGAGCTGGTCGCCCGGCTGCGGGCCCGGCTGCGCCGGACCGACGCCGAGCCGGCCGAGGTGCTCACCATCGGCGACGTGACCATCGACGTGCCCGGCCACGAGGTGACCCGCGACGGCCAGCCGATCGCGTTGACGCCACTGGAGTTCGACCTGCTGGTGGCGCTGGCCCGCAAGCCCCGCCAGGTGTTCACCCGCGAGGTCCTGCTGGAGCAGGTGTGGGGCTACCGGCACGCCGCCGACACCCGCCTGGTCAACGTGCACGTCCAACGCCTGCGGTCCAAGGTGGAGCGCGACCCGGAGCGTCCCGAGGTGGTGCTGACGGTCCGCGGCGTCGGTTACAAGGCCGGCCCCCCGTGATGTCCTGATCGAAATGGGCGCCCGCTCGCGAGCGGGCGCCCATTCGTCCGGTCCGGAACTTCGGATCCGGCCCGGGATCGCGATTCTCGCCTGCGCGCGGCGCGAGTTGCGGGTGTGGAACAAGAGGAAATGACTGCGCCGCCGGCACCGGACTGCGGGTGGGCGCGGTGATCCGGAACTGCGCACCGGTCGGGGCACCGGTGTGGGCGGTCGGCCGGGCCTTTGACACAGTTGCTAGCCGGGTCGTAGTGGCGGAGTGGCCCGGGGGACGGTTGCCGTGAGGGTGTGGACGCGTCGAGGCCGCTTGGTTCAGCGGCTGATCAGTCGTGTCCGCGAGGAGGTCCGCAGCCGCTGGCGCCGCTTCGAAGCGCTGTGGCGGCGGTCGATGCAGCTGCGCGTCGTGGTCAGCACCCTCGCGCTGTCGATGGCCGTGGTCTTCGCGCTGGGCATGATGCTGCAGTGGCAGATCACGTCGCAGCTGCTGTCCACGAAGGAGACCGCCGCGATATCGCAGGTCGAGGTCAGCCTGCCGATCCTGGAGCGCGAGCTGACCGCGGTCGACCCGAACGCGGACAACGTCACCGAACAGCTGCAGGCCGCGCTGAACCGGCTGACGACGACGTCCTCCGGGCAGTCCACCACCGAGACGGTGGCCGGCGCGTTCGAGCCGGTGCTGGTCGACGGTCGCGCGCCGGGCGAACGGTCGCAGCAGCCGGCCGCCGGCCCGATCGACGACGTGCCGTCCGATCTGCGCCAGTTCGTCGAACGCGGCCAGCTGGCCACCAAGATCACCACCGCGCACCGGGAGAAGGGCACCTCCGTCACGATGCTGGCGGTGGGGACGCCGGTGAGCACCGCGACCCGGCAGCTCCAGGTCTACCTGCTGTTCCCGCTGACCGCCGAGCAGAACACCCTCGAGGTCCTGCAGCAGACCCTGCTGCTCGGCGGGCTGGTGCTGCTGGTGATGGTGGGCGCCATCACGAATCTGGTGACCCGCCAGGTGGTGCGCCCGGTGCGGCAGGCCGCGCAGATCGCCGAGCAGCTGGCCGAAGGCGACCTGGACAAGCGGATGCGGGTGATCGGCGAGGACGACGTGGCCCGGCTGGCGGAGTCGTTCAACGAGATGGCCGACAGCCTCAAGCAGCAGATCACGCAGCTGGAGGAGTTCGGCCAGCTGCAGCGCCGGTTCACCTCGGACGTCTCCCACGAGCTGCGCACCCCGCTGACCACCGTGCGGATGGCCGCCGACGTGCTGCACGCCTCCCGGGAGCAGTTCCCGCCCGGCCTGTCCCGGTCGACCGAGCTGCTCGTCGACGAGCTCGACCGGTTCGAGCTGCTGCTGGCAGACCTGCTGGAGATCTCCCGGCTTGATGCCGGCGTCGCCGATCTGGCGGCCGAGCAGCTGGACCTCACCGAGATCGTGGACCGCTCCGTGGAGGCGCTGCGCCCCATCGCCGACACAAGCGGTGTGGAACTGCGGCTGATCGCCCCGTCGGGGGGCGAGCTCTCCATCGTCGCCGACGCCCGCCGGGTGGAGCGGATCATGCGGAACCTGGTGGCCAACGCCATCGACCACGCCGAGGGCGGGCCGGTCGAGATCCGCTTCGGTGGCAACGAGCAGGCCGTCGCGGTGACCGTCCGGGACTACGGCGTCGGCCTGCGCTCGGGCGAGGCCGAGCTGGTGTTCACCCGGTTCTGGCGGGCCGACCCGTCCCGGAACCGGCGCACCGGCGGCACCGGCCTCGGGCTGTCGATCAGCCTCGAGGACGCCCGGCTGCACGGCGGCGGGCTGGACGCGTGGGGCGAACCCGGCGAGGGCTCGTGCTTTCGCCTCACCCTGCCCCGTCGGCCGGGCGAGGCGTTCGACACCAGCCCACTGCCGATGCCGGGCGTCCGCCGGATCGCGGCACCGGAGGCGCTGCTAGCGGCCAGCGTCGACCCGCCGAAGGACGGCGAGGCCGGCGATCCGGACTTCCGCGACCGCGGGCCGGCTCGGTTGTCCGAACACTCCTGGGAGGACGAATGATGGGCGTGCGTCGGGTGGCGGTGCTGCTGGCGGTGCTGCTGTCGGTGTCGGCGTGCGCATCGATCCCGGAGAGTTCGGATCCGAGGGCGATCCGGGCGGTCGACGAGAGCAACGCGACCGCGCCCGTGCCCCCGCCGCCGGACGGCGCCGACCCGCTCGCACTGGTCCGCAGTTTCGTCAACGCGTCCGCCGCCCCGGAGAGCAACCACGAGTCCGCGCGACAGCACCTCACCCCGGCGGCGCGCCGGAGCTGGACCCCGGCGCCGGGCCTGCTCATCGTGGACAACGTCGACACGATCCCGGCGACGCAGCCCACGCCGCTGCCCAACGGCGTGCAGATGGTCACCGTGCAGGCCGACAAGGTGGGGCGGCTGCTGCCGGACTCGTCCTTCGTCCCCGAAGTCGGCGAGTACCAGGTCCAGGTGCGGGTGGAGCTGCAGCCGGACGGGGAGTGGCGCATCGCGACGCCGCTGCCTGAGATCGTCGCCAGCAAGGGCTCGTTCAGCACCGTCTACCAGGCGGTCCCGATCTACTTCCTGGACCACGACTCGACCGGCATCGTCCCGGATGTGCGGTACGTGGTGTCGCAACCGGCGAGCACCCTGCCCAGGCAGGTCATCGACCTGCTGACCAGCGGCCCGTCCGCGGGGCTGGAGTCGGCCATGCGCACCGCCATCCCGCCCGGCGTGCACCCGAAGACCAACCCGGCCGACCCCGGGGACGGCGCGCTGGAGGTGAACCTCAGCGATCTCGGCGCCCTCCCGCGGGAGGACCGCCAGCTGATCGCCGCGCAGGTGGTGTTCACCTTGCAGAGCGTCAACAACGCGCGGGTCCGGCTGAAGGTGGAGGGCGCGCCGCTGCTGCCGGACGGGAAGGACCTGCGGCCGACCGACCTCGGCTCCTACGAGACCAACAACACCGCCCGCCCGGATCTGCCGGGATTGGTGGTGGTCGACGAGCGGCTGCTCACCCTCGACACCGCGCAGCCGATCCAGGGCCCGGCCGGATCGGGCGAGTACGACGTGCTCCGGGCGGGCCAGTCGCTCGACGGCAGCCATCTCGCGGCGGTCACGCGCGTCGCCGGTGGCGTCGGCGTCGAGCTGCGGGTCGGCCGCTACGGCGCGCAGCTGCCCGAACTCCCGGTGCGCGGCGCCGATATGAGCAGGCCCACCTGGCGCGGGAAATCCGAGGTGTGGACCGTTGTGGACGGTCGCAACGTGGTCCGCGCGCTGGATGCCGGGAACAGCTGGGTGCCGCGCCAGGTCGACGCCGGGCAGCTGACCGGCGACGGACCGATCAGCGATCTGCGGTTGTCCCGCGACGGAACGCGGGTGGCGGCGGTGGTCGGCGGCCGCCTCGTGGTCGCCGGAGTGTCCGATCAGGACGGTCAGGTGGTGCTGCAGCGGCCGATCACGCTGCCTGCGCCGGGGGTTCGGATCACCGGAGTCGACTGGCTGAAGGACGACTCGCTGGTGGTGATCAGCGACAGTAACATCACGCCGGTCTTCGAGGTGACGGTCGACGGGTTCCAGTGGGTCCCGTTCACCGCCGCGAACCTCGGCCAGCCGTTGAAGGCGGTCACGGTCGCCAACCGCGGCCGGGTGGTCGTCAGCGACCGCAGCGGGATCTGGGAGTCCAGGGAGACCGACGACGTCTGGTCCCTGGTCCAGGGCTCGATCGGCGGCGGTTCGATCCCGTTCTTCCCGGGCTGACCGCCGATCCCGACACGCGTCGGTGAGTCGGGACGCCGACCTGCGGCACCATCGGCCGGTGCGCGTTTCCTGGTTCGGTGCGGGGCTTTCCGGCTTGGTCGACCTGATGCTGCCGCTGCGCTGCGCGGGCTGCGACGCGGCGGGTGTGGCGTGGTGCCGGGACTGCGCGCGTGAACTCGGCGGGCTCCGCCGAGTCGAGCGACCGCTGCTCGAAGCCGTCCCGCCGGTGTACGCGCTCGGCCAGTACCGGGGCGCCGCCCGGCGAGCGGTGCTCGCCTACAAGGAGTCCGGCCGTCGCCATCTCGCCGATCCGCTGGCCCGCCACATCGCGATCGGCCTGCGTGCGATCACCGCCGAGCACCGGCTCGATCCGGCCTGGTACCTGGTGCCGGCGCCGTCCCGGACGATCGCCTCCCGCCGAAGGGGCGGCGCGCACATGTCCCGCATCGCGCACCAGGCCGCGGCCGGGCTGACCGACGCGGGCCATCCCGCGGCCGTCGCGGACTGCCTGGTGACCGCGCGCGGTGCGGCGGATTCGGCTGGGCTGGATGCGGCCGAACGAGTGCGCAACCTGTCCGGCCGAGTGCTCGGCCGGACGAGTCGTTTTCCGCCGCAGGCGGCGCAAGTCGCGCTGATCGACGACGTCATCACGACCGGCGCGACGGTCGCGAGCTGCTTGGCGGTCCTCGGAACCGCAGGCATCGAGGTCGCCGCGGTGCTCGGCCTGACCGCGACGGCCGCCTGAAGCATTCGGGTGGATTGCCATTACTCGAACAGCCGCGGGAACTTCACCTGCCGTCCACTCGTTTTCCAGTTATGAGCAGGCAGGACCCGGCCCTCCGGCGGCCCGGCGCGGAGCTACGGCACGTAGCCCCCGATCGGGTGAAAAATGAGGCCGATGGGGCGCCTGGGGTAGGGCACGCCCGCGCCCGCTGCCTGCTTCGAACGGTGGCAGCAATCACTCTCGGTGGCCGCTTGACTTCGCCCGACAAGGGGGGTGTCACAAATCGGTAAACCGAGCTAACGTGCCACTCAATCCAGCCAACCCAGGCGGGAGGGAAGGAGCGAAACCCCATGTCCCTGGCGCCGGAAGTGAGCTGATCGCCTTCTAGCCGGCGCCGCCGTGCACACCTCGCCTACGGCACGCAAGGAACGGAGGTCGTGAATGGATATCGTCGTCAAGGGTCGCAACGTCGAAGTTCCCGCGCACTACCGGGAGCACGTCAATGCGAAGTTGACCCGGCTTGAGCGGTACAACAAGAAGGCAATCCGGGCGGACGTGGAACTGTTCCACGAGCGCAATCCCCGTCAGGCCAAGAATTGCCAGCGAGTCGAGATCACGCTGATGGGCAAGGGCTCGCCCGTGCGGGCCGAGGCTTGCGCAGGCGATTTCTACGCCGCACTCGACGCCGCCACGACCAAGCTGGAGAGCAGGCTCCGGCGCATGCACGACCGTAGAAAGGTGCACTACGGGCAGCACAACCCGACATCCGTGGCACAGGCGACCGCAGCGATGGCGGATCGACCCGTCGCGATGGGCCAGGCCGTGGCCGAAGGCCGGACCGCGCTACTGGAAGCGCCGCTGGAGGTCGACGAGTACGCCGCCGAGGTCCCGGGCCAGCGGATGGCCGCGGAAAACGGGTACGACGAACCAGGCCGAGTCGTCCGCGAGAAGGACCACCCGGCCGAGCCGATGACGGTTGACCAGGCCCTCTACGAGATGGAACTGGTCGGACACGACTTCTACCTCTTCTCCGATGCGGACAGCGGTAGGCCCAGCGTGGTCTACCGGAGGAAGGGATTCGACTACGGAGTGATCAGGTTGGCTGACGCGCTATAGGGCGAGTCTGCGCCAACGCCGACCCGAACGGCTGTCCCCCGCGTACCGTGGTTCGCGGGGGACAGTCGCGTGTGGGGGTCCGCCACCCGGACCTGCACCGGATGGCGGGTCCCCACTACCAGCTCTAATACGATGACCGCAAAGCGTCCGTGACGGACGCGTCACGATCAGCTAGTGAGGTCGACCGGATGGTCCTGTCCCGACTGCTCCGCGCCGGCGAGGGCAAGATGCTCAAGCGTCTGCGCAACATCGCGGCGCACATCAACGAGCTTGAAAAGGACATCGTCGCGCTGTCCGACGCCGAGCTGCGGGGCAAGACCGACGAGTTCAAACGCCGCCACGCCGACGGTGAGTCCCTCGACGAACTGCTGCCCGAAGCGTTCGCGGTGGCCCGCGAGGGCGCCAAGCGCACCCTGGGCCAGCGGCACTTCGACGTGCAGCTGATGGGTGGCGCGTCGCTGCACCTCGGCAACATCTCCGAGATGAAGACCGGTGAGGGCAAGACCCTGACCTGCGTGCTGCCCGCCTACCTCAACGCGATCACCGGCAAGGGCGTGCACGTCGTCACGACCAACGACTACCTGGCCCGCCGCGACGCCGAGTGGATGGGCCGCGTGCACCGCTTCCTGGGCCTGGAGGTCGGCGCGATCCTGGCCGACATGACGCCGGAGCAGCGGCGCAAGGCCTACGCCGCGGACATCACCTACGGCACGAATAACGAATTCGGCTTCGACTACCTGCGCGACAACATGGCCTGGAGCCTCGCCGACTGCGTGCAGCGCGGGCACTACTTCGCCGTCGTCGACGAAGTCGACTCCATCCTGATCGACGAAGCCCGGACGCCGCTGATCATCTCCGGCCCCGCCGACCAGTCCTCCCGCTGGTACCAGGAGTTCGCCAGGCTCGCGCCGATGCTCAAGCGCGACCAGCACTACGAGGTGGACGAGCGCAAGCGCACCGTCGGCGTCACCGAAGACGGCGTCACCCTCATCGAGGACCAGCTCGGCATCGAAAACCTCTACGAGGCGGCCAACACCCCGCTGGTGGGCTACCTCAACAACGCGCTGAAGGCCAAGGAGCTCTACAAGCGCGACAAGGACTACATCGTCCGCGACGGCGAGGTGCTGATCGTCGACGAGTTCACCGGCCGCATCCTGGCCGGACGCCGCTACAACGAGGGCATGCACCAGGCGATCGAGGCCAAGGAAGGCGTCGAGATCAAGGCCGAGAACCAGACGCTGGCCACGATCACGCTGCAGAACTACTTCCGCCTCTACGACAAGCTGGCCGGCATGACCGGTACCGCCGAGACCGAGGCGGCCGAGTTCCACACCACCTACAAGCTCGGTGTGGTGCCGATCCCGACGAACAAGCCGATGGCCCGCGCCGACCAGCCCGACCTGGTGTACAAGACCGAGCCGGCGAAGTTCGAGGCGGTCGCCGAGGACATCGAAGAGCGGTACCAGAGCGGCCAGCCGGTCCTGGTCGGCACGACCAGCGTGGAGCGCTCCGAGTACCTGTCGAAGCTGCTCACCAAAAAGGGCATCCCGCACAACGTGCTGAACGCGAAGAACCACGCGCGGGAGGCCGCGATCATCGCCGAGGCGGGTCGCAAGGGCGCGGTCACGGTCGCCACCAACATGGCCGGTCGCGGTACCGACATCGTGCTTGGCGGCAACATCGACCACCTCGCGGACGCCGAACTGCGCAGCCGCGGCCTGGACCCGGTGGAGAACCGCGAGCAGTACGAGGCCGAGTGGCCCGCGGTCGTCGAGAAGATCACGGCGCAGGCCAAGGCAGAAGGCGAGGAGATCCGCGAGGTCGGCGGACTCTACGTGCTGGGCACCGAGCGCCACGAGTCCCGCCGCATCGACAACCAGCTGCGCGGCCGCTCCGGCCGCCAGGGCGACCCCGGCGAGTCCCGGTTCTACCTGTCGCTGGGCGACGAGCTGATGCGGCGCTTCAACGCCGCGATGGTCGAGACCGTGATGACCCGGCTCAAGGTGCCCGACGACGTGCCGATCGAGCACAAGATGGTCAGCCGCGCCATCCGCAGCGCGCAGACCCAGGTCGAGCAGCAGAACATGGAGATCCGCAAGAACGTCCTCAAGTACGACGAGGTCATGAACCAGCAGCGGACCGTCATCTACGACGAGCGGCGCCGCGTGCTGGACGGAGAGGACCTGCACGAGCAGGTCATGCACATGCTCACCGATGTGGTGACGGCCTACGTCGACGCGGAGACGGCCGAGGGCTACGCCGAGGACTGGGACTTCGAGAAGCTCTGGACCGCGCTGAAGACCCTCTACCCGATGTCGATCAGCTGGGAAGCCCTAGTCGACGACGAGGAGGACCTGTCCAAGGAGCGCCTGCTGGAGCTCATCCTGGAGGACGCGCGCGCCGCGTACGCCAAGCGCGAGGCCGATGTCGACGGCAAGGTCGGCCAGGGGGCGATGCGCGAGCTGGAGCGCCGCGTGGTGCTCAGCGTCCTGGACCGCAAGTGGCGCGAGCACCTCTACGAGATGGACTACCTCAAGGAGGGCATCGGGCTGCGGGCGATGGCGCAGCGCGACCCGCTGATCGAGTACCGCCGCGAGGGCTTCGACATGTTCGGGGCGATGCTGGAGGCGCTCAAGGAGGAGTCCGTCGGGTTCCTGTTCAACGTCCAGGTCGAGGCGGCCGAGCCGCAGCCCGAGCCGGAAGCGCCGGCCATGCCGGTGTCGGTGAGCCAGGTCGGCAGCGGCACACCGGACGTGCCCCAGACCCCGCAGCCGACGGCACAACCCGCGCCGCAACCGCGGCCCAGGCGCGCCCGGCCGGCATCCGCCGGCCCCGCGTTGAGCCAGCTGCCCACCGCGGCAGACGGCGAGCAGGTCCCGTCCGCGTTGCGCGGCAAGGGACTCGACTCGCCGACGCAGCGGGGCCTGAGCTACTCCGGACCGAACGAGACCGGTGACGTGGAGACCAGCAGCGACGGCGACCAGGGGCCGGAGTCGCGCAGCGGCACCCGCCGCGAGCGCCGGGCCGCCGCTCGAGCTGACGCGAAGAAGAACAAGAAGCGCTGATCAGACGAGGGACAGCAGCGTGCACACCCAGTGCGCGTCGTCCTGTTCCAAGCGCAGCACCAGGGCCCGGACCCGGTAGCGCGTCCCGATGATCATGCAGGCCTCCACCGCGCAGTCGGTGACCAGGCAGGCGTGGACGGATCGCAGCCGGTAGTCCGGGCTTTGTGCTGCGTGCAGCCGGGTGGTGAGCAGCAGCCCGGCCACTTGCGGCTCGAGGTGCTCGCGCACCTCGTGCAAGGCCCGGCGCCCGGCGAGCACGTCGAACACCTGCTCGCCGATGAACCCCGCGACGGCGGAGGCGCTGCTGCCCGCCACCCCCTCGGCCGGCGTCGTTTCGATCGACAGCACTGCGGTCATGGCGTCTCCAGGCGGTCGGCGGACTGGGCTCCCGCTTAACTGAGGAACTTGCGGTCCGGATCCGGTCACCTTCAGCCCGGAACGCCCCGATCGTGTGAGCTACCGTGCGGCTCGTGGATCTGAAGGGACTGCTGCTGGACTACGCCGGGGTGCTCGACGATCCGGGCGACGAGCCGTCCGGCGTTCCGCTGCTGGACGTCGCGCGGCGCATCCGCCGGGCCGGGATCGGAACCGCCCTGGTGTCCAACGCCAACGGGGGCGCCGATCCGGGCCTGGCCGAGCTGTTCGACACCGTCGTGCTGTCCGGGGCGGTCGGCGTCGCCAAGCCGAGCCTCGAGATCTACCGGTTGACCGCGCGCCGGCTGGGGCTGGAACCGCGGCAGTGCGTCTTCGTCGACGACCTCCGCCGGAACGTGGCCGGCGCGGTCGAGGCGGGCATGGTCGGAGTCCACCACCGCGACGTCGATTCGACGGTCACCGAGCTGGCCGCCCTCTTCGGCCTCTAAATCGGCCATTGACCTGGTGTTTTGATGTTTAAGGGGGGGTGGTTGCAGGGGGTGTTTCGGGGGTGTGTAAATTTATCCAAGTCAGCGCGACACGGGCCGGGAAAACCGGGCCGAGCCTGACACGGGTCGCGAACCAAGCTCCTGCCTTCGGGTGGTAGAGTGGGCGAACCGAAAAGGTAGTGAAGAGGAAATGCTCCCCGGAGCTTCCTGGTCTTGTGTGGCTAGGGGTGATGGTGTGGGTGTGTTCTTTGAGAACTCAACAGCGGACTGTTTTGGTTAGTGTTCTTTTATGCCCCCGACCATTTCGGTGGTTGGTGGT
>NZ_JBFAIN010000048.1:0-59418 GCF_040654735.1 Saccharopolyspora sp. NPDC050642 | reverse complement strand
CTTGTGGTGAGACCTCTTCTACCAGGACCCCACGCCCACACCTCCCCAGGCCATCAGCCATCCCATTCCACTGAGATCACCTCATTGAAATTGCGGAAGTTGTCCACAGGCGTCGGCGTGTCGGGGTGCGACACGCCGATGATCCGCAGTTTCAATTGAAACTGCGGATCATCCCGGGCTCAGAGCCAGCCGAGCTTGACCGCCTGCATGCCCGCCTGGAAGCGGGTTTCCACGCCCAGCCTCGAGATCAGCTCCCGCACCCGGCGATGCGCCGTGCGCGCGCTGAAGCCCATCAGCCTGCCGATCGTGTCGTCCGTGGCGCCGGAGGCGAGCAGCGACAGGATCCACCGCTCTTCCTCCGTCGGCTGGAGCTCGTGCCCCGACAGGTCCTGGTCCGCGGTGAACGGCGCCGCGAAGCGCCACAGGTCCTCGAAGATCCTGGCGATCGCCGCCAGCATCGCCGAGCTGCGCACCACCACGGCGCTCTCCACCGAGGTCTCGCTCACCGTCAGCGGCAGCAGCGCGATCTCGTTGTCCACCATGATCAGCTTGGTCGGCGCCACGTGGATCACCCGCGCCTGCTCGCCCATCGCGACCAGCTTGGTGGTGATGTCCAGCTGCGGCGGTCGCGCCAGCGCGGACCGGTCGTAGAGCACTTGGTACTGAACGCCCTCGGCGAGCTTGCGCGATTCCAGCGAGTCCAGCGGACCCGTCGTCACGTACGGCGGCTTCGCCACGCCCTGGACCAGCTGCGTCGCGTTGCGCTGCAGCTCGTACGCTGCCCAGCCGACCCGCTTGGCCCCGTGCACGACCTGCAGCACGCCGCCGTTGCCCGACTGGGCCCGGGCGGCTCGCGTCACCGACGCGACCTGCGCCCGAACGGCCCGCTCGGTCAGCGGCTCGGTCGTGGCGGTGTCCCTGGCCGGCTCGTCCACCTCAGTCGGCGACTGCGTCAGCTCCTCGGTGTATCCGGGTAACACGGCACACCCCTCCTCGATGTGCCCCCAGCAGCACCGATTCGGCATCGGCACCGCGACGGACACTGAAACACCCCCGTGTTGGCAACGTATCCACCGGGAACGACCGCAGGAACCGACTTTCGCCGGATGCAGCGGATCGACCTTTGATTGACCCCTTTTGGCCGCATCTCAAGATCCCCCGAATGGAGCAATCGACGCCAGGTCACCACTCGGCCGGAAAGCTCCCCGTGCGGCTCGACGTCAAGCGCGGACGGGCCCTTCCTGGCGATCCAGGAAGGGCCCGCGTGTCGCACTGCTACCGGATCAGAGGTCGCCGATCTGCAGCAGGTCGGTGATGGTGCCGTCCGGGGCGCTCTGGATCACGCCCTTCGAGGCCTGGCCCTGCAGCCCGGTGATGACGTCCGCGGGCTTCGCGTCCGGGTTGGCCTGCAGGAACAGCGCGCCGACGCCAGCCACGTGCGGGCTGGCCATCGAGGTGCCGCTCATCGTCTCGGTGCCACCGCCGGGCACGGTCGACACGATGTCCACGCCGGGGGCGTAGCCCTCGACGCTGGCGCCGAAGTTGGTGAACGAGGCGGAGCCGTCGGCGTTGTCCGAGGCCGCGGTGGTGAACACACCCTCCGCGCTGGCCGGGGACACGTTCTCAGCGTCCTGACTTTCATTACCGGCCGCCACCGCGAGGAAGACACCGCTGTTGACCAGGTTGGTCGCGGCCTCGTCCAGCGCAGGGTCCTTCGGGCCGCCCAGCGACATGTTCGCCACCGACGGGCCGGAGTGGTTCTGCGCGACCCAGTCGATGCCGGACACGACCTGCTCGGTGGTGCCGCTGCCCTGGTCGTCGAGCACCCGGACACCGACGAGCTTGGTGCCCTTGGCGACGCCGTAGGTGTCGCTGCCGATGGTGCCGGCGACGTGGGTGCCGTGGCCGTGCTTGTCGGAGCCGTCGCCACCGGTGGCGTCGAAGCCGATCTCGGCGCGCCCGCCGAAGTCGGGGTGCGACGGGTCGATGCCGGTGTCGATGATGTAGGCGGTGACGCCCTCACCGGTGCCCTTGGGGGCGTAGCTGTCGTCCAGCGGGAGCTCCGGCTGGTCGAGCCGGTCCAGGCCCCACGAGCCGACGGCTTCCTTCTTCGCCGGCTCGACCTGGATGCGGTAGCTCTGCGAGATGTTCTCGACCTTGCCGCTGGCGCGGACGGCCTCGAGCGCCTCGGGGCTCAGCTTCGCCGAGAACCCGTTGATCGCGGTGTTGTAGACGACGCGCGGCTGAACGCCGAGCTCTTCGGCGACGCCCTGCGCCGCGATGCCGTCCTTGAGGTTGACGATGTAGACGTCCGACTCCGCGCCCTGCACCTGTGCCTGCGGGTGCAGCGCCAGAGGCGCCAACTCGATCTGCGGCTGCGCGCCTGCCGGTGCACCGGCGAACACGAGCGCCGCCGCGGCAACCCCTGCCCCGGTGCCGTAAAGCAGCTTCCTCATGTGTCCCCTCCTACGTTCATTCGCTCGGGTGGGGCCGAGCGAAAGGCGGTTCACGGCGGAACGTAACCAGGGAAAACACTCGTCCGGGTGATGTTGGCGATTTGTCGCCACACAATCGGGCGACGGGGTGAACGAATTCCCAGCTCTGGGAGGACTACCGGGAATGAGCAGGTAAAACCGCACCCGCCGGGATTTCCGACGGGTGCGGTGATTTGTTCTCCAAGCCTGATTTGCGCGTTTTACGTAGCGGCTACCCAGCGTCGCAGGCGGAGGCGAACGGCCTCGACGTACTCGGGTTCGACCTCGGAGACCTCGTCGATCGACTCGGCGCCGTCGGGGGCGACGCCGTAGGTCATGCCGTAGTAGAGGTACAGCGCGCGCTCCTGCTCCAGCGGGAGATCGCCCTGCAGCAGGCTGACCCGGGGCGCGCGCCGGACCGCGTCCTTGTCGACCGCGATGGTGAGCGTGTCGCCGTCGAAGGCCGCGCCCTCCAGCGGCGCGAAGCTCTCGTTCGTCCCGAAAAGTCCAGTTTGGACGGTTATCCAAGCGGGCTGCTCGGTGTCGTCGTCGATGAACAACTGGCCGACGATGCCGATCCGCTGGCCCTCCGGATCGAAGACCTCGCACCCGAACATCCGCAACGCTTCCCGCTGGCCGATCATCGCCGCCTCCTCCCCCTCGCCCTCCCAGGTCAGTCTGCGCCCGGAACGGTCGCGGCGGCACCTCGGAACGGCTGCATCTCCGACCGTCCACCGAGTACTCCGCCGGGGCTGGCACCCTCGGGGGCGAGCCCCGGCACTCCCGCCGGGACCCGAACAGACCTACGGAGCTCCCGATGTCCCAGCCCGCCGACCGTTCCGCCCCGCCGATCAGCGCCGAAATGCGGGAGCACGCCAAGCAGAACCCCAACAGCTGGCTGTACATCGCCGATCCCGGCTACGCCGCCGAGGGCGAGGAGGTCCCGCCGGAGGGCATCGTGGGCGCCTACCGCATCGACGCCGACGGCGAGATCGACGAGGACTTCCAGTTCAACGACAAGTACCAGCCGTCCGAGATGACGGCGAACCAGCTGGAACCGGCCAACGAGCTGGAACACGTGCTGGTGCGGATCGCCGCCGGCCAGCTGCCGGAGTCCGAGCTGCCCGCGGCGGTGCTCGACGGCGAGGTGCTGCTCTACGCGCCGAGCGCGGACGACCCGATGCTCTACACCGCGGAGCTGTCCGACGGCAGCCAGCTGGTGCCGGCCTGCACCTCGGCCGCCCGGGTTCCCGCGGACTGGCCCGGATTCCGCCGGGTGCCCGGATCCGTGCTGCCAGACCTGCTCGACGGGCTCGACCTGGGCCTGAACATGCACGACGCGATCCAGGCCGTGATCCCGAACCGCGTCCTCACCGAGGCCGCCGAGAAGCGCGGCTGAGAGCGGTGGCCGGAGCGGGGCGAGGTGCCTAGCCTCGGCAGGGTGACGGGCGATCAAGGGCCAGGGCTCATCGAGGACTACGCCCTGCTGTCCGACCTCCGCACGGCCGCGCTGGTCGGCAAGGACGGCTCGATCGACTGGCTCTGCCTGCCCCGCTTCGACGCGCCATCGTGCTTCGCGCGCCTGCTCGGCGACGGGCGGGACGGCCACTGGCAGATCGCGCCGACCGCGCCGGTGCACGAGGTTCGCCGCCGGTACCGGGACAACTCCCTGGTGCTGGAGACGGAATTCCGCACCGACGGCGGGGCGATCCGGTTGATCGACACCATGCCGCCGCACGAGAAGAACCAGCACGACCAGCCCTGCCTGGTGCGGATCGTCGAAGGCATCGACGGCGAGGTGGACGTCAAGCTCCGCTGGGTGGTCCGCTTCGCCTACGGCGACGCGGTGCCCTGGGTGCGCCGGGTGCGCGAAACCGAGCCGGTGCTGGACGAGTACATCCTCGCCGTCGCCGGCCCGCACACCGCGGTGCTGCGCGGCGACGTCCTGCCGCAGCGCGCGCATCACGAGCGGGCGCACGAGCTGGTGCTCACGGTGCGCGCCGGGCAGCGGCTGTCCTGGGTGATGCAGTGGTCGCCGGACGCGCGGGACCTGCCCGCGCCGATGGATCCGGAGCAGGAAATCCAGGACAGCGAGGACTTCTGGCGGGAGTGGACCGGGAAGATCAGCTACGACGGGCCGCACTCGGCCGCCGTGTACCGATCGCTGGCCACCCTCAAGGCGCTGACCTACGCGCCGACCGGCGGCGTCATCGCCGCGCCGACCAGCTCGCTGCCGGAAGCCCTGCCGGGCGACCGGAACTGGGACTACCGCTACTGCTGGCTGCGCGACGCCACCCTCGTCCTGCTGGCGCTGGAGAACTTCGGCTGCTCCGAGGAGGCCGCGGCATGGCGCGACTGGCTGGTGCGCGCGGTCGCCGGCGATCCCGCGGACCTGCAGATCATGTACGGCGTCAACGGCGAGCGGCACGTGGTGGAGTGGGAGGCCGACTGGCTGCCCGGCTACCGCGGCACCGGGCCGGTGCGGATCGGCAACGCCGCCTTCCGGCAGACCCAGCTCGACGTCTACGGCGAGGTGCTGGACATGCTGCACCTGGCCCGCGAGCGCGGGCTGCCGGAGAGCGAGGAGACCTGGGCGTTGCAGCGCGGCATGCTGCGGCACCTGGAGAAGATCTGGCAGCAGCCGGATCGCGGGCTGTGGGAGGTGCGCGGCCCGGAGCGGCACTTCACGCATTCGCGGGTGATGGTCTGGGTGGCGTTCGACCGGGCCGTCCGCGCCGTGGAGGAGGACGGGCTGCCGGGCCCGGTGCAGCGGTGGCGGACGATCCGCGACACGGTGCGCGCGGAGGTCTTGGAGCGGGGCTGGAACCCGGAGGTCGGCGCGTTCACCCAGTACTACGGCGGGACGACGCTGGACGCGGCCACGCTGCTGATGCCGTCGGTCGGGTTCCTGCCCGGCGACGACGAGCGGGTGGTGCGCACCGTCGAGGCGGTGCAGCGCGAGCTGCAGCACGACGGGGTGCTGGTCGACCGGTACAGCACCGGTGATCGGCGCAGCGAGGTCGACGGGTTGACCGGGCGGGAGGGCGCGTTCCTGGCCTGCTCGTTCTGGCTGGTCGACGCGCTGGCCTACGGCGGGCGACGCGCGGAGGCGGAGCGGATGTTCGCCAAGTTGGTGGGCCTGACCAACGACTTGGGCCTGTACGCGGAGGAGTACGACGGCGCGAACGGCCGGTTCACCGGCAACTTCCCGCAGGCGTTCAGCCACCTGGCACTGGTGAACTCGGCGGCGATCCTCTTCGGCGGCATCACCCGGGACCGCAAGAGCCGCCGCAACGGCCCCGCCACGACCACCTGAGCCCCGCACCTCGTGCAGTTTCAATTGAAACTGCACCCGGTTTCCGCTGAAACTGGATCCCAGTTTCAATTGAAACTGCGGATCATCGGCGTGTCGCACCACGACACACCGGTGGTTGTGGACAACTTCTCCAATTTCAATGGAAATTGGACCTTCGATTTCCATTGAAGTTGCGGCAGAACCCGGGTGGCAGGACCCAGGTGGGGTGTCAGTCGAGGTGGTCGGTGATGAACGTCGTTATCTCCGCCGGGGATCCCGGGCGGGCGAAGAGGTAGCCCTGGCCCGTTTCGCAGCCGATGTCCGCCATCCGGCGGGCTTGGGCCTGGGTCTCCACGCCTTCCGCCGTGACCGTCAGCCCGAGCGCGTGCGCCAGATCCACCAGCGTTCCGACGATGCGCGCGTCGACCGGGTCGGCCCGCTCCGCGTCCCGCAGGCCCTCCATGAACGAGCCCGCGATCTTCAGCTCGTGCACCGGGAGGTGCCGCAGGTAAGCCAGGTTCGAGTACCCCGTGCCGAAGTCGTCGATGGCGATCCGCACGCCCATCCGGGACAGCGCGCGCAGCGCGTCCAGCGGCTCGTCGGCGGTGCCCATGATCGCGCTCTCGGTGAGCTCCAGCTGCAGCCGCGACGGCGCCAGCCCGGTCTCGGCCAGGATCTCCGCCACGTCGGACACCAGGTTCGGGTCCCGCGACTGCCGGACCGCCAGGTTGACGCTGACGAACGGCGCCGCCGCCCCGAATTCGTCCTGCCACTGCTTCGCCTGCCGGCAGGCCTGCCGCAGCACCCAGCGCCCGAGCGGCACGATCAGCCCGGTCTCCTCGGCCAGCCCGATGAACCGGTCCGGTCCCAGCCGGCCCAGCTCCGGGTGCGCCCAGCGGACCAGCGCCTCGACGCCGACGACGTTGAAGTCCCGCAGCCCGATCAGCGGCTGGTAGTCCACGTAGAACTCGTCGCGCTCCAGCGCGGCGGGCATCTTCGCCGACAGGTGGAACTGCGCGACCTCGGTGGCGTTGCGGTCCGGGTCGAACAGCGCCCACCGGCCCTTGCCCTCGGACTTCGCCCAGTACAGCGTCACGTCGGCGTCGCGCATCAGCTCGGCCGCGGTCTGCCCGGGCACCGGCCGCTCGACGATGCCGATGCTGGCCGACACGGACAGCTCGTGGCCGCCGATGCGGATCGGCCGGACCAGCGCGTCGAGCACGGTGTCGGCGACCTCGACGGCCTGGTCGGTGCCGAACGAGTTCTGGATCACGATCACGAACTCGTCGCCGCCCATCCGCGCGACGAGCCTGTCGTCGCCGTGCACCGCGGTGGCGAGCCGGTCGGCGACCGCCCGCAGCAGGTCGTCGCCGACGTGGTGGCCGAGGCTGTCGTTGATGACCTTGAACCCGTCGAGGTCCATGTAGCACAGCGCCACCCGTTCGTCGGGTTCGTGCTGCTCGAGGATCGTGGTGAGCCGCTCCAGGAACAACGCCCGGTTGGGCAGCCCGGTCAGCGGATCGTGCATCGCCTGGTGACGCAGGCGTTCCTGCAGCATCCGCCGGTCGGTGACGTCCTCGATCAGCGCGACCTGGTACAGCGGGAGGCCGTCCTCGCCGCGGACCAGGGAGACGATCAGCTCGGTCCACACGGTGCCGCCGTCGGGGCGGACGAACCGCTTCTCCACCCGGAACTGGTCGCGTTCGCCGCGGACCAGTTCCTCGTACAGCCGCCAGGTGCTGTCGGGATCGTCCGGGTGCATCATGTCCTGCACCAACATCCGGCGGAGTTCCTCGCCGGGCCGGCCCATGATCCGCACGAGCGAGTCGTTCACCTCGAGGATCCGGCCGTCCATGTCGCCGATTCCGATGCCGATCGCGGCCTCGGCGAAGATCGCGCGGAACCTGGCTTCGCTGGTGCGCAGGGCCTGTTCGACGGCATCGCGCGCGTCCAGCACGGCCTGCCGGATGGCCTCCTGCTCGTCCAGCGTCCGCTTGCGCGCGGCCTGCACGAAGCCAGCGCACAGCGCGCCCTGCAGAGCGGCGACGCGTTCGCGCCAGACCGGGCCGTCGTCCAGGTGCAGGACGTCGAGGATCTCGTCGCCGATGAGGTCGATCGTTCGGCCTAAGGACTCCGCGCTGGTGAAGTGCACGGCGACCAGGTCCACGCCGACCGACCGCGCGGGGGACGGGTCGAACGGCTCGCCGAGCAGCGCATCGACCAGCCGGTCGGTGTAGCCGTACAGGCGGCCTTCCACCTCCGCGCTGGTCATCGGTACGTAACTGGTGCCCATCATGGCCTGCGCCCAAACGGCGGCAAAGCGTCGTCGATCGGCTCGGTTCACCTCGGCGACCACCTCGTGAGCGCTGGGCACCGGCGCTGTCCAGCCAGTCATGCCTGGGGCGCCCTCCACTCGTCCTACTCGCCTGGGCCGTTCGTTCGGAGCATACGACCGGACCGGTCCGGCGGTCGAACATCAGGTACGGCACCCGGGGTAGGCGCTCACCTCATTCGAGCAGGCCATACAGGGGGCCTCACCCGGCGGGCGACTACCGTCCGCAACCAGTCGATCGCCGAAGCGCGGCTGCCGTGATACATCTGATGTTTTCGACGCACAGCCCCGCCGAGAGGTTGTGCGCGGCCCGGAACTCCGCCCCGGAGACCGCTCGGTTCACTCACGGTGTCCGGATTGAGCCATTCTGGTTAAAAACTAACACAAGATCTACATCTTTGGAAAACCATTCGCCACACTTTCGGGGCAGGACGCGTGGTCCCCCGACGACGCACCGCAACTACACCCCCGAGAGGTATCGATGAACCTTCCGAGTGGACGTGGTCGCCGATTACCACTGGTCTCCTTAGTATCGGTTGCCTGCGCAGGCGTTCTTCTCCTGTGCTCGCCCGCGCAAGCCAGCACACCCCTTCCAGGAAGGGAAAGCGCGATGAGCACGCAGGTGACCGGCGAACCACCGAGCGGAACCGAGACCGACACCCCGATGGGCTCGCAGATCCGCAAGCACGAGGGCGGCGGCGATGATCCGCTGCTCACCCCCGTCGTCGATCCGCTGGCCACGGTGGCCGGCATGGACGTCAGCGGCCACCAGGGCAATGTGGACTGGAACTCCTGGTGGGGCCAGGGCATGCGGTTCGCCTACGTGAAGGCGACCGAGGGCACCGGCTACAAGAACCCGTACTTCGCCCAGCAGTACAACGGCTCCTACAACGTGGGCATGATCCGCGGCTCGTACCACTTCGCGCTGCCGGACCGCTCCAGCGGCGCCGCGCAGGCCAACTACTTCGTGGACAACGGCGGCGGCTGGTCCAAGGACGGCAAGACGCTGCCGGGCGCGCTGGACATGGAGTACAACCCGTACGGCTCCACCTGCTACGGCAAGACCAAGAGCGGGATGACGGCCTGGATCAAGGACTTCAGCGACACCTACCACGCCCGGACCGGGCGCTGGCCGGTCATCTACACCAGCACGAGCTGGTGGAACCAGTGCGTGGACGGCGACTTCAGCTCGACGAACCCGCTGTGGGTCGCCCGCTACGCGAGCACCGTCGGCCAGCTCCCCTACAAGTGGGGCATCTGGACGATCTGGCAGTACACGTCGTCGCCACTGGACAAGAACACGTTCAACGGCGCTTACGACCGCCTCCAAGCGCTGGCCAACGGCTGACGCCACAACTCGCGCGGTGCCGGCCAGCCCGGCACCGCGTAGTCGGCTTTCCCGAGGCCCGCGCGGTTCTGGCCGGGCGGGGCGGATGCCGATGTGAGGTGCCTATCCGCGCGATCTCCGAGTGCTGCGCTCCGCGCAGGGCAGAATCCCTCGCATGGGTGAGCGCAAGATCGGTTTGGTCGCGACCGTCGCCGTCGCCGTCGCGGTATTCGCCGGCGCCAGCGTCGCCTTGCTGATCTTCGACCCGCGGACCACCGGCGCCGATGCCCTGCGAACCGGCGGGCTGGCGGCCGGATCGGTGGTCGCGCTCTACGCCCTGTGGCTCAACGACCGGCGTCGACGCGTCGAGGAGAAGCGGCAGGAACTCGACAGCCAGCGGCAGGAGCTGGATCGGCAGCGCTACGCGCTCGAACAGCAGCGGCAGGCCCTGGAAGACCGGCGCACCGACCAGGACCGGGACCGCGCCGCCGATGAGCGCTTCGCGCGGTCGGTCGAGCTGCTAGGCAACGACGCCGACCAAGTGCGGGTCGGCGCCATGCACGCCCTCGCCGGGCTCGCCCGCAGCAATCCCGACTACACCCAGACCGTGCTCGACGTGCTCTGCTCCTACCTCCGGCGACCGTTCGTGCATCCGAAGTGGACACCGGCCTCGGAATTGCCGGCGGATCCTGGCGAATGGCCGGAGGCCAGCCCCGAGCAGGAGGGCGAACGGTACGTCCGGCAGACGGCGCAGCGCCTGATCCAGGACCTGTTGCCCAGCACCGCCGACCCGGATCCGAAGATCTACGAGCTCGACCTGACCAGGGCTTGGCTGGAGCGGTTCAACCTGTCCGACCGGGTCGTGGGCCGCATCGCCGCCTACCGGTGCCGGTTCCGGCACACCACGAACTTCAACCGCGCCGTCTTCCACGGCCCGGTGCACCTCCGCGACAGCGTCTTCGTGGGGCGGATCAGGGCGGAGAAGACCCGGTTCCGGCAGCGGCTGGAACTGCGCGGGATCGCGACGCACGGACCGTGCGGCTTCGAGCGCGCCGAGTTCGAAGGTGCCGTGGACATGCCGGGAGCCCACTGCATCGCGCACGTCTCCTTCGAGCGCGCGTCCTTCCGCACCACGCTCGACCTCCGGCACGCGCGCTTCGACGGCGGCGTCGATCTCCGCGTGGGCGAGCCGCTGCCCAGCGTCGCCCTGTACAACACCGAGGTCGACACGTCGACCGATGCCCAGGTGCCGGAAGGCTGGTCGTTCGAGCCCTGCAAGATGTGAATCGCGCACGCATCCGGGTGCACGAGGTCAGGCAGAATCCCTCGCATGGGTGAGCGCAAGATCGGGCTGGTCGCGACGATCGCCGTCGCCGTCGTGGTCCTCGTCGGCGTCAGCATCGCCTTGCTGGCCTTCGACCCGCGAACCACCGGCGCCGACGCGCTGCGGACCGGCGGGCTCGCGGCAGGTTCCGTCGTCGCGCTCTACGCGCTCTGGCTCAACGACCGGCGCAGGCGCGTCGAGGAGGAGCGGCAGAAGACCGAGCGGCAGCGCCACGAGTTGGAGAACCGCCGGGCCGACCTCGACCGCGACCGGGTCGCCGACGAGCGCTTCGCCCGCGCCGTGGAACTCCTCGGGCACGAGGCCGATCAGGTTCGCGTCGGCGCGCTGCACGCCCTCGCCGGGCTCGCCCGCAGCAATCCCGACTACACCCAGACCGTGCTCGACGTGCTGTGCTCGTACCTGCGGCGGCCGTTCTGGCACCACCGCCACAGCGATAACGCCCCGGCGTCCGCCGGAACCCCTTTGAACACCGACGACGGGCCCGTGCAGTGGTCCCGGGACGCGAAGGACGGCGCCGAGCGGAAGCTGCAGGTGCGGCTGACCGCGCAGCGGCTCATCGCCGACCTGCTCCCGGCCGCCGGTGACGAGGCCGCCCCGGCCTACGACCTCGACCTCACCAACGCCTCGCTGGAGTACTTCGACACTTCTGACCGGAAGATCGGGTCGTTGATCCTGCGGTACGGGAAGTTGTTCAGCGACAACAACTTCAGCCGCTGCGAGTTCCACGGGGACGTGTGGTTCACCGGCACGACGGTCGGCGCCGGGCGGCTGTACGGGCGGTTCCGCTGCGACGACGCGGTTTTCCACCAGCGCGCCTGGTTCCCCGGGGTCGAGTTCAACGGCCGGGCGAGCTTCCGGCGGACCCGCTTCCACGGCCAGACGCGGTTCGCCGACAGCCGGTTCGCCGGCTCGGTGTTGATGACGCGGGCGGAGTTCCACGGCCCGGCCGACTTCCGCTCGGTCCGCTTCGAGCACGACGCCGACCTGAGCGGCACGACGTTCCACGACGAGGCCCAGCACACCGGCATCACGACCAGCCCGGACCGCGAAGTCGTCCTCCCCGACGGCTGGACAGCCGTGCGCGCGTAGCGCGAGAAGGGGTGGCCGGGCGCCGGGCGCCCGGTTCATCGGCGCCGTCAAGGCGGCGTCTTCGACCGCTAGCGGATGCGCGAACGGCCCGTTCGCCTCGATAGACGAGGTGAACGGGCCGTTCGCGTCAGCTCTGGATCAGCCGAACAGCTTGGGGAGGGTGCCTTCCCAGGCTTCGCGCAGCTCCGCCAGCGGGATGTCCGCCACGTCCTGGATGTCGAGCGACTGCGCGCCCGCGTCCGCGACGCCGACCTTGGCCCACGGGAGGCCTCGGGCCGAGCACATGTCCGTGAAGCGGAGCTCCTCGGTGCGCGGCACCGCCACCAGGATCCGGCCCGCCGACTCGGAGAACAGCCAGACGAACGGGTCCACGCCCTCCGGCAGGACCACCCGGGCGCCGCACTCGCCGATCAGCGCCGTCTCCACCAGCGCCTGCGCCAGGCCGCCCTCGGAGAGGTCGTGCGCCGCCGAGATCATGCCGTCGCGGGAGCCCGCGAGCACGATCTCCGCCAGCAGCTTCTCGCGCGCCAGGTCGACCTTCGGCGGCACGCCGCCGAGGTGGTCGTGGGTGACGCGCGCCCACTCCGAGCCGCCGAGCTCCTCGTGCGTCTCGCCGAGCAGCAGCAGCGTTTCGCCTTCCTCGCCACCGATTCCGGTGGGGATGCGGCGGGTCACGTCGTCGATCGTGCCCAGCACGCCGACCACCGGCGTCGGCAGGATCGGCTTCGCACCGGTCTGGTTGTAGAAGCTGACGTTGCCGCCGGTCACCGGGATGCCCAGCTCCTGGCAGGCGTCGGCCAGGCCGCGCACCGCCTGCTGGAACTGCCACATCACCGCCGGGTCCTCCGGCGAACCGAAGTTCAGGCAGTTGGTGACCGCCACCGGCGTGGCACCGGTGGTCGCCACGTTGCGGTACGCCTCGGCCAGCGCCAGCTGCGCGCCCGCGTACGGGTCGAGCCGGGTGTAGCGGGCGTTGCAGTCGGTGGCGACCGCGATGCCGCGCCCGGTCTCCTCGTCGATGCGCAGCACGCCGCCGTCCGACGGCTGGGCCAGCACGGTGTTGCCGCGCACGTACCGGTCGTACTGGTCGGTGACCCACGCCCGGGAGCACAGGTTCGGCGACGCCGCCATCCGCAGGATCGTCTCCCGCAGTTCGTCCGATGTGGACGGCCGGGCCAGCGTGTTCGCGCTGTCCGCGACGATCAGGTCCTGCTCGGCGGGCCGCTCGACCGGCCGCTCGTAGACCGGGCCCTGGTGCGCGACGGTCCGCGGCGGCACGTCCACCACGAGCTCGCCGTGCCAGAAGATCTCCAGGTTCTCGCCGTCGGTGACCTCACCGATGACGTTCGCCGTGACGTCCCAGCGGCGGCACACCTCCATGAACGCGTCCACGTTGGACGGATCCACGACCGCGCACATCCGCTCCTGCGACTCGCTGGAGAGGATCTCCGCCGGGGTCATCCCGGTGGCGCGCAGCGGGACCTGGTCCAGGTCGACCCGCATGCCGCCGTCGCCGGCCGACGCCAGCTCCGACGTGGCGCAGGACAGGCCCGCGCCGCCGAGGTCCTGGATGCCGACGACCAGGCCGGCGTGGTACAGCTCCAGGCAGCACTCGATGAGCACCTTCTCGGCGAACGGGTCGCCGACCTGGACGCTGGGCAGCTTCTTGCGGCCGCCACCGCTCTCGTCGCCGTCGAACGTCTCCGACGCCAGCACCGACACGCCGCCGATGCCGTCGAGGCCGGTGCGCGCGCCGAACAGGATGATCTTGTTGCCCTTGCCGCTGGCGTGCGCCAGGTGCAGGTCCTCGACCTTCATCACGCCCACGCACATGGCGTTGACCAGCGGGTTGCCCGCGTAGCACTCGTCGAAGACGACCTCGCCGCCGATGTTCGGCAGGCCCAGGCAGTTGCCGTAGCCGCCGACGCCCGCGACGACGCCGGGCAGCACCCGCTTGGTGTCCGGCGCGTCGGCCGGGCCGAAGCGCAGCGGGTCCGCCACCGCGACCGGGCGGGCGCCCATCGCCATGATGTCGCGGACGATGCCGCCGACGCCGGTGGCCGCGCCCTGGTAGGGCTCGACGTACGACGGGTGGTTGTGGCTCTCCAGCTTGAACGTGACCGCCCAGCCGTCGCCGATGTCGACCACGCCCGCGTTCTCGCCGATGCCCGCGAGCATCTTCTCGCGCATCTCGTCGGTGGTGGTCTCGCCGAAGTACTTCAGGTGCACCTTCGACGACTTGTAGGAGCAGTGCTCGCTCCACATCACCGAGTACATGGCCAGCTCGGCGTCCGTGGGCCGGCGGCCCAGGATCTCGCGGATCCGGGCGTACTCGTCGTCCTTCAGCCCGAGCTCGCGGAACGGCTGGTCGACGTCGGGTGTGGACTTCGCGTGATCGACGCTATCCACGTTCACGATGTTGGTCACGCTGCCACCAGTGCATCCAGAACGGACAGGAACATGCCGAGGCCGTCATCGGTGGGGCCGGTCAGCGGGTCGATCGCGTGCTCCGGGTGCGGCATCATGCCCGCGACCCGGCCGCGCGCGTCGGTGATGCCCGCGATGTCGCGCCGCGAACCGTTCGGGTTCTCGCCCGCGTAGCGGAACAGCACCCGGCCTTCGCCTTCGAGCTCGTCGAGGACGGCCTCGTCGGCCACGTAGTTGCCCTCGCCGTGCTTGATCGGGATCAGCAGCTCGGCGCCCGCGTCGTAGCGGGTGGTCCAGGCGCTGCTGTTGTTCTCCACCTTCAACCACTGGTCGCGGCAGACGTAGTGCAGGCCCGCGTTGCGGGTCAGCACTCCGGGCAGCAGCCCGGACTCGCACAGGATCTGGAAGCCGTTGCACACGCCGAGCACCGGCATGCCCTTGCGGGCGGCCTCGACGACCTCGGTCATGACCGGGGCGAACTTGGCGATCGCGCCGCAGCGCAGGT
Organism: Saccharopolyspora sp. NPDC050642; assembly: GCF_040654735.1. Taxonomy (NCBI): domain Bacteria; kingdom Bacillati; phylum Actinomycetota; class Actinomycetes; order Pseudonocardiales; family Pseudonocardiaceae; genus Saccharopolyspora; species Saccharopolyspora sp. NPDC050642. Next base: position 44,624 of record NZ_JBFAIN010000048.1, on the reverse strand, counting down.
AGTCGCCGTAGGAGAAGCCGCCGGGGACGACCACCGCGTCCACGCCCTTGAGGTCGTGGTCGGCGTGCCAGAGGGCGACCGGTTCGGCACCGGCACGGCGCGCAGCGCGGGCGGCGTCCACGTCATCGAGGGTGCCGGGGAAGGTGATGACGCCGATCTTCGCGCTCATGCTTCCACCCGGCGGACGGTCCAGTCCTCGATCACCGGGTTGGCCAGCAACGTCTCGGCGATCTTCGCGAGCGTGTCGTCGTCGACGTCGTCGGCGACCTCCAGCTCGAACCGCTTCCCCTGGCGGACTTCGGTGATGCCGTCGAAACCGAGACGGGGCAGCGCGTTCGCCACCGCCTGTCCCTGCGGATCGAGGATTTCCTGCTTCGGCATGACGTCGACAACGACTCGGGCCACGGGTGCTGCTCCCGGTTTCCGTGCAGATCCGCCGGGACCCCGGCGGATGGCCAGCAGTACCGCCAAAGGGTAACTGAGCTGGGCGTTCACCCTGCCGGGTAGGGGCCGGAGGTGCGGCGTGGCTCACGACACCCTTCCCGTCATGTGTCTTGCGCCACATTTTTCGCACGTTGTCTAAACCTTTGGCCCGTCGGACGTCTATTACGACCGGGGCACCGAAAACCCGGGCCCCGCTTGCGGTTACCTAGGGGGAACGCACACCGATGCGCACAATCAAGACGCTGATGGCGGCCGGCCTGCTCGCCGGCCTCGCGCTGACCACCACCGTGCCGGCGACGGCGGCGCCGAGCCCCGGCCCGGCGGCCGTGGCACCGGCCGAGAACGCACTGCTGACCGCCGACAAGTCGCAGGTCCGGGCGGGCAACACGCTGGTCCTGCGGCTGGAGCACGGCCCCGAAGGCGTCAACTGGATCTCGTCGGCGGCGTTCGTGCGCAACGGGGAGCACCCGTTCGACGCGGACGAGGGCCTGGCCCAGGTCGTGAACGACCGCGACGGCAACGCCGAGGCGGTGGCCACCATCGCCGACGTCGCGCCCGGCGAGTACACCGTGCACACCCGCATCGGCGGCGGCGCGGGCCCGACCATGAAGATCACCGTCACGAAGTGACGCGCCGGAAGATCACCGTCACGAAGTGACGTCGCGATGAGAGGGGCGTCCCCGGCCGGGGGCGCCCCTCTCGGGATTCAGCTGATCGCATAAACCCGTTCACCCGCAGCGAGAACCGTCGCGGTGCCCGAGCCGGTCGGGGCAGGGTGCCGATATGCGAATCCTGGTTCTGGGCGGAACGGTTTTCCTCGGGCAGGCGGTGGCAGCCGAGGCTCTCCGGCGGGGGCACGACGTCGTCTGCGCGGCTCGCGGCACGAGCGGCGACATCCCCGCCGGCGCGAAGCTGGTGTTGGCGGACCGGGAGCAGGGCCTCGGCTCTCTCGCCGGGGAACGGTTCGACGCCGTGGTCGACGTGGCGCGGAACTACCGGTGGGTGCGGGACGCCCTCGACGTCCTGGGCGCGACGGCCGGGCACTGGACGTTCGTGTCCACCATCAACGTCTACGCCGACAACGAGACGCACGGCCTGAGCACCGACGCCGAACTGCTGGAGCCGATCACCGACTCCGACGACGTGAGCACGTCCGAGTCCTACGGCGGGATCAAGGTGGCCTGCGAGAACGCGGTGCGCGCCGCGGTCGGGGACCGGGCCTTCGTGCTGCGCCCGGGCCTGATCACCGGGCCGAACGACCCCTCGGACCGGTTCGGCTACTGGCCGGCGCGGATGGCGCGCGGCGGACGCGTGCTCGTGCCGGACGCCGACCACCCAACCCAGCACGCCGACGTGCGCGACCTCGCGGCGTGGATCGTGGATGCCGGCGAGCAGGGCCTCACCGGCACCTTCGACGGCACGAGCCCGACCACGCCGCTCAACGAGCTGCTGTCGCAGATCGCCGAGCTGGTCGCGCCGCCGGGCACCGAACTCGTGGCCGTCGCGCCGGAAGACCTGACCGAGGCGGGCGTGCAGCCCTGGGCAGGCCCGAAGTCGCTGCCGTTCTGGCTGCCGGAAAGCCACCAGGGCATCGTCGCTCGCAACGCGCGCCCCAGCCTGGACGCAGGCCTGCGCATTCGGCCGCTCGCCGAGACGGTTTCGGCGGCGCTGGAGACCGAGCGCTCGCTGGGCCTGGACCGAGAGCGTCGAGCGGGGCTCACCCCGGAGGAAGAAGCCGAACTCCTCGCCACCCTCCCCCACCGGACCAGGTGATCTCGCCGAAGGCTCGGACACGGTGACCTCGGCACCGTGCCGGACGTCGTCACCTCACCGCAGGTTCAGACGTGATGATCCCGGTGCAGTTTCAATTGAAACTGCGCATCATCGGCGTGTCGCACCCCGACACTCCGACGGCTGTGGACAACTCCCGCAATTTCAATGGAAATCGAAGGTCCGATTTCCATTGAAATTGCGGTCCACCAGGGGTGGGGAGTCGACGTGGGAGGTGGGTCGACGGCCTTCCTCCCGAGGTAGGTCGAGCGTGGAAGAGTGGACGTGCTCGCTCATCTAGGAGGAAACACCGTGCAGATCACCCACTTCGGACACGCGTGCGTGCTGATCGAGACCGACTCGGCGCGGCTGCTGATCGACCCCGGCACGTTCTCCGCCGACTTCGAAGACCTCCGCGACCTCGATGCCGTGCTGATCACCCACCAGCACTTCGACCACCTCGACCTCGACCGGCTCCCGGCCCTGCTCGCCGCCAACCCGAACGCCCGGCTGGTGGCCGACCCGGGCTCGGCGCCCGCGATCGCCGAGAAAGGCCTGGCCGCGACCACCGCGCGCCCCGGCGAGTCGCTGGAGCTGGGCGGCGCGTCGATCAACGTCGTCGGCGGCACGCACGCGGTGATCCACCCGGACATCCCGGTGATCGACAACATCGGCTACGTCGTCGACCACGGCGCCTTCTACCACCCCGGCGACTCGTTCTACGTGCCGGAACAGCGGATCGACGTGCTCGGCGTGCCGACCGGGGCGCCGTGGCTGAAGCTCTCCGAGGCGGTCGACTTCCTGCGCGCGGTGGCGCCGCGAGCGGCGGTGCCGATCCACGAAGCGGTGCTGGCGAACCCGAACATGCACTACCGCATGTTCGAGCAGCTCGGCCCGAAGGACACCGCCCTCGAAGTCCTGACCAAGGGAGCCCAGACCGCGGTCTGACCCGGCAGCGGACGCCGAAGCGTCCCGAGGCGGACCCGCCGCGCGAGGCGCCGGTTTCGCGTGAAACCGTCACCGGCCACGCGTGAGACCGCCGGTTTCGCGTGAAACCGTCATCCGCAGACTCGCTGCGCCCCGCAACGGGAGCGACCGAAGCGGCGGTTCCGCGCGAAACCGGCATCTCCCCGGCGTGTTGCGCCTCGCGGCGGGGCCGCAGGTTCAGTCGTCGTCGCGGTCGTCCTGGTCGTCGGCGTCGTGCTGGTCGTCCAAGTGATCGTCGCGGTCGTCGAAGCGGTCGTCCAGGTCGAGCTGGTCATCGCAGTCGTCGAAGCGGTCGTCGACATCGTCGCGGTCGTCGTCGAACCGGTCGTCGGCGTCGTCGAACCGGTCGTCCGGGTCGTCGTCGAAGCAGACCGGGGCCGGTTGGGCGACCGGGGGCTGGTCGACCGGGGTCGCCGCTCGCGGGGTTTCGACCGTGCCGGTGTCCGCGGCGAGCGCGGCTCCGGTTCCGCCGAGGCCCACCAGCGCTACCGCCGCCACCGCCGCGAGCCAGGTCCGCTTCGTGTTCCGAATCCGCATCGTCCTCGTCCTCCATTGGCCGCTTTCGCCTGACGAGAACCAGCTTGGGCGCCCACCGTGAGGCGGCCCTGAAGGTCGAATGAAGGGGTTCTCATCCACGGGCCGACGTCGCGGAGCGGCGGACGAACGAGGCATAGGTGACCGGCCGCGCGCCGTGGTGCAACGCCAGGTCCACGGCGTCCAGGAGCGCCTGCCTCGCGGCCGGTTTCCGCAGCTCGGCGGCGTCCATCGCGAGCCGGACCGGTCGCCCGCGGCGGGCCGCCCGCTCGACGCCCAGCACCAGCGCCCGGCACCACCACGGCTCCGCACGCTCGCCCGGGCCGAGCATCCGGATCCGCGCCCGGTGCACCTGGCCGGTCGTGAGATCCCGGACCCCCATCGCGTCCGCGCAGACGGAGAATCCGCGCCGCTGCAGCGCGGTGACCGTGCCGGGCGAGGCGAGCCAGCGCGGCGGGATGAAGCTGTTCGTCCGCAGCCCGACCTGTTCGAGCACCGCCGACGCGGCCGCCAGCCGCAGCCCGGCTTCGTGCGCCGGCAGCTGGGCGGCCGGGGCGAGGCGGGCGCGCAGCCCCGGGGACAGGCGTGCGAAGCCGTGCAGGCTGATGGCGTCGCGCCGCGCTAGGCGCTCGGCCACCCAGTGCAGCAGCGGGGACTGCGGGTTCCGCGCCTCGAGGTGATCCGGGCGCGGCGAGATCAGCAGGGACAGCGGGACCTGGCGGCGGTCCAGTTCCGCGGCGAATTCCGCGCACTGGTCCAGCACCCGGAGCCCAAGGCCGGACAACGACACGACGAGCGGCGTGCTCACGGTCCCTCATTCCGCCTGGTCCGGGTGTCCACGACCTGACGGCCAGGTGTCGCCCCGGCGCAAATCCGGCGAACCTCCACGCCGCCACTTTCGGCAGGCCAGGTCCCGGCACGACGCCGACACGCCGACGCATACTCCGACCGGGGGAAACCGGGCCGAAGGCAGCGCCTCCCGAGTTGTGCGGGGTTACTGCGCGGGGGCGAGCCAGTCGGCGAAGGAGCGGCCGGTGATCCGCTCGTACGCCTCGACGTAGCGGGCGCGCGAGGCGTCGATGACGTCGGCCGGCAGCGGGGGCGGCGGGGTGTCCGAGGCGCGGTCCCAGCCGGACGCCGGCGAGGTCAGCCAGTTGCGCACGTACTGCTTGTCGAACGACGGCTGCACCTTGCCCGCCTCGTACCCGTCCGCCGGCCAGTACCGCGACGAGTCGGGCGTGAGCACCTCGTCGCCGAGCACCAGCGAACCGTCTCCGGCCAGGCCGAACTCGAACTTGGTGTCCGCGAGGATCACGCCGCGGCCCCGCGCGTGCTCCGCCGCCCGGCGGTAGACCAGCAGCGTCAGGTCGCGCAGCTCCGCGGCGCGCTCCGCGCCCAGCTGCGCGGCGACCGCCTCGAAGCTCACGTTCTCGTCGTGCTCGCCGATCTCGGCCTTCGTCGCCGGGGTGAAGATCGGCTCCGGCAGCTCGGACGCCTCGACGAGCCCGCCGGGCAGCTGCACGCCGCACACCGCGCCGGTGCGCTGGTAGTCGGCGAGCCCGGAGCCCGTCAGGTAGCCGCGCGCCACGCACTCCACCGGCAGCATCTCCAGCCGCTTCACCAGCAGCGCGCGACCGCGCACCTCGCCAGGGATGCGCGGGTCGTCGGCGGCGACCAGGTGGTTCGGCATCACGTCGGCGAGCAGCTCGAACCAGAACACGCTCATCGCGGTCAGCACCCTGCCCTTGTCGGGGATCGGGGTGTCGAGCACGTGGTCGTACGCCGAGATGCGGTCGGAGGCGACCAGCAGCAGGTGTTCGTCGTCCACGGCGTGCAGCTGGCGAACCTTGCCGGCCGCGATCTGGGGGTAATCGGCGAGTGCAACCACGTGCGGATTGTCTCGCACCGGGGCCAGGGCACTCGCACGCGGGCCGGTGGTAAGAACCGGCGTGGGCCGTCCGGACCAGCCCCGATCGAGCACAGGAGGACTTCGTGACCGAGACATTCACCGACTGGCTCCGCCAGCGCAGCGAGCCCGACTGGACCGCGGTCGTCACGCACCCGTTCACCGAGGCCCTGTTCGACGGGCTGGTGCCGGTCGAGTCGATGCGCTCCTACCTGGTGCAGGACTACCAGTTCGTCGACGACTTCCTGGCGCTGCTGGGTTCCGCGCTGGCCAAGGCGGATCGCTACTCGTCGCGGCTGGCGATCGCGGGCAGCATCGCCGTGGTCACCAGCGAGGAGAACACCTACTTCCAGCGCTCGTTCGACGCGCTGGGCGTCGGCGAGGCAGACCGGGTGCGCCCGGTGCTGGACGAGGCGACGGTGGCGTTCCGCGACGTGATGAGCGACGCCAACGCGAACGGCAGCTACGCCGAGGTGCTGACGGTGCTGACCGTCGCGGAGTGGACCTACCTGGAGTGGGCGATGCGCGCGCCGGCCTCGCTGCCGGAGAACTTCGTGCACGCGGAGTGGATCACGCTGCACAACAACTCCGGTTTCCAGGGCTGGGTGCGGTGGTTGTGCGGCGAGCTCGACCGGATCGGCGCCGACCTGGACGAGCGCGAGCGGGCCCGCTGCCTGCGCGTGTTCCAGCAGGCGACCCGCTGCGAGCTCGACTTCTTCAACGCCCACTGGAAGTGACGGGTCAGGCCCCGTGAGTACTTCGTGCTGCTCTAGCGACACGAAGTGCTCACGGCCGCTGGCCTTGGATCCGGCTCACTCGAAGGCTCGTTGCAGCCCGTCGAAGGCCTGCTCGGCGAGGGGTTCGATCGCCGCCGCGATCTCCTCGTGGTCCGCGCCGTCGAGCGTTCGCCTGAAGATCTCCTCCAGCAGCACGCGGTACGCCGTCGTGGCTTGTGCCGCCAGCAGCGTCGCGGTGAACTCGGCGAGTTCCGGCGCCAGCGCGTCGGTCAGCGCCCGTTCCCGCTGCTCGTGGATCTCCCGCAGCCGGGCCTGCAGCGTCGGGCTTCCGCTGATCACGCGGACGAACTCCGCTCCGGAGAAGCCGATCAGCGCGTCGCGCCGGGCCAGCGCCTCGAAGTAGGCGCGCCGCAGCGCCGCCGGCGCCGACTCGCCCGGCTCGCGCTCCAAGACCGCCTGCGCCGGCCCGGCGACCAGTTCCTCGTGCATGTCGAGGAGCAGGTCCTCCTTGCGCGGGAAGTGGTTGGTGACGGTCATCTTCGCCACCCCGGCCGCCGTCGCCACCTGCGCGATCGTCACGTTCTCGAAGCCGTGCTCGATGAACAGCCGCGTCGCGACGTGCGAGATCTCCTGCCTCGTCTGCCGCTTGCGCCGTTCCCGCAGTCCCTCCGTGCTCATGACTGGTCCGCCTCTCCGCGATCCACAGTGGTGGTTGCGTTCAGCCCGATCTCCCGTCGCGTGGTTTCTCGTGGCTGGTTTGCGTCACGGTCCCCTGGGGTGCGGTTGAGGAGGACTGAGGTTGGCACAGGGCTACTCATGCCGCCCAACCTAGCTACTGACTTAGGTCACACCCAAATAATGTGTTTGACCTAATTATCGGGTTCGACCTAAGTTAGCTTCCGTTGCTCGATGCGAGGAGGTGCGATGACGGTTGCGAAGGCCGCCCCGGCGGCGCGACCGGATGACGAGGTTCCAGCGCAGCTGTGGCGGATGGCCGGAGTCCTGCTGCTCGGCGCGGTGCTGGGCGGGCTGGACGCCACGATCGTCAACGTCGGGATCGACGCGGTCGCCGGCGAGCTGCGCAGCCCGCTGAGCACGATCCAGTGGGTGTCGACCGGATACCTGCTGGCCGTGTCGCTGGTGATGCCGATCTCCGGCTGGGCGTCCGAGCGGTTCGGCGCCAAGCGGATGTGGCTGGTCTCGGTGGCCCTGTTCGTCGGCGGGTCCGCGCTCTGCGGCATCGCCTGGTCGGCCCCGGCGCTGGTCGCGTTCCGCGTCCTGCAGGGCATCGGCGGCGGGATGATGCAGCCGATCGGTCAGGCGATGGTCGCCCAGGCCGCCGGACCCAAGATCGGCCGCGTGATGGGCGTGACGTCGATCCCGGTGATGCTCGCGCCGGTGGTCGGCCCGATCCTCGGGGGCGCGATCGTGCAGAGCCTGGACTGGCGCTGGATGTTCCTGATCAACCTGCCGATCGGGCTCGTCACGCTGTGGCTCGCGGTGCGGGTGCTGCCGTCCGAGCCGGGCACCGCGAGCGGCAACCGGCTGGACGCCGTCGGCCTGCTGCTGCTCTCGCCCGGGCTGGCCGCCGTGGTGTACGGGTTCACCGCGGCCGGGGCTTCCGGCGGGTTCGGTTCAATGTGGACGGTGGCTTCGCTGGCCGCAGGCATGGCTTTGCTGATCGGCTACGGCGTGCACGCGCTGCGGGGCCGGGGCACGCCGCTGATCGACCTGCGCCTGTTCGCTCGCCGGGGATTTGCCGCCGCCACCGGCAATTCGTTCCTGCTCGGCGCCTCGCTCTACAGCTCGATGCTGCTGATTCCGCTTTACTACCAACAGGTCCAGCACGTCGGACCGCTCGCCGCCGGGCTGCTGCTCGCGCCGCAAGCGCTGGGCACCGCGATCACCACGTTCGCGGCCGGGCGGCTCTCCGACCGGATCGGACCGCGACCGCTGCTGCTCACCGGCATCCTCGTGGCCCTGGTCGGAACGGTGTCGTTCACCCAGCTCGCCGCCCAGCCGCCGGGCTGGTTGCTGACCGCTTCCCTGTTGCTGCGCGGGATCGGCATGGGCATGACGATGGCCCCCGGCATGGCCGCGGTCTACCGGAGCGTGCAGCGGCACGAGGTTCCCCGCGCGGCCAGCGCGTTGAACGTGCTCAACCGGATCGGCGGATCGCTGGGCACCGCACTGCTGGTGGTGGTGTTGCAGGGCTCGTCGGCGCCGGAACCGGCGGCCGCGTTCGGCGACACCTTCTGGTGGGCGTTCGGCATCACCGCGTTGAGCCTGATCCCCGCATTCCTGCTGCCCGCCGCGAAGGAGGAGCCGAAATGACCCTGCGCCTGATGAGCGTGCACGCCCACCCCGACGACGAATCCAGCAAGGGCGCCGCCACCCTGGCCCGCTACGCGGCCGCAGGGGCGGAAGTGCTGGTCGTGACCTGCACCGGCGGGGAGCGCGGCGACGTGCTCAACAAGCGGCTGGACCGCCCCGAGGTGCGGGCGGACCTGGCCCAGATCCGCAAGCAGGAGATGGCCGCCGCCGCGGAGATCCTCGGCGTGCGGCAGCGGTTCCTCGGGTTCGTCGACTCCGGGCTGCCCGCCGACGGCGAGCCGCTGCCGGACGACTGCTTCGCCGTCCAGCCGCTCGACGTCGCGGCCCGGCCGCTGGTCGCCGCGATCCGCGAGTTCCGGCCGCACGTGGTCATCACCTACGACGAGACCGGCGGCTACCCGCATCCCGATCACATCAGGACCCACGAGGTGACCGCCGCCGCCTTCGAGGCGGCCGCCGATCCGGCGCGCTACCCCGGCGACGGGCTGCCGTGGCAGCCGCTGAAGCTGTACTACCAGGCCGCGCTGTCCCGGGCGTGGTTCGAGGCGCTGGACGAGGCGATGACGGCGCGCGGCCTGGAGTCGCTGTTCGCACCGGTGCTCGCCGACTGGCCGGACACCGCGCCGAACCTGGCCGTCACCACCCGGATCCGGTGCGCGGAGCACTTCGAGACCCGGGACCGGGCGGCGCTCGCGCACGCCACGCAGATGGACCCGGACCACCCGTTCTTCGCGCACCCGCGCGAAGTCGAGCGGGAGGTGTGGCCGACCGAGGACTACCACCTGGCCCGCACCCTGGTCGACACGACGCTCCCCGAGGACGACCTGTTCGCCGGGATCACGACGGACCAGGCCAGGTCTCGTGAGCACTTTGGATCGCCATAGCGATCCAAGGTGCACACGAGCGGTGAGTCCGGCCCCGGCGCTCAGGTCAGCTGGGTGAAGCGGAGGCGGTTGCCGAAGGGGTCGCGGAGGCCGCAGTCGATCCCGTACGGGCGCTCGGTGGGTTCCTCGGTGAACTCGACGCCCCTGGCCAGCAACGTCTCGTACGTCTTGTGGCAGTCGTCCGTGGTGAGGATGAACCACCCGCCCATCGCGCCCTTGGTCACCAGTTCGCGGACCTCCTGCGCGGTCTCCTCGGACAGCGAGGGAGCCCCCGGCTTCTCCAGCAGGATCTGACGCTCCGGGTGACCGGGGACGCTGACGGTCAGCCAGCGCATGAAACCCATGTCGACGTCGGCGTTGACCTCCAAGCCGAGCTTGCCGACGTAGAAGTCGAGGGCCTCGTCCTGGTCGAGGACGTAGATCTGCGAGTGCGTGATGGCGTTGAACATGGACAGCACGCTAATCAGCCGGGCCCCGGAAAACTTATCCAGAACTGATCGATCGGCGGGCTCAGGAACTCGGCCGCGCCCACGCCATCACGAAGCAGGTCGGCACGTTCGTGGCCACCGCTTCCCTGCGGTACGTCCGCGGCGAGCTGCCGACGATGTCGTGGAACGTGCGGCTGAACGTTCCCAGGCTGCCGAAGCCGACCGCGAAGCAGATGTCCGTCACGCTGCGATCGGTCTCCCGCAGCAGGAACATCGCGCGCTCGACGCGGCGGCGCTGCAGGTAGCGGTGCGGCGTCTCGCCGAAGGTCGCCCGGAAGGTGCGTGCGAAGTGCGCTTCCGACACGTGGGCGATCCGGGCGAGGGCCGGAACGTCCAACGGCTGCGCGTAGGCGCGGTCCATCGCATCCCGCGCCCGGAGCATGCGGCGGTTGTTCTCTTCGGTAGCGCGGCTCACAACGCCATCCCACCACGTTCTCCGGAACGAGAAGGGCGCCTCCGACCAGGACCGGTCGAAGGCGCCCTCCGGCTGCCGTCAGAGGATGTCGGCTGGGGTGTAGGCCGCCGCCTCCGGGTGGCGGGTCGTGATCTTCTCGACCTGGTCGACGATGCCGCCGACCTGGGCCGCCGCCGCTCCCGTGAAGGCGAGGCGGTCCGCCAGGAGGGCGTCCAGCTCCGCCCGGTCCAGCGGGAGGCGGTCGTCGGCCGCCAGCCGGTCCAGGAGGTCGTTGCGCTCCGCGCCCTGCTCGCGCATCGCCAGCGCGACCGCCACCGCGTTCTCCTTGATCGCCTCGTGCGCGGTCTCCCGGCCGACCCCGGCCCGCACCGCCGCCATCAGCACCTTCGTGGTGGCCAGGAACGGCAGGTAGCGGTCGAGCTCGCGGGCGACCACGGCGGGGAACGCGCCGAACTCGTCGAGCACCGTCAGGAACGTCTCCAGCAGGCCGTCGAAGGCGAAGAACGCGTCCGGCAGCGCCACCCGGCGCACCACGGAGCAGGACACGTCGCCCTCGTTCCACTGGTCGCCGGCCAGCTCGCCGACCATCGACACGAAGCCGCGCAGCACCACCGCGAGGCCGTTGACCCGCTCGCAGGACCGGGTGTTCATCTTGTGCGGCATCGCGCTGGAGCCGACCTGGCCCGGCTTGAAGCCCTCGGTCACCAGCTCGTGCCCGGCCATCAGCCGGATCGTGGTCGCCACGTTGGACGGCGCGGCGGCGAGCTGGGCCAGCGCGGTGAGCACCTCGAAGTCCAGCGAGCGCGGGTAGACCTGGCCGACGCTGGTCAGCGTGCTGCCGAAGCCGAGGTGGCCGGCCACCCGGCGCTCCAGCTCGGTGAGCTTCGCCGGGTCGCCGCCGAGCAGGTCGAGCATGTCCTGCGCGGTGCCGACCGGGCCCTTGATGCCGCGCAGCGGGTAGCGCGCGAGCAGCTCCTCCAGCCGGTGGAAGCCGACGAGCAGCTCGTCGGCGGCGGTGGCGAAGCGCTTGCCGAGCGTGGTCGCCTGAGCGGCGACGTTGTGCGAGCGACCGGCCATGACCAGCTCGCCGTACTCGCCGGCGAGCTTGCCGAGCCGCGCCAGGACGGCGACCGTGCGGTCGCGGACCAGCTCCAGGCTGAGCCGGACCTGCAGCTGCTCGACGTTCTCGGTGAGATCCCGGGAGGTCATGCCCTTGTGGATCTGCTCGTGGCCGGCGAGGGCGTTGAACTCCTCGATGCGGGCCTTGACGTCGTGGCGGGTGACGCGCTCGCGGGCGGCGATGGAGTCCAGGTCGACCTGCTCCAGCACCCGCTCGTAGTCGGCGACCGCGTTCTCGGGGACCTCGATGCCGAGGTCGGCCTGGGCGCGCAGCACCGCGAGCCACAGCTTGCGCTCCAGGATGATCTTCTGCTGCGGGGACCACAGCTCGACCAGCTCGGGCGAGGCGTAGCGGGCGGCGAGGACGTTCGGAATGCTGGGCTTGACCGTCACGAACAGCCAGGATACCGGCGACCCGCCGCCGTTCGGCCCACCCGGTCGCGCCGCGCCGGAAGCCGCGCCCGACCGCGACGCGTGGGACTCGTGGGACGAGGCGGAGGGCACCTGGGGGGACCGCAGTTTCAATTGAAACTGCGGTCCCCCGGTGCCCTTCGGGAGGTGGGGGATCAGTGCAGGGCGAGCTCGGGGTCGGCGGCGAGCACGTCGAGCTGCTCGTAGGGCACCGCGACCTCCGGGCGCGTCGTCGGGTCCTGCTGGTCGTCGATGATCGGGTCGTAGTTGTAGCTGCTGACCATCGTCACGCTGCCGTCGAGCATGTAGTGGTACGCCGACGCGACCACGTGGCCGTCGCTCTCGAAGCGCAGGTGCACCAGCACCGAACCGTCTTCGAGCAGCCGGCCTTCGCAGAAGGTCACCGGCGTTCCGCCCGGGTTCTCGCACGACTCCTTGGGCGACTTCTGCACCACGCCCGGCGCGTTGTACTGCATGGTCACCCCGGTGCGGCCGATGGAGTCGCGGAAGACCGTCGTGCCGTGCAGGAACTGCGTGTCGCTGAGCTGCTGGGGCTTCGGCGTCACCGGGTCCGCGGCGTGCGGGACGGCCGCCGGGAACACCGCCTCCATCCGCTGCTGCAGGGCGGTGGCGTGCTTGTCCATCTCCTCCGGCGGGTAGTTCGGCGGGGTCGTCCCGGCCGGGGGCCACTGGATGTCCGGGACGTCCGCGGCGCCTTCGGCGGTCGCCGACAGCGGCAGCGCCAGCAGTGAGGTGGCGGCCAGGGTGACGGCGGCGGCCACCCGGCCGAGCCGGGAACCGCGGTGGGTCGTGGTGCGCATTCCTGCATTTCCCTTCGTTCTTCGGACAAAGTCCAATGAATTGGACATTTCTTCCGATCCGGCGATTCGAATTGGAAAGTGGTTCGGCGGGCATCAGCCCTTCAGCGCGATTTCCCGATCGGTCGCGATCAGGTCGAGGCGATCCACGTGCAGCTGCCGGTAGGCCCCCAGGCCTGCGGCCTCCGGGCCGGCGGTGTGCGACGCGGTGGCCGAGACAACGGTGCCGTCGGTCCGGAAGTGCCGGACGATGTGCGTCGTCGGCCCGTCCTCACCCAGGGAGGCGAGGCTGGTCGCGCCTTCCACGAGGATCGATCCGTCATCGAGCGCGCGCGTGGTGCAGCCGAGCAACACCTGCGTCGGCTCGCTGTCTCCGCACGACTGCGCGAGTCGGACCGGCGCCGTGCCCGGTCCCTGCACCACCACCGTCAGCTGCATCGGCAGTCGGACGTCCTTTCCCATCGACACCAGCGCGTACTCGAAGCCGGCCCGCACCACGACGGTCGCGGGCGCCTCGGTGCCGAAGCCCGGTCCGAGGCCGTGCGGCTGGGTGGTCGTGACGTTGAAGGCCGCGGTGTCGACCTCGGGGATGATTTCGGCCAGGTGGCCGCGGATCCGCTCGCCCTCGGCGATCAGCTGCGATTCGGGCAGGCTCATCGGCGCAATGCCCTTCGGCGGCCACTCGATCGGCTTGACCGCGCTGACCTGCGGTGCCGCCGGGACGATCGGCGTCGGGCCGGTCATCATGCCCGGCACGGTGGCCGCGCCGGCCAGGACGACGAGGGTCGCCGCCACGGCGCCGATCGTGGCGCGCCGCCTGCGCTGCCGGCGCTTGCCCTCGGCGACCAGGTCGTCCGGCGAGAAGCCCAGCGGTGGCTCGTCGTCGACGGCGGCCCGCATTCCCTCGCGCAGCAGTTCTTCCTGCATCACTCGCTCCTCCTCGCGGCCGTCGAGGCCAGGTCGGGATCGGATGTGGCGATGGCGGCGCGCAGGTTCTCCAGTCCACGCGATGCCTGGCTCTTGACCGTGCCTTCGGAGCACCCGAGGGCCGCGGCGACTTCGGCGATGGGCAGGTCCTCCCAATAGCGCAGGACGAGCACCGCCCGCTGCTTCGGCGGGACCTCGGACAACGCGCGCAGCAGAAATTCCCGGCTCCACGAGCGCAGTCCCGCCTCGGCCGGATCGGCCGTGTCGCCACCGGTTTCCGGCAGCGAGCCGTCGCGCCGCTCCGCGCGCCGCCACGGTCGACGGCTCTCGTCGAGCCACGCCCGGAACAGCACCTTCCGCGCATATGCATCCACTGTGGACATATCGACTCGCCGCCATGCCCGGTAGAGCTTGAGAAACGTGTTCTGGACGAGGTCTTCGGCGAGATGCCAGTCCCCGCACAGCAGGTACGCCGAGCGGCGCAGCCACAGCGCACGCGCCGCGGCGAACTCGCGGAACTCCTGTTCCCGTTCGGCCCGCATGGAATCGGTCTCCTTTCGCGCTACCGCCGCTGTCTACGGCGCCGGGCCGCGCGGGGTTGCACGAACGCGCAACTCGTTATCCCCGAGGACCACCGCCACCCCGGCAGGTAATCCCGTGGCGCGGCACGGGATTCGCGATCGATACCGGATCGGTGCATTAATTCGGCCCTAAATGACCCGGCCCTCGCTGGACGGCGGCAAATCCCGACCATATCGTTGGTGCACCACCGGGTTGATGCGAACAAAGGAACTACGAACGGATGGCCATCGACGTGTTCCGCGATGAGCGGCAGGACGTGTTCTGGATCGTCGGCATGGGCCTCACCCTGAGACACGCCACCACGTTTCGCCCCGGCGCGGTGTACGCGGGGCAGTCGATACCGGCCCTGTGCGGCACCGCGCTGAAGGTTCCGCAGCCCACGCCGAGCGGGCGCGAACCGAACTCGAAACCGGTCACCGACAAATGCCCGGAATGCTCGCGGGAAGCCGCCGAGGGCGATTTCGCGGAAACGACCTGGGACTTCTGACCACCCCGGAGACCGGCGGAAAATCGGTCGACCGGGCCCCACGGCGCGAACTACGGTCGATGTCACCATGACTTCGCGCGGTTCGAGTGCACCCCGGTTCCTGTGGTCCCTGCTGGCGCAACGGCCGGGACTGCTGACGCTTGCGACCATTTCCGGCGCGTTGTGGATGCTGCCGACGGCGCTGATGCCGCTGGTGGTCGGCCGGGCGATCGACGAGGGGATCCGCGACGGCGTCGACGGCGCGCTGCTGGGCTGGGTGCTGGTCGTGGTGGCGCTCGGCCTCACGCTGATGGCCACCGCCGGCGCGCTGAACTGGGCCTCGCACACGCTTTGGCTGCACGGCGCGGCGGGATCCCAGCGGATCGTGCTGGGCCACGTGATCGGGCTCGGCGGCACGCTGACCCGCAAGGTCCGGGCGGGCGAGGTGGTCACGGTCGGCGCGACGGACATCTACCGCATCGGCGGGGTGTTCGAGGTGATCGGACGGGCCACCGGATCGCTGGTCTCCTTCGCGGTCGCCGCCGCGGCGGTGCTGTGGATCTCGCCGGTGATGGGCGTCATCGTGCTGATCGGCGTGCCGCTGGCGACCGTGGGCATCGGGCCGCTGCTGGCCCCGCTGCGCCGCCGCGAGGAAGCGCAGCGCGAGGAGTTGTCGCAGGTCAGCGCGCAGGCCGCGGACATCGTGTCCGGGCTGCGGATCCTGCGCGGCGTCGGCGGCGAGTCCCGCTTCCACGCGCGGTTCGTCGACGCCTCCCAGCGGGTCCGGGTCGCCGGGGTGGCCGCCGGGCGGATCGAGGCGCTGCTGGCCGCCGCGGAGATCCTGCTGCCCGGCCTGGTCACGGTGCTGGTCACCTGGATCGGCGCGCGGCTGGCGCTGGACGGCGACATCAGCGTTGGCGAGCTCGTCGCGTTCTACGGCGTGTCGGCGTACCTGGTCATCCCCGTCCGCACCGCCACCGAGGCGGCCTACGCGTTCGCGTCCGCGCAGGTCGCCGCCGGTCGGATGGGCTCGCTGCTCCGGCTGGAACCCGAGCCCGCGCCGCCGGAGCACCCGAAGCCGCTGCCGCCGGGCCCGCTGGATCTGTTCGACGAGGAGAGCGGCCTGCGCATCCCGGCGGGCGAGCTGACCGTGATCGACGCCGGCGAGCACGCGGAGGCCCTCGCAGAACGCCTCGCAGGCGCGGCGATCGCCGGCGGCGTGCCGCTGCGCGACGTCGATCCGGCCGAGGTGCGCCGCCGAATCGTGTTGGCGCACAACCAGGACCAGCTGTTCTCCGGACCGGCCCGCACCGAGATCGACCTGGAGTCCGATGTGGACGTCGAAACCGCGTTGCACGCGTCCGATGCGCACGACGTGATGTCGGCCCTGCCCGCCGACGGGCTGCTCGACGAGCGCGCCCGCTCGCTCTCCGGCGGTCAGCGGCAGCGCCTGCTGCTCGCCCGCGCGCTGTGCTCGGACGCCGACGTGCTGATCCTGGACGAGCCGACCTCGGCGGTCGACGCGCACACCGAGGCGAGGATCGCCGAGCGGGTCGGCGAGTTGCGCCGCGGACGCACCACCGTGGTGCTGAGCCAAAGTCCGTTGTGGATGGCCGTGGCGGATCAGGTGCGGCACTCGGGAGCGGACGCATGAGCACGAAACTGCCGCTGGCGGGCGGAACCGCGGTGCGCCGCTGGATGTGGCGCACGCTCCTGGTGCACCGCCGCCGCTTCGCCGCGATGATGCTGCTGTTCGGCCTGACGACGCTGGTCGGGCTGATCGGGCCGCAGATCCTCGGTTCCCTCGTCGACTCGGTGGTCACCGGCACCACCACCGGATACGTCGACCTGCTCGCCGCGATGTTCCTCGTGGTGCTGGTGGTGCAGGCGCTGCTGGCTCGTTCGGCCCGGCTGCGCGCGACGATGCTCGGCGAGCACCTGCTGGCGGAATCGCGCGAGAGCATGGTCGGCCACGCGCTGCGGCTGCCGCTGGGCACCGTCGAGGCGGCCGGCACCGGCGACCTGCTCAGCCGCGCGACCACGGACGTCGACCGGCTCGACTACACGATCCGCAACGCCGCGCCCGAGATCGCCACGGCGCTGATCACCATCGTGCTGACCGGCACGGCGATGATCATCACCTCGCCACTGCTCGCCTGCGGGATGCTGATCGCGGTGCCGCTGATGGTCTTCAGCACCCGCTGGTACTTCCCGCGTTCGCTGCCGAACATCGAGCAGGTCGCGGCGAACTGGTCGGAAGTCCAGTCGAGCACGCACGAATCCGTCGAGGGCGCGCGGGCCATCGCGGCCCTGCGGCTGGGCGCGCGCCGCCGGGCGCGCAACGAGCAGGTGCTCGACCGGGCCGCCGCGTCGGAGAAGCGGCACCGGAACCTGCTCACCGTGTGGCTGCCGTTCCTGGAACTGTCGTACGTGCTGCCGATCGGCGCGATCCTGCTCATCGGCGGCTGGGCGTACCAGGCGGAGCTCGTCGAGCTCGGCACCATCATCACCGTCGTGCTCTACGCGCAGGCGATGTCGAACCCGTTCGACGAGCTGTTCATGTGGCTCGAAGAGCTGCAGACCGGGCACACGGCGCTGCAACGCATCCTCGGCGTCCGCGAGATCCCGGTGGCCGACGACGACGCGTCCCGCCCCGGGGAGGAGCCGGGTCGCGACCTGGTGATCCGCGACGTGCGCTTCTCCTACCGGGAGGACCGGGAGATCCTGCACGGCATCGACCTGACCGTCCCGGCCGGTCAGCGGCTGGTGATCGTCGGCCCGTCCGGCGCGGGCAAGTCGACGCTCGGCCGGCTGATCGCCGGCATCAGCCGGCCGGACTCCGGATCGGTCGCCTTCGGCAGCACGGAGATCACCGACCTGCCCGCCGCGCGGCTGCGCCGCGAGGTGGTGCTGCTGACCCAGGAGCACCACGTCTTCGCCTGCTCGCTCCGGGAGAACCTCGCGCTGGCCGACGGCGACCCGAACGACGACCAGCTGACCGACGCGCTCAAGGCGGTCGGGCTGCACGACTGGGTGTCGGCGCTGCCGGACGGGCTGGACACGGTCCTCGGCGCGGGCGGGCACCCGGTTCCGGCGGCCCGCGCGCAGCAGCTCGCGCTGGCCCGGGTGCTGCTGGCCGACCCGCACACGGTGGTCCTCGACGAGGCGACATCGCTGCTGGACAACGTCACGTCGCGGGAGCTCGAACGGGCGCTTTCGACGCTGCTGGCGGGGCGCACGGTGATCGCGATCGCGCACCGGCTGCACACCGCGCGCAACGCCGACCAGGTGGCCGTGATGTCCGACGGGCGCATCGTCGAGCTGGGCAGCCACGAGGAGCTGCTCGCCGCCGACGGCTCGTACGCGCGGCTGTACCGGGTGGCTCAGCCGAGCTGAGAGCGCAGCATCCGGCGCGCCGCGCCGCGGGGATCCGGGTCGCTTTCGATCAGCGCGTTCACCACCGCGCCGTCCACCAGCGCGATCAGTTCGAGCAGCCGTTCGCGGCCGACCTCCATGCCGCTGCGGGCGAAGATCTCCGCGAGCAGGTCGTGCAGTTCGGCGCTGAGCTCGCGCATCAACGGCGCCAGGTAGGGGCGGCGCGGCGAGCCGACCAGCCGCTCGTAGCGCAGCAGCACCGGCTCCGCGCCGCCGTCGCGCGATCCGGTGCCCAGCAGGAGGTCCAGCAGCAGCTCGATCACCGCGTCGGTGCCGCGCGGGCGCTCGGCGAGCTCGTCGAGCCGGGCCCGGCCGGTGGCGAGCTCCTGCCGCGACTCGTACTCGACGGCGGCGCTGACCAGGTCGTCCAGCGACGAGAAGTAGTAGGTGGTGGAGGCCAGCGGCAGGCCGGCGCGCTCGGCGACCGCACGATGCCGCACGGCTTCGAAGCCGCCCTCGGCCAGCAGCTGCGCGGCAGCCACGACCAAGGCCTGCCGCCGCCGCTCGCCCTTCGGAGTACTGGCCGCTGTCATGTCTGCCGATCCTATTCGTCAGCGAGCACGGCGTGGTCACACGAACGGTCGTGAGCGGCAATGGCCGCCTGGGCGACCACCACCACTCACGACCACCGGCGCGATTTCGCGAGAAATGCCCCGTGCGTGGGGTCAGTGGCCGCCGCCCGCGAGGTTCAGGCCGATCACGCCGGCGACGATCAGCACGATCGAGACCAGCTTCATCGCGGAGACGCCGTCGCCCAGCCAGACCATGCCGATGATCGCCGTCAGCGCGGCGCCGACGCCGGTCCACACCGCGTACGCGGGGCCCGCGGGCAGCGTCCGCATCGCGTACGCCAGGCCCGCGAAGCTGATGGCGGCCAGCACGAAGAACGACACCGTCGGGATCAGCCGGCTGAAGCCGTGCGAGAGCTTGAGCGAGATCGCCCAACCCGCCTCGAAAATTCCCGAAACCATCAGAATGATCCAGGCCATCATTGCTGGTCGCCCTTCCCTCGATCCGGCAGCCGGGCCGCTCACCCGCTGTCTGGTACTAACGTACCAATAATCTGGTACGGAAGTACCGTTCTGGTGTGCGATGCCACCACATACCGGACACGAGGGACGCGCGGAGAACCGTTTCCGCAGTTCAGAGCCCGCGTGTGGTTCGTGCTGCCATAGCGGCACAAAACGCGCACGGGCGCTGATCAGGCCGAACGATCAGAACTGGTCGGCCAGGCCGCCCGCGATCGACGCGATCCGCGCGCCGTACGGCGCCGCCGGAGAGCCGGCGTCCGGATCGCTGAGCACGACGACCAGCTTGCCGCTGCGCGCCTTGCGCACCGACTGCTCGGTGCCGTCCGGGCGCCGCACGTCGCCGGGCGTCGCCTGCTCCGGCGCCACCGCGCCCACCGGGCTCACGATCACCGTGACGCTGCCCGACGAAGACCCGTCGCGCAGCACGAACGAAGCCGTCTTCGCGCCGGACGGGCACGGGTCCGGGGCGACCGGCGCCATCCCGGCGGCCTCCGGCAGCTGCTTGGTCACGGCCGCCGCGAGCTGCGCGTCGGGCCCGCACCGGCCCGAGCGGTCACCCAGGACGCCCGGCCCTTCGACACGCGGGGAGGTCGACGCGGTCTCCGGCCGGCTCGCGAGGTTGCTGCTCGACGACGAGCCGAACATGCCGGTCCCCAGGCCGACGCCGCCCACCAGCACGGCGGCCGCGACCACCGTGCCGCCCAACGCCGCCATCCGGCGGCGCGCCGTGATCCGCCGCGATGCCTGCGCCACGTCGCTCTCGTCGAACGACGCCGGAGGCACGGACTGCACCGAATCGCGGAACAGCTCCTCGAGCTTGCGTTCGTCCACCTACCCGCACCTCCTCACGCCGACCGCAGGTCGCCGAGCTCATCGCCCAGCGCTTCCCGCAACGCCGCCAGCCCCCGGGCGCACTGGCTCTTCACGTTGCCTTCGCTGCACTTCATGACTGCCGCCACCCCCGCGACGTCCAACCCCTCCAGGAATCGGAGCACCAACACCGCCCGCTGCTTCGGCGGCACCTTCTGCAGGCCCGCGAGCAGGGTCTGCTTGGTCGCCACCGAGTTGTCCACGTCCGGCGAGTCCACCGGCCGGTCCGGCAGCACCTCCGCGGCGCGCTCCCGCCGCCACGGCCGTCTGGACTCGTCGATCACCGCGCGAGTCAGGGTGCGCCGCACGTACGCGTCCAGCGCGCCCTTGTCGCGGACTTTGCGCCAGTGCCGGTGCAACGCGATGAACGCGGTCTGGGCGAGATCGTCCGCGCGGTGCCAATCGCCGCACATCATGTACGCCATTCGACGCACCGCCTCCCGCCGAGCCGCGAAGTACTCCGCGAACTCCTGCTCTTCGCGCTGGTCCACGCGGAACTCTCCGCTCGTTGTGCCTGCACCTGTACGGACGGAATCGCCGGCCGCAGGCGTTGCACGGCCCCGACGATCCACCTGTGATTGATACCGCAGCCGCCGCAGCGGTGTCAGCAGGGTTGCTGCCCGAACCCGGTGCCGGTGTGGTGTGATCTGTTCGTGACCAACACGGCGCCGATCGACCTCCGTTCCGACACGGTCACGCGTCCCGACGAGCAGATGTCCGCGGCCATGGCCGCGGCCGAAGTCGGCGACGACGTGCTCGACCACGACCCGACGATGCGTGCGCTGGAAGAACGCGCCGCGCAGCTGCTCGGCACCGCCGCCGCCCTGTGGGTGCCCAGCGGCACGATGGGCAACCTGATCGCCCTGATGCTGCACCTGAAACGCGGGGACCGGTTCCTCGCGCCGCGCGGCGCCCACGTGCTGAACTACGAACTCGGCTCCGCGGCCTGGCTGGCCGGCGGCATGCCGGAGCCGCTGGACTGGAGCGCCGGGCCGGGACGCCCGACGGCCGAGGCGGTGCGGGCCCAGCTGGGCGGCGCAGCCGCCTACGACATGCTGCACACC
This sequence comes from Saccharopolyspora sp. NPDC050642, assembly GCF_040654735.1. NCBI lineage: Bacteria > Bacillati > Actinomycetota > Actinomycetes > Pseudonocardiales > Pseudonocardiaceae > Saccharopolyspora > Saccharopolyspora sp. NPDC050642. The sequence continues at coordinate 23,402 of NZ_JBFAIN010000048.1, read as the reverse complement.
ACGCTGTTGTGCCTGGAGAACACGCACAACGGCGCGGGCGGCTCCGTCGTCCCGCCGGACGAGCACGTCATGCTCGCGGCGGCCGCGCGCGAAGGCGGCCTGAAGGTCCACCTCGACGGCGCCCGGCTCTGGAACGCCTCGGTCGCACTCGGCGTCCCGCCGGCCGCGCTGACCGTCGGCGTCGACACCGTGCAGGCCTGCCTGAGCAAGGGGCTCGGCGCGCCGGTCGGCTCCGTCGTCGCGGGCAGCGAGGAATTCATCGGCGAGGCCCGCCGGGTGCGCAAGATGCTCGGCGGCGGCGTCCGGCAGGGCGGCGTGCTCGCCGCGGCCGGGCTCGTCGCGCTGGACCGGCTCGACGCGCTCGCCGAGGACCACGACAACGCCCGCGCGCTCGCCGATGGGCTCACCGAGCTCGGCTGGGACGTCACCCCACCGCAGACCAACATCGTTCTCGCGGCGGTTCCGGACGTCCAGCTGACCCTGCGACGCTTGCAGGCGATCGGGGTGCGGGCGGTGCCGATGAGCGGGCAGGTCCGGTTCGTGACGCACCGCGACGTGTCCAAGACCGACATCGAGGAAGCGCTCCGCAGGATCGGCGGAGCCCGGCTGTAGGACTCCCGTTGGAGGGCTCGTGGTGCGTTGGATCGTGTTCGACTACGGCGAGGTGATCAGCCGGCGCACGGCTGCGCTGCCCGGCATCGCGGCGCTGCTCGGAGTCGAGCCATCGGAGTTCGAGCGGGCCTACTTCGCCGAGCGCCTCGCCTACGACTGGGGTCTGTCCGATGTGGAGTACTGGCGGGCGGTCGCGGCGCGGCTGGGCAAGGACGTCGACGCCGAGCTGTCCGCGCGGCTGACCCGCGCCGACGCCGGCGGCTGGCTGGAGACCGCGCCGGAAACCCTGCAGCTGCTGGAAGACCTGCACCGGCAGGACGTCACGATGGCGGTGCTGTCCAACGCGCCGTCGTCGTTCGGGCGCGCGGCGGAGCAGGAGAGCTGGGCGAGGCTGTTCAAGCACCTGATCTTCTCGGGTGACCTGCGCCTGGCGAAGCCGGACGCGGCGATCTACCGGGTGCTGCTCGAAACGCTCGACGCGCCGGCCGCGGAGTGCCTGTTCTTCGACGACCGGCAGGAGAACGTCGACGGCGCCCGCGAAGAGGGCCTCCACGCGGAGCGCTGGCAGGGCGCGGACGCGGCCCGCGCAACCCTCCGGGCCCACGGCATCCTGCCCTGAACGCGCGAAGGGCGCCTTCGTCCAGATCGAAGGCGCCCTCGCTCCCCGCCGAATGGTTCAGGATTTGATCTGCTTGCGGTCCCGGGCCCAGCCGATCGCGGCGGTGGCGACGAACAGCACGCCGCCGATGACGGCGAGCCAGAACAGCCCCTTGATGACGAAGCCCGCCACCGAGATCACCAGCCACAGCAGCAGCAGTCCGCCGATCACCTTCCACAACATCGCACGCACCTCAGCTCGACCACGCCGTTCCCCGTCCTGCGTCCAGCCTGCCAGATCATCGGCCCGAATCGGCCCGCCGAAACCGATACCGGGGAAAACTCAGGGGTTCCCGGAGACCGCCGGCCCCTCCGCCCGGTCACGACGCCGCAATTTCCATTGGAATTGGACCTTCAATTTCAATGGAAATTGCGGCCCTCCGGACCGGAGCGGCCCTCCGGAACGGGGTGGCCCTCCGGAACGGGGTGGCCCTCCGGACCGGGGGTGGTCAGCGGGGGAGCCAGCGGGCCAGGCGGTCCAGGGCTTCGGCGATGTCCTCGGTGCTGCCCGCGAAGGACAGCCGCACGAAGCGGTTGCCGAGCACCGGGTCGAAGTCGACGCCCGGCACCACCGCCACCCCGGTCTCGTCCAGCAGCCGCCGGCAGAACCCCGTCGCGTCGTCGGTGAGGTGCCCGATGTCCGCCCAGGCGTAGAACGCGCCGTCGGCCGGGGCGACCCGCGTGATGCCGAGCTCGCCGAGGCCGCTCAGCAGCAGCTCGCGGTTCGTGCGGTAGCGCTCGACGTGCGCGTCGACCTCGGCGTAGGCGTCCGGGGAGAACGCCGCGACCGCGCCGTGCTGGGACAGCGCGGGCGGGCAGAGCGTGAAGTTCCCGGTCAGCGAGTCGACCGCGCGGCGCAGCCGCGGCGGCACCAGCATCCAGCCCAGCCGCCAGCCGGTCATCGACCAGAACTTGGAGAACGAGTTCACCACGATCGCCTCGCGGGAGAACTCCCAGGCCGAGTGCAGCGGGTCCCCGTAGCTGAGACCGTGGTAGATCTCGTCGCTGATCAGCTGCACGCCGTTGGACCCGCACCACCGCGCCAGCCCGGCCAGCTCGTCGCTGGAGAGGACCGTGCCGGTCGGGTTCGCCGGACTCGCCACGATCAGCCCGTGGATCGGTTCGTCGAGCGCGTCCAGCATCTCCACGGTCGGCTGGAAGCGGGTCGTCTCGTCGCACGGCAGCTCGACGACCTCGCAGCCCAGCGCCGCCAGGATGTTCCGGTAGGCCGGGTAGCCGGGGCGGGCCAGCGCGACGCGGTCCCCGGCGTCGAAGGCGCTGAGGAACGCGAGCAGGAAGGCGCCGGAGGCGCCGGTGGTCACCACGACGTCGTCGGCCTGCACCGCGAGCCCGTAGGCGCGGTCGTAGTGCCCGGCGATCGATTCGCGCAGCTCGGGCAGGCCGAGCTGCTCGGTGTAGCCGAGCGCGTGGTGGTGCAGGGCCTGCGCGGCGGCGTCGCGCACGGCCTTCGGCGCGGGCGTGGCGGGCTGACCGGCGGCCAGCGAGACCACGTCGCCCTTCGTCCGCTGCCGCGCGGCGGCCGCCGACAGGACCTCCATGACCTGGAACGGCTCAACGGCCGCCCGCTCGGCGACCCGAAGTGCAGTGGCGCTGTCGAACATGCCAACAGCCTGCCAGGCGCCTGGTCGATGCAGAACACCTGGCCGACACTCGCCAGCACGTCTCGGACGCCGCGTTCCCGCAGGTACGGGACCGTGAGTCCGTTGAGCTGCCAGAACAGCCCAAAAGACTCACGGCGCCGTTGGAAACAGGAACTCAGTAGCCCTGGTAGCCACCGCCGCCCGCCATGGACTTCAGGCCCGGGTGCCCCTCGAAGCCGCCGTAGCGGTCGAAGGTGTAGCGAACACCCGCGATGATGTTGTCCACCGGGTTGTAGATGTCGTCGTGACCGGGCAGCTTGTGCGCCTGGAACGTCGGGTCGATGCACTGCATCAGGCCCTTCGACGGCGTTCCCTTCGCCGCGTTGGAGTCCCAGTCGTTGATCGCGTGCGGGTTGCCGCCCGACTCCTTCTCGATGATCGTCCAGATCTCGTCGATGTTCTCCTCGGTGACCGGGACGCCGTTGGCCTGCAGGATCTTGATGGCCTCGCGGATCCACTCCTCGACGTTGCCGGGCGGCGGGCCACCGCTGGGCGGGCCGCCGCTGGGCCCGAGGCCGCCACCGCCGCCACCGGAACCACCGCTGGACTCACCGCCGCCGCCACCGGAACCCCCACCGGAGCCGCCGCCGGAACCGCCCGAGCCGCCGGACGAGCTCGACTCGCCGCCGGGCGTGCTGGACTGCTGCTTGGTCGCCTCGGGCGGCGTCATGTCCCAGTCGACCTGCCGGCCCGGGGCCGGCGTGAACGGCTGCTCGCCCGCCTTCGGCAACGAGGAGAACGCGCCGGTCAGCCCCGCCCCGGCACCGCGCAACTCGCCCAGCGCCGCGCCGAGCTTCGCGTTCGCGTCGTCGATCTTGCCCTTGGCCTCCTGGGCGTGCTCCTTCATGGCCCTGGTGATGGCGTCGTCGCGCCGGCGCGCCGCCTCTTCCTTGGCCGCGTCGTCGGTCGCCCCGGCGATCTCCTTCTGGTACGCGTCCTCGGCGGCCCGGGCGTCCGACAGCGCCCGCTCGCCGATCGCGTTGACCTCGTCCTTGGCGGACTGCACGCCCTGCGCCGCCCGGTCCAGCACGTCGGCGGAGCTCTGCAGCGCCTCGCGTGCCTTGTCGAACCCGCCGGTCACCTTGCCCATGTAGCCGACGAAGGCGTCCGCGGACGCGCCCTCCCACGCCCCGTCGAGACCGCGCACCGCCTGGCCGAGGTCATTGCCGTGGTCGCCGGTGCGGCCGGCCGCGTCGCGCCAGCGGTTGCCGATCGCGCGGATGTCGTCCGGCCTGCTGTTCTCGATCTTGCGCAGCTGCTCGGCGAGCTCGCCCCCACCGGGCTTGCCCGCCACCTCTCCCGAAATCCCCATCAGATCCCCAGCTCAGCGGAATGATTCGACGTTCGCCCGGTCGGTCTCGTCGACGGTGGTCCGCACCGCGTCGAGCGCGCCGCTGACGCTGCGCAGCAGCTGCTCGGCGGCGTCGAACTCGCGTTTGCCGGTCGCGTCGAACTCGGTGATCGCGGAGGCGAACGAGCCCGCCGCCTCCAGCTCGCCGAAGATCGCGGCGTCGACGTGCTGGCCCTCGAAGCCGTCCCCCACCGCCCCGACCGGCCCGGCCTTGCCGTCCACCGACGCCCGGCAGTCCTCCATGGCTTCCAGGTTGTAGCCCGCCTGGGTCACAGACGCCTCCTCGTGCTCGCCCCCGCGCCTCCGGCGCCGGGTCTCCGCGGTTCCCCGCGGCCAGAGCAAGAACACCAGAAAAAACCGCCCGGCGACGGGATTTCCCCATCACCGGGCGGTTTTCGCCGAAGTTTCCGTTTTGGTCAGGAGTTCGGGATGGCGATCTCGCCCTCGACCGCGCGGAGCGCGATGTCGGTGCGGTAGTGCGAGCCGGGCAGGTGCACGCCGGCGACCCGGCGGTACGCCGCCTCGCGGGCCGACGCCAGGTCCTCACCGGTGGCCACGACCGACAGCACGCGGCCGCCGGCGGACAGCACCGCACCGTCCTCGCGGCGCCGGGTGCCGGAGTGCAGGATGCCCTGCGCGTCGCCGCCCTGGATCACGTCGTCGACGCGCGGCCGCCCGGGGTAGCCCTCGGCGGCGATCACGACGGTCACCGCGGCACCGGGCTCCCACTCCAGCGGCGGCTGCTCGGCGAGCTCACCGCGCGCGACGGCGTTGAACAACGACGCCAGCGGGGTGTGCAGCAGCGACAGCACGGCCTGGGTCTCGGGGTCGCCGAAGCGGCAGTTGAACTCGATCACCTGCGGGCCGCTGGAGGTCAGGGCCAGCCCGGCGTACAGCAGTCCGGAGAACGGCGTGCCGCGGCTCGCCAGCTCGTCGACCGTGGGCTGCACGATGGTGCGCACCACGTCCTCCACCAGGTCGTCCGGCGCCCACGGCAGCGGCGTGTAGGCGCCCATGCCGCCGGTGTTCGGGCCCGCGTCGCCGTCGCCGACGCGCTTGAAGTCCTGCGCGGGCAGCAGCGGGACCACCGTCGTGCCGTCGACCAGGCAGAACAGCGAGGCCTCGGGGCCGTCCAGGAACGACTCCAGCAGCACCGGGTGCCCGCCGTCGAGCAGCTTGAGCGCGTGCGCGCGCGCCGCGTCGAAGTCGCCGGTCACCAGCACGCCCTTGCCGGCGGCCAGGCCGTCGTCCTTGACCACCCAGGTGGGGCCGAAGTGGGCCAGCGCGGCGTCCAGCTTCGCCGGGTTGTCGACCACTTCGCTGTGCGCGGTCGGCACCCCGGCCGCGAGCATGACGTCCTTGGCGAACGCCTTCGAACCTTCGATGCGCGCGGCCGCCTTCGACGGGCCGAAGCAGGCGATGCCCGCCGCCCGGACGGCGTCGGACGCGCCCGCGACCAGCGGCGTCTCGGGGCCGAACACGACGAGGTCGGCCTTCCACCTGGTGGCCAGCTCGGCCACTTCGTCCGGCTTCGCGACGTCGACGCCGTAGGTCTCGGCGAGCGCAGCGGTGCCGGCGTTGCCCGGCGCGCAGGCCAGCGCGGTCACGGACGGGTCGCGGGACAGCGCCAGCACGATCGCGTGTTCCCGGCCACCGCCACCGATCACGAGGATTCGCACAAGCCGTGAGCGTAGAGCGTGCGGCACGCCACGTCGGCGGTGCCCCCGCCCTTTTTGGCGCGAATGCCTCGCCGGGGGTAGCTCATCCGGTCGATCCCGGTAGTTCACCCGGCCGTTGTCGCGGGGTCGCCCGGCCTTGCGCGAATGGTCGATTGCGGCGGTCAGTGTTTTGCCCGAATGTGCAGCGTTGATCGACATGCTGCGCGAGACACAGGAGGGCACATGACCATCCGGGTACGCCTGACGGCGCTGTCCGTCGCGGGCGCAGCGGCGCTTGGGCTGATCACCGCGCCCGCCATCGCCGCACCGAACCGGCCGCAGGACACCGACCAGGTGGCGGTCTTCGGGCACCGCGGCGCCTCCGGGTACCGGCCGGAGCACACGCTGGCCTCCTACGAGCTGGCCGCCCGGATGGGCGCCGACTACATCGAGCCCGACCTGGTGTCCACAAAGGACGGCGTGCTGGTCGCGCGGCACGAGAACGAGATCGGCGGCACCACCGACGTCGCCGAGCACCCCGAGTTCGCCGGCCGCAAGACCACCAAGGTCATCGACGGCAGCTCGATCACCGGCTGGTTCACCGAGGACTTCACCCTCGCGGAGCTCAAGACGCTGCGCGCCAAGGAGCGCATCCCGGACGTCCGGCCGAACAACACGATCTACGACGGCCGATACGAGGTGCCGACGTTCCAGGAGGTCCTGGACCTGCGCGCCCGGCTGTCCCGGGAGCTCCGCCGCGACATCGGCGTCGCCCCGGAGACCAAGCACCCCAGCTACTTCGCCAAGCTCGGCCTGGCGCTGGAGCCCGGCGTCGTCGAGGCGCTGACCCGCAACGGCCTGAACCGGCCGGACGCCAAGGTCGCCGTGCAGTCCTTCGAGGTGGCCAACCTCAAGGAGCTCGACCGGTCGCTGCGGGTGCAGCTCGTGCAGCTGATCAGCAACTCCGGCGCGCCGCAGGACTTCGTCGAGGCCGGCGACCCGCGCACCTACGCCGACCTGGTCAAGCCGGCGGGCCTGCGGGAGATCGCGGCCTACGCCGACGTGATCGGCCCGGACACCAAGGTGATCCTGCCGGTGAACGCCGACGGCTTCCTCACCGCGCCGACCACCGTCGTGGCCGACGCCCACGCGGCCGGCCTCGAGGTGGTGCCCTACACGGTCCGGGCGGAGAACAAGTTCCTGCCCGCGGACTTCCGCTCCTCGGCCGACCCGGCCGCCTTCGGCGACGCCTTCGGCTTCTTCCGGGCGCTGTTGGAGCAGGACATCGACGGCATCTTCAGCGACCACCCGGACATCGCGGTCACCGCCCGCGACGAGTTCGCCGGCCGCTGACGGCCGCTCCGAACGCCCTCGGGGACCGCAGTTTCAATTGAAACTGCGGTCCCCCTGGTTTCGGGGCCAGTTTCAATTGAAACTGCAGTCGGCACCGCCGCGAGCCGCCGGCCGCGCCGGGCCATTCCGACGCCTAACCTGTCCATGATGGACGGGGGTGCCCGGTGGCCCAACTGCTGCTCGTGCTGATAGGCGCACTGCTGGTCACCGCGGTCGCGCGCAGCCGCGAGATCGCCGCCCCGCTGCTGCTGGTCCTGGTCGGCCTGGTCGTCTCGCTGATCCCCGGCACCGCGCGGCTGGAGATCGATCCGGAGCTGCTGCTGACCGTGGTGCTCCCGCCGCTGCTGTACGCCGCCGCGCTGGAGAGCTCCTACACGAACTTCCGGGCCCGGATCGCGCCGATCGTGCACCACGGCGTGCTGCAGGTCGTCGCCACGTCGTTCCTGGTCGGCTGGCTGGCCTTCACGCTGATCCCGGAACTGCCGCTGAAATCGGCGATCGTGCTCGGCGCGGTCATCGCGCCGCCGGACGCGGTCACCGCCGCCGCGATCGGCCGCCAGCTGAAGCTGCCGCGCGGCATGATGACGGTCCTCGGCGGCGAAAGCCTGATCAACGACGCGGCGGCGCTGACCATCTACCGGATGGCGATCGCCGCGGTCGTCGGCACCACGCCGACCCTGGCGCAGGGCGCGCTGGTGTTCGTGCTGGCCGTGGTGGTCGGCGTCGGCCTCGGGCTGGTGTTCGGGATGCTCGCGCAGGTCGCCCGGACCCGCGTGCCGGACGTGCAGGTGGCGACCGTGCTGGGCGTGCTCGTGCCGTTCATCGCCTACCTCACCGCCGAGCAGCTGTACGGCTCCGGCGTGCTCGCGGTGGTCACCGCCGGGCTGTACGTCGGCCACAACCAGCCGCGGGCGCGGGCCGCCGGACGCCTGCAGGAGCACACCGTCTGGGCGTCGATCAACCTGCTGCTGGAAAGCCTGGTGTTCGCCTACATCGGTCTGCAGCTGCAGACCGTCATCACCACCATCGTCACCTCCGGGCGCAGCCTCGGCATGGTGCTCGCGTCCGCGCTGATCATCCTGGCCTCGACGATCGCGGTGCGGATCCTGTGGATGTTCGGCTCCAACTACCTGCCGGGCCTGGCGCACCTGCTGGCCACCAGCACCAAGCGTGGCGTCCGGTGGCGGCGCACCGCCGTGCTGTCGTGGGCCGGGATGCGCGGCGTGGTCACGCTCGCGGCCGCGGGCGCGATCCCGCACACCACCGGCACCGGCGAGCCGTTCCCGGCGCGCGAGCTGATCCAGTTCATCGCGTTCGTGATCGCGGTCGGCACCATCCTGCTGCAGGGCACCACGCTGCCGTGGCTGATCCGGAAGCTCGGCATCGCCGACCCGGAGGAGGCCGCGCGCGACGACCAGGCGGAGGCGGAGGCGCGGGTGACCGCGACCAACGCCGCCCTGCGCTACCTGGACGGGCTCACGCCCGAGGACCTGCACACCAGCCCGGAGCACTTCGACCGGATGATCAGCCGGATGAAGGGCCTGGTGGAGCACCAGGGGATGGCCGCGGCGGAGCAGGTCGGGCGCACGCCCGACGAACGGGCGGACACGGCGAGCAAGGCGTTCTCCGACCTGCGCCGCGAACTGATCGAGGTGCAGCGGTCGGCGATGGCCGACGAGCGGGACGCGGGCAACGTCGACGACGAGGTGCTGCGCCGCGTCCTGCGCGAACTGGACCTCCAGGAAGCCGCCATCGACAGCTCCTGGCGCAACCGCTGACCCGGGTTCCCGCAATTTCAATGGAAATCGGAGGTCCGATTTCCATTGAGCGTTTTTCATCCTGGCCGGCCCGCAGCCGCGGGCCGCAAAGCTGCACGTCGATGGGGTGTCGCATGCGCCGCAGGCGCATAACCCACCTACGACACTTGCACCGCCGCGGGTTCTCAGAGGCTTCCTGGCGAGGACGGCCCCTCCGCCGTGTATTGGACATACATCAGGAGGGGCACCCACAGTCCAGGGAGCCTCTGAGGTTCCGCTACCCGCACCGCCACGCAAATCGAGGTTGGAAAAACCTCATTGAAATTGCGGTTCAACTCACGCCATCGTGTGGCGGACGATGGTCTGGTCCCGGCCGGGGCCGACGCCGACCGCCGAGATCCGCGCCCCCGCGAGCTCCTCGATCCGCGCGATGTAGGCCTGCGCGTTCGCCGGCAGGTCGTCGAAGCTGCGCGCCCCGCTGATGTCCTCCCACCAGCCCGGCATCTCCTCGTACACCGGCACCGCGTGGTGCACGCCGGTCTGCGTCATCGGCATTTCCTCGACCCGCTCGCCGTCCACGTCGTAGGCGACGCAGATCGGGATCGTCTCCAGCCCGGACAGCACGTCCAGCTTGGTGAGGAAGTAGTCGGTGATCCCGTTGACCCGGGTCGCGTAGCGCGCGATCACCGCGTCGAACCAGCCGGTGCGCCGCGAGCGGCCGGTGGTCACGCCGAACTCGCCGCCCTGCTTGCGCAGGTTCTCGCCGGCCTCGTCGGTCAGCTCGGTCGGGAACGGGCCGGCGCCGACGCGGGTGGTGTAGGCCTTCAGGATGCCGATCACCGCGTTGATCTTCGTCGGGCCGATGCCGGAACCGGCGCAGGCGCCGCCCGCGGTCGGGTTCGACGAGGTGACGAACGGGTAGGTGCCGTGGTCGACGTCCAGCAGGGTGCCCTGCGAGCCCTCCAGCAGCACCGTCTCGCCGCGGTCCAGCGCCTTGTTGATCAGCAGCTTGGTGTCGGCGATCCGGCTCGCGAACTGCTCGCCCTGGGACATCACGGTGTCCACGACCTCGTCGACGTCCAGGGCGCGGCGGTTGTAGACCTTGACCAGGATCTGGTTCTTGATGTCCAGCGCGGCCTCGACCTTCTGCCGCAGGATCTTCTCGTCCAGCAGGTCCTGCACCCGCACGCCCACCCGGGCGATCTTGTCCTGGTAGCAGGGCCCGATGCCGCGACCGGTGGTGCCGATCTGCTTCTTCCCCAGGTACCGCTCGGTGACCCGGTCGATGGCCACGTGGTACGGCATGATCAGGTGCGCGTCGGCGGAGACCAGCAGCCGCGAGGTGTCGACGCCGCGGCCCTCCAGCCCGGCCAACTCCTCCAGCAGGACGCCCGGATCGACGACGACGCCGTTGCCGATCACGTTGGTCACGCCGGGGGTGAGGATCCCCGACGGGATGAGGTGCAGGGCGAAGTCCTGCCCGTCCGGCAGCACCACGGTGTGACCCGCGTTGTTGCCGCCCTGGTAGCGGACGACCCACTGCGCCTGCTCGCCGAGCAGGTCGGTCGCCTTACCCTTGCCTTCGTCGCCCCACTGGGCGCCGATCAGCACGATCGCCGGCATGTGAAACTCCAACCTGGACTGGGTGGTCGCCAGCGTGACCGCACGCTTCGCCCGCTCCCACCACGGGGTATGCCGGTCGATCAGGGTAAACCAGGAGCGAAACGTGAGTACCACCGCATTGTCCTGCGGAAACGTCGAGCGCGCAGCGCGCCCGTCCGGTGACGGTGTGCAATGGTTCGACGTCCCGGCGGCACCGGCCCGCGCCGACCTGGACCCGCTGCTCGCCGACGCCCGGGAACGGCTGGTGGTGCACGGCACCGACATCGACTTCGCATCGGTGGTGCTGCGCCTGCTCCGCAAGAACCGGCTGGCCGACCTGGTCGTCGGCTACGTCCCGGTCGCCGACTCGCCGGCCGCCCGGCTGTGGGGGCTCCGTCCCGGAGACTTCGACCGCGCGCTGACCGCCGCGCCGCGGCCGGCGGCGCTGATCCGGGACGACTCGGGTGGCGTGCTGCTCGGCGAGGGCTCGATCGAGCCGATCACCGGGCAGGTGTACTGCGACGACGAGCAGGTGCTCAACGGCGCCGCGACCAGCATCACGATCTCGCCGGACCCGGAAGCCGCGCCGCTGCCGGAGCCGACCTCCGATCCGATGAACGCCATGCTCGACCCGGCCGCCGACGGCATCCTCGTCACCACCGTCCGCCGCGGCATCCTGCGCAGCCGGCGCACCGTCGCGCGGGGGCGCGCGGTGCAGGCGTCGTTCCGGTCGGCGACGGTGCGCCACGACGGCGTCGCCCACCCGCGCCCGATGGAGAAGTGGGTCTGGTACCGGCACACCGAGGACCTGCGACTGGCCCGCTGACCGCCCGGGCGGATCCCGGCCGAAATCCGCCATTCCCGGCAAATGTGATTCTTATCTTTGCCTGGAATCGGAGACGCGCCGCGTCCGCTCCAGTCGGTGCGAAATTCACCAGTAAGTGGCACGATCGGTGGCGATTTCACGCCAAGTCACCCGTTCGCCACTCTCCGGCATTGTCCCGGCCAACTGCGTGGGCAATGGTCAGCACGGACATCGGCGAGACGCCCATGCGGAGGGAAGCCATGACAGGCCACCGATCGTTGCGCGCCACCCTGACCGCCCTACCCCTGGCTGGAATCCTCGGCCTCGCGCTGGCCGTGCCCGCCGGCGCCGAGCCGCCCGGCATCCCGGATCCCGCGACGGCGAAGTCCGAGCTGTCGAAGCTGACCGTCGCCCCGGAGGGCTCGATGGACGGCTACAGCCGGGAGAAGTTCCCGCACTGGATCGAGGGCCCGGACAGCTGCAACACCCGCGAGGCGGTGCTCAAGCGCGACGGCAAGGACGTCCAGACCGGCTCGGACTGCTACCCGACCTCCGGCAGCTGGCTCAGCCCGTACGACGGCGAGACCTGGACCCAGCCGTCCGATTTGGACATCGACCACGTCGTGCCGCTGGCCGCCGCGTGGCGCTCCGGCGCGGCGGAGTGGACCCAGGACCAGCGCCAGGCGTTCGCCAACGACCTGGAGGGCCCGCAGCTGATCGCGGTCACCGACAACGTCAACCAGGCGAAGGGCGACCAGACGCCGGACGAGTGGATGCCGCCGCTGGCCGGCTACCACTGCACGTACGCGTCGATGTGGGTCGGCACCAAGCACAAGTACGGCCTGACCGTCACCGACGCGGAGAAGTCGGCGCTGCAGAAGGCCCTCGACGGCTGCTGATCCGCCCGGCGGTGCCCCGCGCGGGAGCGGGGCACCGCCGGTTCTCGCGCGAAACCGGCGACCGACCGCGCCGCTCCGGACGGGACATACTGGGGCAGCTCGTGAGGAGGGCCGTTCCATGTCAGACCACGCAGAGCCGGATCAACCGACCGCACCGGAGCCTGCGGTGCGGCGCTCCGAGGTGACCGCGCCGCCGGGCGGGGTGATGACCGACGAGGTCGGGGTCATCACCGGCGACCTGGAGCTGGCCACCGAATGCGCCGACGGCGACGTCACGGTGTGGATCCGCTACGCGGGCGCGGCGGAGTGGTACCGGCTCTCGGCGGCCGACTGCCACCTCCACGACCCGCGCGATCACGAAGCCCTGCACAACGCCCTGATCGCGGTCCTGAACCGCCCCGCGGGCTGACGCTCAGCCCGGCTTCTCCTCCGGGTGCAGGGGCGGCAGGGCGGCGATCGCCTCGGTCCGGCTGAGACCGGTGGCCTGCAGGAGGTCCACCGCGATCGAGCGGACCTGCAGCACCACCACCTGCATCGAGAAGTCCCCCTCGCCGAGGAGTTCCACTGTGGACTTCTTGGCGACGGATCTGGCCGCCGCGCGGGTCTGCAGCGGATCGACGCCGCTGGCCAGCTCGTCGCGCAGCAGCACCACGGCGCCCGCCAGCTCCTCCAGGAGCCCCGGTAGCGGGCGCGGCACCGGCTCGCCGTCCCGCAACGCGGCGAGCGCCCGGCGCGCGAGCACGCGCGTGTTGCGCAGCGCGCGGTCGATCGGCGTCGCCGCGGTCTCGTAGCGCTCCAGGTCGCCGCGCCGCCGCCACCGGATAGGAGCGAACCGCGCGATCTCCTGCCCGGCCTCCAGCGCCGCGCGGAGCTCCTCCACGTTCTGCTGGCTCTTGCGCGCCTTCGCCAGCACGTCGGCGGCGAGCTCGATGTCCTGCCGCGCCACCGCGTTCCCGACGCCGCGGAGCGCGTCGGCGAGGGCGCCGAGCACGAGCCGCCCGTTGCGGTGCGCCACGGCGAGCGGGTTGGCGGGCAGCAGCGCGGCGACGATAAAGCCGACCAGCCCGCCGATCGCGGCGTCGAGCATCCGCGTCAGCCCGCCGGCGGTGGCCGGCGGCAGCAGCGTCGCGACCAGCACCGACGACGACGCGGCCTGCAGCACGATCACGACGCCGCTGTCCAGCAGCACGGCGGTGCTCATGGCCAGCGCGACGACCAGCGCGATCTGCCAGCTCCCCGTGCCGATGAACGAGATCAGGATGTCGCCGACCCCGACGCCGATGCTGACGCCGACGACGAGTTCCAGGGCGCGCCGCATCCGCTGGCCCAGCGAGACGCCGAGCGAGATGACCGCGGCGATCGGCGCGAAGAACGGCGCCGGGTGGCCGAACAGGTGGCGGGCCAGGAACCACGCGAGACCGGCCGCGATCGCGCACTGGGCGATGGGAACTCCGGTGCGCATGAGGCGGCGCAAGCGGCGGACGAGTTCCTCGCGCAGTCGGTGCACGCTCCACATTGTCCGACAGATCGCGGCGCAATCCGAGTGCCGCCGCAGTGATCCTCGCTCGATCTGCGCGACCGGGCGCGCCGACCGCCTCCGGGACGCCCCGGCAGGCACTTCCGCCGGCAACGGGGCTGTGAGTCTTTTGGGCTGCTATATCAGCCCAAAAGACTCACGGCCCCGTGCTCACCCGCGCATACCGGCGGAAAGGTCCTGGCTGCCGGTCGCGCACGCGGCTCAGGCCAGGCCGGTCGCGTCCAGGGAAGCCGGGTCGCTGTCGGCGAGCAGCTGGCGGCAGCGGTCGAACTCGTCGGCCTCGCCGATCGCCCTCGCGGCCTTCGCCAGCGCCGCGATCGAGCGGAGCACGCCCTGGTTCGGGGCGTGCCGCCACGGCACCGGGCCGAAGCCCTTCCAGCCGGCCTTGCGCAGCGCGTCCAGGCCGCGGTGGTAGCCGGTGCGGGCGTAGGCGTAGGCGGCGATGTTCTCGTCGGCGTCGAGCGCGGCCTCCGCGAGCGCGGCCCACGCGGCGCTGAAGGTGGGGTGGTGCGCGGCGACCTCGGCCGGGTCGGTGCCGGCGGCCAGCTCGCCCTGCGCGGCCTCGTTCTCCGGCAGCAGGGTCTCCGGCGGTTCCAACAGGTTCCTCGTCATGCCCCAATCCTTCCAGGTACGACGACGGCCCGTCCGCCACCAGGCGAACGGGCCGTCGCAGTCCAATGGGTGCCGACTTCTCGCGAAGTCGCGCGCCCTCCGGGTGAAGAGATCAACCCGCGAGCATGCGGCCCGCGGACTTGAGGTTCTCGCAGGCGTGGGCGACGCGGGCCGCCATCGCCTGCTCGGCGACCTTCAGGTAGCTGCGCGGGTCGTAGGCCTTCTTGTTGCCGACCTCGCCGTCGATCTTCAGCACGCCGTCGTAGTTCTTGAACATGTGGTCCGCGACGGGGCGGGTGAAGGCGTACTGGGTGTCGGTGTCGATGTTCATCTTCACCACGCCGTAGGAGACCGCCTCGTGGATCTCCTCCAGCAACGAGCCGGAGCCGCCGTGGAAGACCAGGTCGAACGGCTTCGAGCCGGCCGGCAGGCCGAGCTTCTCCGTCACCACGTCCTGACCCTGCTTGAGGATCTCCGGGCGCAGCTTGACGTTGCCCGGCTTGTAGACGCCGTGCACGTTGCCGAACGTGGCGGCCAGCAGGTAGCGGCCCTTCTCGCCGCTGCCGAGGGCGTCCACGGTCTTCTCGTAGTCGCCGGGCGCGGTGTAGAGCTTCTCGTTGATGTCGTTGGCGACGCCGTCCTCCTCGCCGCCGACGACGCCGACCTCCAGCTCCAGGATGATCTTGGCCTTGGCGGCGGCGGCCAGCAGCTCCTGGGCGATCTCCAGGTTCTCGTCCAGGTCGATGGCCGAGCCGTCCCACATGTGCGACTGGAACAGCGGGTTCTCGCCGCGGTCGACCCGCTCCTGGCTGATCTGGATCAGCGGCCGGACGAAGCCGTCCAGCTTGTCCTTCGGGCAGTGGTCGGTGTGCAGCGCGATGTTCACCGGGTACTTCGCGGCCACCACGTGCGCGAACTCGGCCAGCGCCGTCGCGCCGGTGACCATGTCCTTGACCTTGGTGCCGGAGGCGAACTCGGCGCCACCGGTCGAGAACTGGATGATGCCGTCACTCTCGGCCTCGGCGAACCCGCGCAGCGCCGCGTTGAGCGTCTCCGACGAGGTCACGTTGATGGCCGGGTAGGCGAATTCGCCCGCCTTCGCCCGGTCCAGCATCTCCGCGTAGACCTCGGGGGTCGCGATGGGCATCGGTCGTCCTCCTCGGGGGTGGAGTTTGGTCTTGGTGACGGGAAGTCGCGCAGCATCCTACGAGCTCATGCCCGTTGTCAGCGGGCCCGTTCGGCCCGGTGCCACACTTTCGCGTCACAGTGCCCCAGACGGGGCTGTCTTGGAAAGCCGGTGACAGGATTCAGAACGGGACGAATCCTGTGGACATCCTCACACGCTGCAGGTTCGGCGGCCAGGGAGCCCGCCGATTCGATCTTGGTGGCGGCTAGGCCCAGGCGCCGGTGAGCAGGTTCCACTCGCGGACGGTGGTCTTGGCGATCACGCCGGCCTCCGTGTAGGGGTCCGCGGCGAGGACCCCGCCGAGCTCGTCGGCGTCGGCGGCCTCGTAGATCAGCTGGGCGCCGAGGTTGTCGGCGAACGGGCCGGCGGCCAGCAGCACGCCGCGCTCGGCGAGTCCGCGGCAGTACTCCCGGTGCGCGGGCCGCACCTCGAGGCGGCGCTCCTCGTCCTCGCCGTACACCAGCTCGACCACGAACTTGGCCATGTTCCCGACACCTCCGCTGCAGATCACCGATCGATATCGACGCTACCCGGTCGTGTTATCCGCGCCAGTGGCCAGCCGGTAGGTTGTTCGATCATGGCCGGTGATTCGCACAGCACCGCACGGAGCGTGGAGCAGACCCTCGGACACCTGCGCGCGCTGGACAGCGCGGCGGTGGACACCACGGCACAACCGCTGACCATGGAAGACCTGTACCGCCAGCAGCGCATGCGGATGGTGCGACTGGCGATCCTGCTGGTCGACGACCCCGCGACGGCCGAGGACGTGGTGCAGGAGGCGTTCACCGGGCTGTACCGGAACTGGTCCGGGCTGCGCGACGCGCGCGCCGCGATCGGGTACCTGCGCACCGCGGTCGTCAACGGCAGCCGCTCGGTGCTGCGGCGCCGCAAGACGGCCCGCGAGTACCAGCCGCCGCACCAGGCCGACGCCCGTTCGGCCGAATCGCTGGCGATGTTGACGGCCGAGCACCAGGCGGTCGTGGAGTCGCTGGGCAAGCTGCCGCGCCGGCAGCGCGAGGTGCTGGTGCTGCGGTACTACGGGAACCTCACGGAAGCGGAGATCGCCGAGGCCACGGGCGTTTCGAAGGGCACCGTGAAGTCGACCGCGAGCCGCGGCCTGGAGGCCCTGCAGAAGCTGATGGGCAACTGATCGACGGGGAGGTCCGCGAAATCCCAGTCGAACGACACACCGATTTGGTGTAGACCATTGGGTGGCTGGTAGCGGAGGATCGTCGGCGTGACCGCACACGCCATCGCCGTAGACGTCGGCGGTACCGACATGAAGGCCGCCCTGGTGGCCGTCGGCCGCGATACCGCTCGGCAGTTGCGCCATGCGCGCCGCCCGACCCCGCGCGGCTCGGACGGCGCAGCGACCGCCGACCTCGTGGTCGAGGCCGTGGCCGAGCTGGTGTCCGAACTGCGCTCCGGCGCGGACTCGGTGGACGCCGTCGGCGTCGTGATGCCCGGTGTGGTCGACGAGGCTCGCGGTGTCGGAGTGTTCTCCGCGAACCTCGGTTGGCGGGACGTGCCGCTGCGCGACCGGCTCGCCGCCCGCATCGACCTGCCGCTGGCCTTCGGCCACGACGTCCGCGCCGGCGGGCTCGCCGAGGCACGCCTGGGCGCCGCCCGCGGCATGCGCGACGTGGTCGTGCTGCCGATCGGCACCGGGATCGCCGCGGCGCTGGTGCTCGACGGCCGGCTCTACTCCGGCGGCGGCTTCGCCGGCGAGATCGGGCACATCGACGTCGGGCACGGCGAGCCGTGCGGCTGCGGTAGCAACGGCTGCGTCGAGGCCGTGGCGTCGTCGGCCGCGGTCGCCCGCCGCTACCGGGCGCGGACGGGGCGGGACGTCTCGGGCGCCGACGTCGCCGCCGCGGTGCGGACCGGCGATCCGGACGCCCAGGCGGTTTGGCAGGACGCGATCGACGCACTGGCCAGGGGGTTGCTGGTGCTGATAACGGTCGCAGCGCCCGAGTGCGTCGTGCTCGGCGGCGGGTTCGCGCAGGCCGGCGATTTGCTCGTCGACCCGCTGCGCGCCCGGTTGGACGGCATGCTGGCGGCATACCACCGCCGCCCCCACCTCAAATTGGCCGAGCTCGGTGACACCGCGGGCTGCCTCGGTGCAGCGCTGCTGGCGACGGAAGGGTTGAAAACAACGTGAACGCTCCCGAACTGATCCTCGCCGGTGGGCAGGTCGTCACCGCCGACGGAGTGCTGGACCGCGGTTGGGTCCGGGTCTCCGGCGGCCAGATCGCCGCGGTCGGCAGCGGCCCCGCGCCGGACGGTCCCGCCGTCGACCTGGCCGGCCGGTGGCTGGTGCCCGGCTTCGTGGACATCCACTGCCACGGTGGTGGCGGCGGCTCCTTCACCGGCATCGAGCTCGACCAGTCGCACGCCGCGATCAACACCCACCGCGCGCACGGCACGACGACGATGCTGGCCAGCCTCGTGTCGGCGCCGCTGCCCGACCTCGCCAAGCAGATCAGCGCGCTCAGCGAACTGGTCGTCGACGGCGCGCTGGCGGGCATCCACCTGGAGGGGCCGTTCCTGTCGGCGGCGCGCTGCGGCGCGCACGACCCGGCGATCCTCCGCCCGCCGGAGGCCGCGGCCGTCCAGCAGCTGCTGGATGCGGGGCGGGGAGCAGTCCGGATGATCACGCTGGCGCCGGAGCTGCCGGAGTCGTTGAGCGCCATCCGGCGGCTGGTGGACCAGGGCGTGATCGCCGCCGTCGGGCACACCGACGCCGTGCTGGACCAGGTTGTGCCCGCGGTGGAGGCGGGCGCGACGGTCGCCACGCACCTGTTCAACGCGATGCGCCCGCTGCACCACCGGGAGCCGGGCCCGATCGGCGTCCTGCTGGAGGACGAGCGGGTGACCGTCGAGCTCATCTGCGACCTGGTGCACCTGCACCCGGCGGTGGTGAAGCTGGCCGCCTCGCACGCGGGCAGCGGGCGGACCGTGCTGGTCACCGACGCGATCAGCGCGACCGAAGCGGGCGACGGCACCTACGAGCTGGGCAAGCTGCCGGTCACGGTGACCGACGGCGAGCCGCGGCTCGCGGACGGCTCGCTGGCGGGCAGCACGCTGACGATGGACGTGGCGTTCCGGAACCTGGTCCGCAGCTGCGGCCTGACGGTGCCGGCGGCGGTGGCGGCTTCGTCGACGAAGCCGGCGCAGCTGCTCGGCCTCGGCGACCGGATCGGCGAGATCCGCCAGGGTCTCGCGGCGGACCTGGTCGTGCTGAACGCCGACCTGGAGCTGGACGCGGTGATGAAGGACGGCACCTGGGTGACCGAACCGAAGTAACCCGAACGGGCACCACCCGGTGCCCAGGTCCGGTGCTCCGGTTCCGGTGACAGTTTCAATTGAAACTGGAGGCAGACCCATCCTCCGGTCCCGGGCTCAGAGCGCGATAACAGTTTCAATTGAAACTGGGGTCTGGCCGAAGTTTCAATTGAAACTGCGGGTTCACCCACGTCCGGAACTCTGTGGGGCCGGTCGCCCCTCGCTTACGCTCGGGGGGTGACCCGACCCGACCCAGCACACCTCCTGTCGGCGGCGCTGCGCGCCCAGGCCGGGGGCAGCCCCGGCACGGCTCCGCAGCCTCCGCCCGCTCCGCCGCGCAAGCGCCTCCCGGTGGTCGGCGTGCTGTTGTTCGCGCTGATCGTCGGGCTCCTGGCCGGAGCCATCGCCGGAGCGCTCACGCTGTTCCCCCTGGCGATCTGAGCCGATACCCACTTCCGGGTGATCATGGGATTGCCCAGCGTGTTCGGCGGGCTTGCTCGCCCGGGGGTTGGCGCGGGGGCGGTCACGGTACCGTTGGCAAGCGTGACGACCGAATTGCCCGCGATTGTCGACGCCGCCGCGAACACTCCCGCGCTCGCCCTGCTGCCGGACTGGCTCGATCCGGAGCACATCATCCAGTCGATGGGGCCGTTCGCCCTGATCGGCGTGTGCCTGATCATCTTCGCCGAGTGCGGCCTGCTCATCGGGTTCTTCCTGCCCGGCGACTCGCTGCTGTTCGTGACGGGCCTGTTCGTCGCCACCGGCGCGATCGACACCCCGATCTGGCTGGTGTGCGTGCTGCTGGCGGTGTGCGCGTTCGTGGGCAACGTGACCGGGTACTGGATCGGCCGCAAGGTCGGGCCGTCGATGTTCAACAAGCCCGACTCGAAGCTGTTCAAGAAGGAGCACGTGGACAAGACCCACGGGTTCTTCGAGAAGTACGGGGCGCGCGCGATCATCCTGGCCCGGTTCGTGCCGATCGTGCGGACCTTCATCACCGCCGTCGCGGGCGTCGCGCAGATGGACCAGAAGAAGTTCTTCAGCTACTCCGCGATCGGCGGCATCGCGTGGACCGTCAGCATGACGGTGCTCGGCTTCTTCCTCGGCAACATCCCGTGGATCAGGAACAACCTCGAAGCGATGGCCATCCTGATCGTGCTGGTCTCGGTCGTCCCGATCATCATCGAGTACATGAAGAGCCGCCGCGAGAAGGCCCGCGGCGCCGCGAGCTGACCAGTCGCCACTTCGCGCGGATCCGGTGCTCCGGATCCGCGCGAACTGCTTCCCGGGCCGGATCAGGCCTCGCCGTAGCGCGCGGCGATGTCCTCGGAGCTGGCCCACCGGCTGTAGGTGGGCTCCTGCGGCCAGCCCTCGGGCGAGTCCTGCCACTCCTCCCGCCGCCCGTACGGCAGCAGGTCGATCAGCGCGAAGGTGTGGCTGAGCTGCTCGCAGCCACGGCCGTTGGTGTGCCAGGTGCGGTAGACGGTGTCGCCGTCGCGCAGGAACACGTTGACGGCGAATCCCCCGCCGGGCGGTGCGCCGACGTCGGCGCCGAACGGGCTGTTCGCCGTGGAGTACCAGGTCATCTGGTTGCCGACGCGCCGCTTGTAGGCGAGCGCCTCGTCGATCGGGCCCTGGGTGACGACGACGAACCGGGCGTCGTAGTTGTGCAGGAATTCCAGCCGGGTGAACTGCGAGGTGAACCCGGTGCAGCCCGGGCACTGCCATTCCTTGCCGGCGAACCACATGTGGTTGTAGACGATCAGCTGCGACGCGCCGTCGAAGACGTCCGCCAGCCGGACCGGCCCTTCCTCGCCTTCGAGGGTGTAGTCGGGCATCTCGACCATCGGCATGCGGCGGCGCTGCGCGGCGATCGCGTCGAGCTCCCGGGTCGCGGCCTTCTCCCGGGCGCGCAGCTCATCGAGCCGGCGCTGCCAGGTCTCGGCGTCGACGACGGGCGGTAGGGCGTTGCTGGTCATGGGTTCCCCAAACTGGTCAGGGTCTGTTCGCGGTACAACGGAACAGACCCCGCCCGGCCGGAGAACTCATCGGTGGGCGCCGCTGATCACCAGGCGTCGGCGAGATCGGCGTGCTGCTCGATCCAGGTGTGCATCACGACGCCCGCCGCGACCCCGGCGTTGATCGAGCGGGTCGACCCGAACTGCGCGATCGACACCACCAGGTCCGCGCCGTGCCGCGAGTCCTCCCGCAGGCCGGGGCCCTCCTGGCCGAACAGCAGCACGCAGCGGCGGGGCAGCGCCGTCCGCTCGATCGGCACCGCGCCCGCGGTGTTGTCCACCGCCACCAGCGCCAGGTCGTGCTCGGTCGCGTAGCCGCGCAGCGACTCCAGGTCCGGGTGGTGGTGGATGTGTTGGTACCGGTCGGTGACCATCGCGCCGCGCCGGTTCCACCGCCGCCGGCCCACGATGTGCACGGCCTTCGCGGCGAAGGCGTTCGCGGTGCGCACCACCGTGCCGATGTTGTGGTCGTGCTGGAAGTTCTCGATGGCCACGTGGAAGTCGTGCCGCCGCAGGTCCAGGTCGGCGACGATCGCCTCGCGCCGCCAGTACCGGTAGTGGTCCACGACGTTGCGCCGGTCGCCGTGCTCCAGCAGCTCCGGGTCGTAGCGCTCGTCCGTCGGCCACGGGCCCGGCCAGGGCCCGACGCCGACGGTGGTGCCCCACTCGGTGGGACCGAGCTCCTCGCTCACGCCAACCCGAGGTCGGCCAGGCTCAGCAGCGAGCGGTACGGCAGCCCGGCGGCCTCGATGGCCTCGCGCGCGCCGGTGTCGCGGTCGACCACGGTGGCCACCCCGACGATCTCGGCGTCGGCCGCGCGCAGCGCCTCGACGGCGGTGAGAACGCTGCCGCCGGTGGTGGAGGTGTCCTCGACGGCGAGCACCCGGCGCCCGGTGACGTCCGGGCCTTCGATCAGCCGCTGCATGCCGTGCGTTTTGCTGCTCTTGCGGACGACGAAGGAGTCCAGCCCGGGGCCTTCGGCGTGCATCATCGCGGTGGCGACGGGGTCCGCGCCGAGGGTGAGGCCGCCGACGGCGACGTAGTCCCAGTCGGCGGTGAGCTGGCGCAGCAGCGTGCCGATCAGCGGCGCCGCCTGGTGGTGCAGCGTCGCTCGGCGGAGATCGACGTAGTAGTCGGCTTCCTTGCCGGAGGAGAGGGTGACCCGACCGTGCACGACGGCGAGCTCCCGGACCAGGCGGGCGAGCTCGGTGCGCTGCTGTTCATCCACTTTGACCACGAGTTTTCAGCATACCGGCCGGGTTCCGGGCCACTTCCGCGACGGGGTCCGTGAGCGTTCCGGGGCGCTGTTGCACCCCAAAGCGGTCACAGGCCGACGCCCTTCGAATGCTCAGGTGCGGCCCGGGACGGTGCGCGCCACGATCATCCGCTGGAGCTTCTGCGGCACCAGCCGGCCGATGGCGACCAGCGCCTTGTACTGCACGCCCGGCACCGACACGCTCTTGCCCTGGCGCAGGTCGGCCAGCGCCGCGTGCACCACCTGGTCGGCCTGCAGCCAGAACGCCCTGGGCAGGCGGCCCATCTCCAGCCCGGCCCGCTGGTGGAACTCGGTCTGGGTGAAGCCCGGGCACAGCGCCATGACCCGCACCCCGGTGCCGGTCAGCGACACCGACAGGCCCTCGGAGAAGGCGGTCACGTAGGCCTTGGTCGCCCCGTAGGTGGAGCCGGCGACCGGGAAGAAGCCGGCGACGCTGGACACGTTGATCACGTCGCCTTGGCCGCGCTCCCGCATCCCGCGCACCGCGGCGTGGGTCAGCGCCAGCACGGCGGCGACGTTGACGTTCAGCTGCCGCTGCAGCTCGGCGGCGGTGGTGTCCCAGAACGCCCCGGCCGTGCCGAACCCGGCGTTGTTGACCAGCAGGTCGACCGGCCGGTCGGGGTCGGCGAGGCGCCGCTCGACCTCGGCGCGCTGCTCGGGGTGGGCGAGGTCCGCCGGGAGCACCTCGACCCGGACGCCGTGCCGGGCCTGCAGGCGATCGGCGAGTTCGGCGAGCCGTCCGGCGTCGCGGGCCACCAGGACCATGTCGTGGCCCTCGGCGGCGAGTCGGCGGGAGAAGGCGCGCCCGATGCCCGCGGTGGCGCCGGTGACGAGTGCGGTAGCCATGGCCCGAACCTACCGAAGAGTTCACCGGCCGCGACCACCCGCCGGGGTCCCCGCAATTTCCATTGAGGTTTTTCCAACCTCGTTTTGCGTGGCGGTGCGGGTAGCGGAACCTCAGAGGCTCCCTGGACTGTGGGTGCCCTGACTTATGTATGTCCAATACACGGCGTCAGGGCCGTCCTCGCCAGGAAGCCTCTGAGAACCCGCGGCGGCGCAAGTGTCGTAGGTGGGCTATGCGCCTGCGGCGCATGCGGCACCCCATCGACGTGCAGCTTTGCGGCCCGCGGCTG
>NZ_JBFAIN010000047.1:0-61181 GCF_040654735.1 Saccharopolyspora sp. NPDC050642 | reverse complement strand
GGCCAGGGCGGAGAGCCTGGACATGTCGCTGCCGGAGGGGTCGATCTCGGCGCGCGACCGGGTCAACTGCGACCTGGGCAACGGCTGGGCGGACGTCGCAATTTCAATGGAAATTGCGGACCACCGGCGTGTCACACCCCGACACGCCGACTCCTGTGGACAACTTCCGCAATTTCAATGGAAATCGGACCTTCGATTTCCATTGAAATTGCGGTTCAGCGGACCTCGGGAGCGCCGGTTCAGGTGTCTCGGCGGGTTCGGAACGAGGCGATCAGCATGACGATGCCGATCGCGACCGCGGACGCCGCGAGCAGCCACTGCACGTCGCCGCCGAAGCCGAGCAGCAGACCCCCGGCGATGACGATCGCGAGCAGGCCGCCGACCAGCGTGAACATGTCCGGTCCGCCGCGGTCGGTACGGCGGGTGATCTCTTCGTCAGCCACGGACGACCTCCACGTCTCCAGTGCCCACCACCAGGTCGAGCACGATGTGCCCACCGCCGGGTCCGTCCTCGCCCTGGTCCACGACCGTGCGCTCCGCCGACCGGCCGTCCGTCGAGTCGCCCAGGCACTGCACGCCGCCCAGCTCCGCCGCACACCGCGCGGTCACGTCCACGTCCGGCGGCAACTGCACGAGGATGTCGCCGAGCCCGACGTTGGCGCCGGTGTGCAGCTCCTGGCCGTCGGCGATCTTCAGGTCCCGCAGGTCCAGCTGGACCGATCCGGCCGATCGCTTGTAGAGCGGCTGGACGTTCTGGATCGCGGTGGGCCGGATCTCGTCGTCGCCGAGTTCGCCGCTGAGATCGCCGAGCGGCAGCGCCGCCAGCAGCATGGCCAGCCCGCCGACCGGGATCGCGGCCCCGATCAGCCCGCGGCCGCCGCGCAGGAACGCGCCGACGACCATGCCCACGCCCAGCACGGCGAGCGCGATGGCCAGCGCGGTGCTCATCGGCGCGCCCAGCGCGGTGGCGAGAGCGGCGGCGAACGCCGCGAGCCCCAGGGTCACGAAGCTGATCCAGCGCCGCGTCGGCTGCTTCTGCTCGGGCTCGTCCGGCTCGCTCGGCTCGGGCAGGTCCCACGCGAACGGCGCGGCGCCGAGCGGATCCCAGGCCGGCGGAGTCTGCCGCGGCGTGTCGTCCGGTGGCGGCGCGGTCGATGTCGTGCCGGGGTAGACCCAGGTGTTCGCAGCCACCGGAGCCGCCGGTTGCGGGCCGGTTTCGGGCGTCGGCCGGGGTGCCGCCGACGCGGCGCCGCGGTCGCTGTAGTTGTGATGCAGCAGGTAGAGCAGGGCGAGGCCGATCGCCAGGCCGAGGATCGACGGCGTGCTCACCAACCAGAGCACTCCCGGGATCAGCAGGAGCACGATCACCACGGCCAGCGTCGCGGACGTCGGCTCCCGGGTCGGTTCGGTCGAGCCCGGAACGGGATCGCCTTCCTTCGGGAACAGCAGCCATCCCAGCAGGTAGAGGACCAGCCCGGCGCCGCCGTAGAACGTGCCCAGGACGAAGGCGACGCGCACCAGGATCGGGTCGATGCCGTACCGCGCGCCGATCGCGGCGGACACGCCGCCCAGCTTGCCCCCGGTGCGCGGCCGCACCGGGCGGGTCTCCCAGAAGTCCCGCAAGGTGTCCTCGAAACCGGCGATGCCGGACCGCTTCGTACTGGTCATGGCAACCACTATCCGAGTCCGGCGCGGCCGGCGGCATCAGGGTCGCCCCTGAGGTAGCCCGGAAAGTCAGGGACCGTCCCCGATGCCCGCGTGCGCGCGTGCGTGTGACCATCGATGTCGTGAAAGCCCGGTACAAGCGGAAGCGGACCAGTGCGGCGGAAGCGGCGGCCGAACCGCCGACGATCCCGGCGGCGCGCCTGACGGCGGAGCACCGGCAGCAGCCCGCACCGTTCGCGCAGCTGCACCGGCGGCGCACCGGACGGCTCGTGGCCGGGGTGGCCGGTGGTGTCGCCGAGCACCTGAACCTGCCGGTGCTCTGGGTGCGCGGTGCCTTCGCCGCGCTCGCCGTGTGCGGTGGAGCGGGAATCATCGCTTACGCGATGCTCTGGGTGTTCGTCCCGCAGGGCACCGGCGCGGAGCAGCCGGTCTCGACCAAGGAACGCCAGCAGGGCTTCGGGATGATCCTGCTCGGCATCGGCGCGATGGTGGCGGTCGGCTCGCTGGTGGCGATGCCGACGTGGGTCGTCGCCCCGCTGCTGGTGGTGCTGATCGGCGCCGCCGTGGTCTGGCGGGAGGCCGACGAGTCGCAGCGCCGCCGGTGGCGGCAGGGCGCTCGGTCCGGGATGGTCGGCGGCGGCGGGCGGCCGGCGCTGGTGCGCATCCTCGCCGGCGCGGCGCTGGTGGTCGTGGGCATCGTGGTCTTCCTGGCCGGCACTTCCGACCCCTCGGACGTCCGCACCGGGCTGCTCGCGATGGTCGCCACGCTGATCGGCGTCGCGGTGCTGACCGTGCCGTGGTGGCTGCGCCTGGTCCGCGATCTCAACGTCGAGCGGGCGAGCCGGATCCGTTCGCAGGAACGCGCCGAGATAGCCGCGCACCTGCACGATTCCGTGCTGCAGACCCTTGCGCTGATCCAGAAGCAAGCCGAGTCCGAGCGCGAGGTGCGCCGCTTGGCGCGGGGCCAGGAACGCGAGCTGCGGAACTGGCTCTACGGCCCGGACGGCTACGGCTCCGATGGCACGGCGCCGACCGACGACGGGCCTGCCGCGCGGTTCGCCGCCGAGGTGGCCCGGATCTGCGGCGAGGTCGAGGACGTCTTCGCGGTCAAGGTCCAGCAGGTCGTGGTCGGCGACTGCGACCTCGACGAGCGCCTGACCGCGCAGCTCGCCGCGGCCCGCGAGGCGATCGTGAACGCCGCCAAGCACGCGGGCGTGGGGGAGGTCAGCGTCTACGCGGAGGTGGAGCCCGAGCAGGTGTCGGTGTACGTGCGGGACCGCGGCGCCGGGTTCGACCCGGAGCACGTGCCCGACGACCGGCACGGCCTCGCCGACTCGATCCACGGCCGCATGCAGCGGCACGGCGGCCGGGTCAAGGTGCGGACCTCGCCCGGCTCGGGCACCGAGGTGCAGATGGAAATGCCCAGGGCAGCGGCGTGAACTCGCGTACGCTGCGGGACGAACCCAGCGATGGAGGATGTTGATCGTGACCGGTGAAGCGACACCCGAGGTCAGCGAGTCCCGGCCGGTCCGGGTGTTCCTGGTCGACGACCACGCGTTGTTCCGCGCCGGGGTGCGCGCCGAGCTGGCGGCGGCCGCCGACCAGGTCGAGGTGGTCGGGGAGGCCGGATCCGTCGCCGAGGCGGTCGCCGGGATCGGCCACTACGCGCCCGAGGTGGTGCTGCTCGACGTGCACATGCCCGACGGCGGCGGCGCCGAGGTGCTCCGGCAGGTGCGCAGCAAGAACACCAGCGTGGTGTTCCTGGCGCTGTCCGTGTCGGACGCGGCGGAGGACGTGATAGCGGTGATCCGCGGCGGTGCGCGGGGCTACGTCACCAAGACCATCTCCGGGCGGGAGCTCGCGGACGCGATCGAGCGGGTGCGAGCCGGCGACGCCGTTTTCTCGCCGCGGCTGGCGGGTTTCGTGCTGGACGCGTTCTCGGAGGGCCCGAACTCGGCGCCGGTCGGCGACCCGGAGCTGGACCTGCTGACGCCGCGCGAACGCGAGGTGCTGCGGCTGCTGGCGCGCGGCTACGCGTACAAGGAGATCGCCTCCGAGCTGTTCATCTCGGTCAAGACGGTGGAGACGCACGTGTCCAGCGTGCTGCGCAAAACCCAGCTGTCGAACCGCTACGAGCTCTCCCGCTGGGCCTCAGACCGCCGCCTGGTGTGACTCGGTCGCGGACCAGGCGCGCATCGGCACGACGCCGGTGGCGCGCCCGGATTCCGCGAGCAGCCTGCCCATCCGCTTCACGGTCCGCAGGTTCACCAGCGTGTCGTGCACGACGAAGCTCGGGAAGTTCCGCGCCACCACCTGCTCGAACTGCTGGATCGCGCTGATCGAGGGCAGCCACACCGTGGCGAGGAGGTTGTGCTCGCCGGTGACCGTGGCGCACATCCGGACCGGTGCCAGGCCGGCGAATCCGGCCGCCACGCGATCCACGTTCTCCGCGGCGACGCGGCCGCGCACGGTCACGGTGACGGGCAGGCCGACCAGCGGCGCTGCCACCTCGCAGCGCAGGGAGAGCACGCGGGACCGCAGCATCGCGGTGGTGCGGCGGCGTGCCGTCGCCTGGCTGGTGCCGGCGTCGCGGGCCAGTTCCGCATAGGAGGCGCGGCCGTTCTCCGACAGCAGCCGCGCCAACCTCCGGTCGAGCGCGCTGAACGTGAACGCGGTGCCGGGCTGCTGGCGGTCGAGTCCCGGGTCCAGTGCCGCGTGCGCCGAAGCACCCAGCGCGTGCAGCCGCCAGTTCGCCCCCTCGCTGTAGAAGCGGGTGACCAGTGCCGTCGTCGTCGCGGTCAGGCCGGGAATCCGCTCGACCCGCCGGAGCAGGTAGTGGTTGAGCGCTTCGAGGTTCTGCGCCGCCACGGTGAGCATCAGGTCCTGCGCCCCGGCGGTGACCTCCACCGAGATGCAGCAGGAGTCGTGGGCCAGCGCCGCCGCGACCTCGTCCTTGGTGCCCGGCAGGCACCGGACGGTCACGAACGCGACGCAGTCGCCGTTGGCGGGCGCGGCGAAGTACGCGGTCGTCCAGGCGTCGCCGCTGCCGGACAGCCGTTCCCAGCGGCGGGCCACGGCATCAGCCGACCGGACGCCCAGCGAAGCGGCCACGGCGGACCACGGGGCCCGCGGCCAGACCTGGAGCGCGTTCACGAGTGCCAGGTCCGACTCGCTGAGCATGACCGATTTCCCCGCCACAGCCGGGAATCATGACGGATTCGCCAACTTTCGACAATGCCTGCGCCGCGTTCGCCGACCATGCCGCAAACCGCATGGAAGGAGTCGCGATGACCACCAGCGCAGATGCCGGGCGGACGCGGCACCGCCGCACCGCACCGCGACCCGGCTCGCCCAGGTCGAAGCAGAGGGGACTCCCGGGTAGGGGAGCGACGCCGTTCTCGCGCGAAAACGGCGCCCACCGATCCGCGCGCCCCCACTCCTCCGCCGGGAGGCGCCGGTGACCGCCTCCGCACCGCTGCCCACGGGCACCGAGCTCCTCGCGCGCCTGGACCGGCTCCCGGTCGGCAAGCCGCACCGCCGGCTGATGCTGCAGGGCGGCCTCGGCTACCTCTTCGAGTCCTACGACGCCGTGCTGCTCGGCTACGCCGCCTCGACCGTCGTCGCCCTGTGGAAGGTCGAGTCGGGGCTGGCCGGCTGGCTGCTGGCCTCGGTGTTCATCGGCTACCTGATCGGCGCGCTGGCCGCCGGGCTGCTCGCCGACCGCATCGGCCGCCGCCGCGTGCTGATGTACGCGCTGCTGGTCTACGTCGCGTTCACCCTCGTCGCGGCGACCGCGACCAGCCCGGGCGAGCTGATCCTGTGGCGGATCCTCAGCGGGATCGGGGTGGGCGCCGAGGCCACCATGATCGTGCCGTACATCTCGGAGTTCCTCCCGGCCCGCAACCGCGGCCGCAACATCGGCAACACGATGGTCTTCCTCGGATTCGGCTACATCCTGGCCGGGCTCACCGCGGTGACCGTGATCAGCCCGTCGCCGGAGCCGGGGTGGCGCATCGCGTGCGTGATCTGCGTGGCGCCGGTGCTCCTGCTGCTCTGGTGGCGCCGGACGCTGGTGGAGTCGCCGCGCTTCCTGATCAGCCAGGGCCGCATCGCCGAGGCCACCGAGATCGTCGAACGCTTCGAGCGGGAGATCGCCGCCCGGCAGGAACTGCCGCCGGTGCCGGAGGTCGTGGAACCGGCAGCGAAGCCCGCCCCGTCCAGGCGGAGCGCGATCCGGCAGTTCGCCGCGCTGTGGGCTCCCGGTCTGGCCGGGCGCACCGCCGTGGTGTGCGTCCTGTGGTTCGCCATCCAGGCGACGCACTACGGCTACGGCACCTGGCTGCCGACGCTCCTGGTGCTCAAGGGATTCACGATCTCCAAGAGCTTCGCCTTCGCCCTGGCCAGCGCGGTCGCCCAGGTGCCCGGCTACTACGTGGCCGCCGCCATCAGCGAACGCCTCGACCGCAAGTGGACGATCGTGGTCTTCCTGTGCTGCAGCATCGGCTGCGCGGCCGGGCTCGGCACCGCCACCGACGACGTGGCGATCTTCTGCTTCACCGTCGCCCTGTCGTTCTTCATGAACGGCGTCGCCGGCCCGCTGTACGCCTACACGTCCGAGATCTACCCGACCGCGACCCGCGCGACCGGCATGGGCCTGGCCAGCGCCACCGCCCGGGTCGGGGCCATCATGGCGCCGGTGGCGATCGGATACCTGTACGCGGACATCGGATTCGGCGGTGTTTTCGCGGTGCTGTGCGGGCTCCTGCTGCTCGGGGCCCTCGTCCTCGCCGTGGCGGGCCTGCGCACCGCCGGGCGCAGCCTGGAATCGCTGCACGCCCAGCCGGCGTCGCGGGCCCGCGACGACCAGCCGGCTTGACCGCAGGGGAGTTCCCGTTCCATCGGGAACTCCCCTGCGTCGGTCACTTCATCGGGTGGTTGCTGGCCAGTTCGGCGTAGAGCTGGGAACCGCGCAGCAGGGCGAGGCGGAACCGCGCCCAGGCGCTCAGCCGCCCGATCGGCGGGAGCTCGTCGGTGCGGGTGGTGGGCCGGGTGCGGAGCTGGTTCGACATCTCGTCCTCCTCGTTTTCGGATGCGACAACGGTTTTCGGGGTGGTGGAGCGGCGGGTCAGCGCCACGCCGAGCAGCACGATCGCCATGCCCAGCAGGACCCGCAGGCCCAGTTCTTCGCCGAGCAGCAACCAGCCGAGCAGCACGGACACGATCGGCATCAGGTAGGCCACGGTGGACGCCGTGGTCGCGCCCTCCTCGCCGATGATCCGGTAGTTGATCGCGAAGGCGAGGCCGGTGCCGAAGATGCCCAGCCCCGCGACCGCGAGCAGCGCGAGGGGATCCCAGCCCACCGGCCGCAGGCCGTCGAGCGGGAGCGCCAGCAGCGCGTAACCGGTGGCGGCGATCATCTGCATGGCCGCCAGGGTCAGCGGTGGCAGGCCGTGGTCCCCGGTCAGGTTCCGTCCGATGTAGACGTAGCCGATCCCGTAGCTGACCGCCGCGCCGAGGCAGGCCAGCACGCCCCAGCTGAGCAGGCTGCCGCCCTGCCAAGGCGCGAAGATCAGCAGCACGCCGAAGAATCCCAGCAGCAGACCGCCGAGCCGGGCCGGTGGCATCGCCTCGCGCCCGGCGAACAGCCCGAACAACACCGTCCACAGTGGTGTCGTCGCGTTCAGCACGCCGGTCAGGCCGGAGTCGACGGTCTGCTCGCCGAGGCCGAACAACACCCACGGCAGCGCGCTGCCGAACAGCGCGGCGACGGCGATGTGCCGCCACAGCTTGCGATCGCTGCTCAGCCGCAGGCCGCGCAGTGCGCACAGCGCGACGAGAACCGCGGCGCCCAGCACGATGCGGGTCAGCGCGATCTGGGTCGGGGACAGCGCCCCCAGGGCGAGCTTGATCAGCAGGAAGCTGGAGCCCCACAGCAGCGCAAGCACGCCCAGTCGCACGTAGTTGGTCGGGTTGTTCATGTCTTCTCCGGTCTCGCGGGGCGTGGTCGAAGTGGCAGCCCGCGGAGACGGTAGGTCTCCGAACCTTCGGCGACCGCCGAACCGATCTCCGCCTACTACGTTGCGCCCGCCGAGGTGTAAGCACAAGTGAAATAAAATCAACCGACGTTTCAGATCTGCTGTACTGTGGAGGCATGCTGGACGTACGCCGGATGCAGGTGCTGCGAGCCGTGGTCACGAGCGGCTCGGTGAGCGCGGCCGCGGCGAACCTCGGGTACACGCCGTCCGCGATCAGCCAACAGCTGTCCACGCTGGAGAAGGAGGCGGGCACGCCGCTGCTGGAGAAGGTCGGGCGCGGGCTGAAACCGACCCCGGCCGGCACCCTGCTGGCCGAGCGCGCCGGGCGGATCGCCGACCTGCTCAGCAGCACCGAGGCGGAGCTGGCCGACATCCGGGCCGGGCGCACCGGCCTGCTGCGGGTGCGGTTCTTCCACACCGCCAGCGTCGGGCTGATCCCGCCGGCGGTCGCCAAGTTCCGCGCCGAACACCCCGACGTGCAGCTGGACCTGCGGATGCAGGAGGTGGAGCTGGTCGACGACGTGGCCCGCGGCGAGGCCGACCTGGCGATCATCGTGGTGGGCCGCTCCGTGCCCGAGCGGCGCGGGGTGCGGTTCGTGCACCTCGCCGACGACCCGTACCGGGTGGTGCTGCCGAAGTCGCACCCGATGGCCGCCGAGGACTGCATCGACCTGGTCCGGCTGGCCGGCGAATCCTGGGTGAACAGCGCCGTGACCAGCGACGACATCTGTTCGAGGCTGCTCGGGGACGCCTACGACAGCGCCGGTTTCACGCCGAAGGTGGCGCTGGAGACCGACGGCAGCTACTCCGCCCAGGGCTTCGTGGCCGCCGGGCTGGGCGTCGCGCTGGTACCGCGGCTCGGGCTCGACATCGTGCACCCCGGCGTGGTGGTGCGGGCGGTGCGGAATCCGGAACCGGCGCGCCGCCTCTACGCGGCGGTCCGCGAAACGGTGGCCGACCTGCCGGCCACCCGCTCACTCCTGGCGACGCTGCACGAGGTCGCCAGCTGACCGGCGCGCCGCCCGGAACTCCCGGGCGGCGCCGATTCGGGTCAGCTGCGGCGGTCGGTGTTGATCAGCACGTCGCCGTCCGGTGTGGCCACCATGCCGAGCGCGTGCGTCTCGGTGATCTTGCTGTGGCCCCTGGTGAACTGCAGCGTGACGATCACGTTGGACCCGGACATCACCGGCTCGCCGATGATCTTCACGTCGTCGATGGTCTTCCAGAACCGCTCGTAGCCGTCCTTGCCCTGCGACTGCAGGCTCGGGCCCAGCAGCTCCCACGCCTGGTCCAGCTTCTTCGGCACCAGCGAGTAGTAGTCGCGCACCACGTTCACGACCTCCTCCTTGGACGGCTGCTCCGCGGAGTTCGACGTCGTCGGGCTGGTCGTGGTCGGCTTTGCGGACGTCGTCCGCGCGGCCGACGTGGTCGGCGTGGTGCTGGTCGGCTGGGTCTGCGGGGCGGACTGCGCCGAGGTGGCCGGGCCGGGCTGCTCCGGCGGAGCCCCGTCGCCGAAGGCGTTCGCGGCGAGCACCCCGACGAGCACCGCGACGATGATCGCCACCACCCACAGCGCCACCTGGCGGTAGTTGCGCCGCGTCGGCTCCGCCGCGTGCACCGCGGCGCCGACGCGCGTGGGCGGGTTGGCGCTCGGCGGCGGGCCCATCCGGTTGCCCGCCGGAGGCGTGCGCGGCGCTGCGGCGGTCGGCCGCTGCCAGCCCACGTTCGGCGAAGCGTTGGGGATCGGCCGCCCGTCGAGCACTGCCTGCAGCAGCTCGCGGGCCTGCGCCATGGTCGGCCGGTCGACCGGGTCCGGGCGCAGCAGCTGCATCAGCGCCGGGGTCATCGGACCGGCCTGCTGCGGCGGCTCGATCTGCCCGCGCGCCACCCGGTGCAGCAGGCTGATCGCGTTCTCGTCCACGCCGAACGGCGGCCCGCCCTCGATCGCCGCGTACAGCGTCGAGCCCAGCGAGAACACGTCGGACGCCGGCGCCGGGTCGCGGCCGAGCGCCACCTCCGGCGCCAGGTAGGCCGGGGTGCCGGCGAGGATGCCGCTCTTGGTGACCGCGACGTCGCCGATGGCACGCGAGATGCCGAAGTCGGTGATCTTCGCGATGTCGTTGTCGCCGAGCAGGATGTTGCCCGGCTTGAGGTCGCGGTGCACGATGCCAGCCATGTGCGCGGCGGCCAGCGCCCCGGCCACCTGCACGCCGATCCTGGCCACCTGCAGCGGCGGCAGCACGCCCTGCTCGTCGATGACCGACGCGAGGCTTCGCGACGGGAGGTACTCCATGACCAGGACCGGTTGGCCCTCGTCCTCTGCGACGTCGAACACGACGATCGCGTTCTGGTGCTGCAATCGGGCGGCGATGCGGCCTTCGCGCATCGCCCGCTGACGGGCTTCCTCGGTTTCCTCGGGGGTGTAGCCGGCCTGAAGCAGCAGCTGCTTCACCGCGACCGTGCGGTGCAGGCGTTCGTCAACGGCCTGCCACACCACGCCCATGGCGCCGCTGCCGATCTGCTGCTGCAAGCGGTACCGGCCCGCGATCAAACGACCTTCGGCGCTCACCGGTGTCTCCTGGTACTGGCTGAGCCTGCTTGGACAGTACTGACCGGACCCCCGTGGCCAGCTTTCACTCGACGGTGTTCAACGTTACTGGGCGTCCCGCACGCGGCCGCACCCTGGGCCCGCCCGAGCCCGGACACGCACGTGGCCGGGGTGCTCACCTCGCGGTGAACGCCCCGGCCAGCGCGGGTTCGAGACCGGATCTCGTTATTCCTCGGCGCCGCCGGTCGGCTCGGTCGTCGGCTCGTCCTGCGTGTCCGAGGGCGGAGTCGTCCTCGTCGTCGGCCTCGGCTTCGACGTCTGGGTCGGTTCCTGCGTCTGCGTCGTCGGCCTCGACGTCGTCGTCGGCGCGTTGGTCCTCGTCGACGGCGAGTTGGTCCGCGTGTTGGTCGGCTCCTGCTCGGAGGTGGTCTCCGCCACCGGCGGCGGCGGGAGAGGGTTCATCTCCGAGGTCGTCGGGTTCCCGGTGGGCTCCGGCGGCTTCTGGCTGTTCATCAGCGCCGAGGTCACCAGGACCGCGATCACCGCGACGGCCACCAGCGCGATGCCCGAGATCACCACGGGCCGCTTGCTCTTGCGCGGCTTCTCGTAGATCGCCGCATCGCCGCGGGTGTCGGAACCCATGTACGAGGTGGCGTCCTCGTACGACTGCTCCGAGTAGGGCTCTTCCTCGTAGTACGCGACGGTGGTGCCCTGCGAGCCGACGACGCTGGTCGGGGCCATTTCGGGCTGGCTGGACTCCGGAGCCAGCGCGGGCGGGATCGGCGCCGCCATGGTCGGGATCGACGTCACCGAGCCGCCGTCGGCGACCGACTGCAGCATGTCCCGGACCTGCGGCATGTCCGGCCGGTCCTCGACGCGGGCGGCCATCATCGCCATCAGCGGCTGCGCCATCGGGCCGGCCTGCCGGGGCGGTTCGATCTTCCCGGCCGCCACCGCGTGCAGCAGCGCGAGGGTGTTCTCGTTGAGCCCGAACGGCGGGTGGCCCTCGATCGCCGCGTACAGCGTGGCGCCGAGCGAGAACACGTCGGACGCGGGCGTCGGCTCCTGGCCCATCGCCACGTCGGGCGAGAGGTAGGCGGGCGTGCCCGCGAGCATCCCGGTCTTGGTGACCTGCACGTCGCCCTGGGCCCGCGAGATGCCGAAGTCGGTGATCTTCACCTGACCGTTGTCGCCGAGCAGGATGTTGCCGGGCTTGATGTCGCGGTGCACGACACCGGCGGCGTGCGCCGCACCCAGCGCCGAGGCGACCTGCGCGCCGATCCGCGCCACCTCGCGCGGCGGGAGCGGCCCGTGATCGGACATCATCCCGGCCAGGCTGACGGAGGGCAGGTACTCCATGACCAGGACCGGCTGACCCTCGTCCTCGGCCACGTCGTAGACCGAGATCGCGTTCGGGTGCTGGAGTCGGGCCGCGATCCGGCCTTCCCGCATTGCCCGCTGCCGCGCTTCCTCGGCCTCACCCGGATCCAATCCGGGCTGCAGCAACAACTGCTTGACCGCGACCGTGCGGTGCAGGCGTTCGTCGACACACTCCCACACCACGCCCATCGCGCCACTGCCGATGCGTCGCTGCACTCGGTAGCGTCCGGCGACCAGGCGACCTTCGTCGCTCACCGACGTCTCCCCGTACTGCTATCGATGCCCAGCAGGCACCGCGAATCCCGGGGATAATGGTCCCGGGTACGGCCCCACCGAACATCGGCGGATTTGGCGGACCGGCTCCGGCCCTCCGACATGTACACGTTCTCCTCGCGGTCCGGGCTCGCCGAACGTCTCGAACCCAACCGCGATACGGGAGCCTAGCCGACGCCAGGTCGGAGTAGGCCCGAAGTCGAAAGATCCGTGCAACCGGATCCGACGGTACGCCGGCACTCCCGCGCGGTCGGCCTAACCGGATTCTCCTCACAGTCGTTTCCGCTGGTGATGTCGGTCTTGTGGGGCCGCGGGCGACGTCCCGAGCGGGCGGCACGCCGGTTGCGCCGGGCAACGATATCGGTGCGTCCGGTTCATCCCGGTACGGCGGCGGGCGTTTCAGGGGGACTCGGGTCGTTGCCGCATTGTTGTGCGCGGCCGGTCACGGTTCATCGGGGCGCGATGTGCCGGGCACCGAGCAGTTCGGCCCCGACGATCCGCGGGGAGGCGTCGGATTCGACGGTGAGCAGCTGGCGCAGCACCACCCGGTGCCCGTCCGGGTAGCGGGCCTTGACTTCGGCCAGCACCACCCCGGCCGAGGAGGTCCGAACCTGCAGCTGCGTCGATTCGACCGCCTGCCAGGCGCCGACCAGCGCCGCCTGCTGCCCGGCGAGCAGCTCCGGCGCCGCCAGCGAAACGGCCGAGCCCGGGTCGTGGTCCAGGCGGCGGTAGAACTCGTCGACCAGGTTGAGCGCCGATTCGTGGCTGCCGGCCGCGGGGTTCGCGGTGCCCTGCTCCGCGGCTTCCGGCGCATCGTCGGCCCCGCCGAAACCGGCCGCCGCGGCGAAACCGCCGTTGGCGTCGAACGGCCAGTCGGCCGCCCGGACCAGATCCGGGCGCAGCGCCAGCACACCGGTGATCGGGGCGGCGGAGGAGACCGGACGCGGCGCGGCGGCAGGCTGCGCGACGAGCCTCGCGCCGATCGCGGCGGCCGCGAGCAGCAGCAGGGTGCCCAGCACGCCGAAGGCGATCCGGCTGCGCAGCGGGGGTGCGTCGGCAGCGGGGTCGGGCGCCTTGAGCAGCTCGTCGGCGATCCGCTCGTGCTCCGGTGACAGCGGCTCGCGCTTGATCAACTCGGCCACGGTGACCGCGCCCGCACCGCCGCGCCGCCTGCTGGTCGAAGGATGTTGCTGCACTCGCTCGCCTGCCCTCATGAGTTCGCCGTAGAACTCGTACCGCGCCGACGTCCGGATCGCGAAAGGCTTACCGCCGAGTTCACCGGAAGGGGCGTGCGCGAGGACTCGAACGGAGCAGCGGATCACGAGCAGTGATCAGGCGATCCGCTCGTCGGAGGTGATCAGCGGCTCGTCCTCCATCGTGTACCGCAGCTCCCGGCGCTGCGTCTGCACCGTGCCGTCCGCCATCGTCAGCCGGACGGTGTGCAGCGTGCTGGTCGGGGTCGCGTAGCTCTCGACGACCTCGACCGACTTGGCGCCCGAATACCTCGCGGCGAACGCCTCGTAGCCCTCGGCGTGCAGCGACCCGGTGGTCAACGCGTATGCGCTTCGCAGGTCGCCGCGGCCGATCGCGGCGTAGTACTCCTCGCCGCGCCGCTTGACCGGCCCGGTGTCGGCGAACAGCAGCTTCGGCCGCTCCGACGTCCGCGTCGGGCTGGGCGTCGTCGGGGTGGTGCTGGAGGTCGGCAGGCCGGGAGCGCCTGGGGCGGAGCTGCCGATCGGGTTCGGGTGGAACGGGATGCCCCCCGGCGTGGCCATCGGCGGCGATGGCTGCAGGGGAGGTAACGGCTGCACCGAACCCGTCGCCCGCACCGCCTCGGGCCGGGTCGGGTCGCCGGTCAGGTAGTACGGATCCGTCGGCGGCACCGCCGGGTACTCCCCGCGGGGCATGCTCGGCAGCTCCAAGCCCTCGATGGTCGTCGACCCGTCGGCCAGCAGCGTGGTGGCGAACACCAGCCCGCCCAGCGCGGCGGCCGACGAGGCGATCGCGAACCAGGCCGCCTGCCGCCAGGTCCGCGGCGGGGTGACCGACGCCGGGACCATGCCCAGGTCGAACTTGTGCAGCCCGCCCACCGGCATGGTGTCGACCAGCGGGTCGGTCGTCAGCCGCGCGCCGAGCGCGTGCGCCGGCCGGCGCGGGCGGACCGCCGGTGTCCACGACACCGGGGCCCCGACCCGGTGCCGGCCGTGCGCGGGCGGTTCCGGCGTCGGCGGCCAGTCGAGCTGGCCGCTCCAGCCGAGGGTTCTGCCGCTGTGCATCGGAGATCTCGACTTTCTGCGACTCGCGGGGAGTTCACGACGTGTCGACAACGTGGAATGCCTCGGCGAGCCGGCCGGCCATGCCGTGCCGCTCGGCCGTTCGTGCCAGGTGTCGCCGGATCATGCCCTGGAGGTCGTCGAGGTGCGCGGTCTGCGACCGGTGCGCGGCCAGTGCCGCGAGCTTCGCGTCGAAGTGATCGGTGATGTCGACCGCGTGGTTGATCCGCTCTTCGGGTGACTCCGACATCCACAGCTCGCGCACCGTCCACGGCTCCAGCCCTTCCCGCAGCAGCTCGGGGTGGGCGAAACCGTTGCGCGCGTCCGGGTAGATCGCGGCCAGGGTCGCCTCGCCGACGGCCCGGTGGTCCGGGTGCGACGTCGGGAGGTGCGCCCAGTTGATCTCCGGGGAGTGGCTGATGACCCGGTGCGGGCGGACCTCGCGGATCACCTTGGTGATGTCCCGGCGCAGCTGCAGGTCCGCGACGACCTGCCCGTCCCGATAGCCGAGGAAGCGCACGTCGGAGACGCCGACGGCGGCCGCGGCGGCCCGCTGCTCGTCCTGCCGGATGCGCGGCATGTCCTCGCGCGGGGTGTCGTCGAAGCCGCCGGCGTCACCCGCGGTGCACACGCAGTAGGTGACCTGCACGCCGTCGGCGACCCAGGACGCGACGGTGCCCGCCGACCCGAAGTCCACGTCGTCGGGGTGTGCGGTGACCACCAGGGCGCGGAGTGTCGAGGACGTTTCCGGCGACGTGGTCATGGTCACAGCCTAAGGGGCGGGCGCAATGACTCCGGTGTGGGGTCGCTCAATCACGCGAGGTAACAAAAGAGGCCTTTCGGTGCGAATGAGTACACCGAAAGGCCCAATGTTGATCTGGCATATGACTGCTCAGCGTGCTGAGCGCCCGATCAGAACTGCCCGTTGCGGAACTTGCTCTGCGTCGACTGCAGAGCCTTGAGCGAGGCGACGCCGCCACCGCCGCCGAGGATCATCGCGAAGATGTCCGCCCCGGCCGAGTCGCCGGAGCTGATCAGCAGCGCCAGCAGCGTCACGCCCAGTCCGACACCGGCGATCGGGAACCGCTTCCGGGCGAAGTCCACGGCGGGCTGGCCGCCGGCGCGCTTCTTCGCGGCCGACGTCAGCATCGCGAGGTAGCCCGCGTGTCCGGCGGCGACGAGCACCCCGGCCAGCGTCACGAGAAAGGCCACAAGAGCAAGAACACCCATGACCACAGTCTGCCTTGTTTCCGCCGTGCCCGGTATGGGTGATATCCCGGATATGCCGCGCGCGGGTCGCGGGTGGGTGGAATCCCGGGGGCTCCGGGGTGCCGCTGGAAGATCCGCCGAATGCACTACTGCGAAAAACGCCCGGTCAGCCGCACTGCCGCGGCGGCCGGTGGAAAAGGTTGTGATTTGGCCCTGGATTGAGACCGGACTCACGCCTTAGGTTCTCAGGCTATGAGCGATCGGTTGGCCGGGTCGGTTGGTGCGAGCTCTGCGCGATCCAGCACCAACGGCCTGGATCTGGGGGACAAGCGAGCACTCGTCACGGGTGCGGCGAGCGGGATCGGCGCGGCGGTGGCCCGCCGGCTGGCGGCGGCCGGCGCAGAGGTCATCGCCGTGGACCGGGCGGCCAAGGTCGAGGACATCGCGGCAGAGATCGACGCCGAGGCCAGGATCGTCGACCTGGCCGATCTCGACGCCGCCGCGGCGCTCGGCGACCGGGTGGACATCGTCGTCAACAACGCCGGCTTCCAGCACGTCGCGCCGATCCACCGGTTCCCCACCGACACCTTCAGCACGATGCTGCGGGTGATGGTGGAGGCGCCGTTCCGGATCGTGCGCGCCGCGCTGCCGGGCATGTACGACCGCGGCTGGGGGCGGATCGTCAACATCTCGTCCGTGCACGGGCTGCGCGCGTCGCCGTTCAAGAGCGCCTACGTGACCGCGAAGCACGCGATCGAAGGGCTGTCCAAGGCGACCGCGCTGGAAGGTGCCCCGCACGGGGTGACCTCCAACTGCGTCTGCCCGGGCTTCGCGCGGACTCCGCTGGTGGAGCGCCAGATCGCCGACCAGGCGGAACTCCTGCGGGTGCCGGAGGACCAGGTCCTCGAAGACGTGCTGCTGGCCCGCACGCCGATCAAACGCCTGGTGGAGCCGGCGGAGGTCGCCGAGCTGGCGGTGTGGTTGTGCGGCCCGGGCACCACGTCGATCACCGGGGCGTCGTTCCCGATCGACGGCGGCTGGACCTCGCACTGAGCTCTTCCCGTCGTGCTGGTGGGCGGCCCTGGGCTGCCCACCAGCACGTTCGCCGTCGGAAACGGGACTGGGAACGGTCGCGTCAGTGACCGAGGCGGCCGCGACCCAGGCGCAGCAGGATCATCGCGAGCTCGCGGCCCTCCGGGCCGAGTTCCCGGTAGCGGGCGAGCACGTCCATCTCGCGGTTGTAGACGATGCGCGGTCCGCCGGCCGCCATGCGGGCCTGGCCGACCTGTCGGGAGACCTCGGCGCGGCGCTTGACCAGGCGCAGGATCTCGGCGTCCAGGTAGTCGATCTCGTCGCGGAAGTTGCTGATGGCCTCCGCGGCGGCCTGCGTGGCCGAGGCGGGCTCGGACTTCGGCTGGTCACCGTCCACAGTGGCGTTCATCGGGCGTTTTCCTCCGGATTCGGCCCCGTCCCCGGCCCCCGGAACGCGCGAACGCCCCGAGTCCGAGGACCCCGGGGCGTCGTAGTGGTTTTTGAGCTCACGCAGCTACGGGCGCCGGAGTCCCGGGCCCGTAGAAAAACTCGTAGGTCTGCGTTCGCACGCGACCAGTCTGCCACAGCCGGTATCGGCCTGGCCATGAGGTGGGCCCATCATCCCAACGGGTGGACCATGGCGGTTATCGATCACCAGTTCGAGTTATTCGGTGGAAATGTGCCGGGAGCAGCGCGGATCTTGGAGTCATGACGACCGAATCCGCTGCAGGCCAGCGTCCCGACCAGCACTCCGGCCATGACTCCCGGCGGCGTCCGCGCCGGCCCGTTCCGCCGCCCTCCGCGTGGACTGCCGACGCGCGCTGCGGATCACGAAGATGCCCGCCGCAAGGCCGCCGGCGCAGGTCAGCGCGAGCACCGTCCAGCCGTAGCCGACCGCCCGGGCGGCCTCGCCGAGCGCCACCGCGACGATGGTCTGCACCGCCGACCACAGCGCGCCGGCGGCCGCCGAGAGCACCAGAAAACGGCGGTACGGCAGCCGCAGCGTGCCGACCACCGCCGGGACCACGGCGTGCACCACGGCGACGAATCGCGTCGTGATCAGCGCGCGCCCGCCGGTGTCGTGCACGACCGCCTCGGCGGCCTGCCAGCGGCGCGCGCCGATCTTGCGCCCGACCCACGTGTTGCGGAGCCCGGGGCCGATCAGGCGGCCCAGCCAGTAGCCCCCGCTCTGCCCGATGACGTTGCCCAGCACGGCCGCGCCGAACAGCGCCGGCGCCCACCGGGCGCCGAGGACGGCGATGGTGAGCAGCAGCGTCGCCTCGCCGGGGATCAGCAAACCGATGAAGAGGGAGGTTTCCAATGACAGCAGGACCAGCGCCAGCAGCACGCACAGCCACGGGTTCAGCGTCGCCGCCCATGCGATGAACTCCCGGATCGCGGCATCGATCTGGCTGATCAGCTCCATGGGGCGGGCCCGTTCCGTTTCCGTGGCGGTTTCGGCGGTCGGAACTCACCTTCCAGGCCGGCGTTGCGCGGGGGATCGGGGTAAGTCCCGGGGCGGTCCCTGAGTTTCGCGGCCGGGGATTGGGCCGGAGCTGTGCCGGGCACGCCGTCGGTGGGCCGGATTCGGGCCCCGGGCCTCGGGTGTCGGTGTCCGAACCGTCCGGCGAGCCGATCCGCGCGTCCGGTTCGGGCACCGGGATTCGGGTTTTGTCCGGGCACGCCGGTAACGTGGAGCAACGATGAGCACCCCACTCGACCTCCAGTGGCAGAGCGATCTTCCGCAGCACGGATCGCCGCAGTCGGACGAATCCGGGCGCGCCTCGCGGTCCGGCCCGGATCCGGACGCCCTGCTCAACGGCCTGAACCCGCAGCAGCGCGACGCGGTGGTGCACACCGGCTCGCCGCTGCTCGTGGTGGCCGGCGCCGGGTCGGGCAAGACGCGGGTGCTGACCAACCGGATCGCCTACCTGCTCGCGGGTGGCGTGCACCCGGGCCAGATCATGGCGATCACCTTCACCAACAAGGCCGCGGCCGAGATGAAGGAACGCGTCGTCGATCTGGTGGGTCGGCGGGCCAACGTGATGTGGGTTTCGACGTTCCACTCCATGTGCGTCCGGGTGCTGCGCCGCGAGGCCAAGAACCTGGGGCTGTCGTCCAACTTCTCGATCTACGACTCGGACGACTCCCGGCGGCTGATCACCATGATCGCGCGGGAGCAGGACCTGGACTCCAAGCGCTATCCGGCGCGCACGCTCGCGGTGCACATCTCGAACCTGAAGAACGAGCTGCTGACCCCGGAGGCCGCCGCCGAGCAGGCGGGCAACGACATGGAGCGCAAGGTCGCCCAGGTCTACGCGGGCTACCAGCGCCGGCTGGTCGAGTCCAACGCGATGGACTTCGACGACCTGATCATGCGCACGGTGGAGCTGCTGCAGGACCACCCGGCGGTCGCGGAGTACTACCGGCGGCGCTTCCGGCACGTGCTGGTCGACGAGTACCAGGACACCAACCACGCGCAGTACGTGCTGGTGCGCGAGCTGGTCGGCACCGGGACGACCGACGGCGGCGTCGAGCCGGCGGAGCTGTGCGTGGTCGGTGACGCCGACCAGTCGATCTACGCCTTCCGGGGCGCGACGATCCGCAACATCGAGGAGTTCGAGCGCGACTACCCGCAGGCCAGGACGATCCTGCTGGAGCAGAACTACCGCTCCACGCAGACGATCCTGTCCGCGGCCAACGCGGTGATCCGGCGCAACCCGAACCGGCGCGACAAGCGGCTGTGGAGCGATGCCGGGGACGGCGAGCGGATCGTCGGCTACGTCGCGGACAACGAGCACGACGAGGGTGCGTTCGTCGCCGGTGAGATCGATCGGCTGGTGGACGAGGGCGACGCGACGTTCAACGACATCGCGGTGTTCTACCGGACGAACAACCAGTCCCGGGTGTTCGAGGAGGTGTTCATCCGGCTGGGCCTGCCGTACCGGGTGGTCGGCGGCGTCCGCTTCTACGAGCGCCGCGAGGTCCGGGACGCGCTGGCCTACCTGCGAGTGCTGGACAACCCGGACGACACGGTCAGCCTGCGCCGCATCCTCAACGTGCCCAAGCGCGGCATCGGAGACCGGGCGGAGGCCGTGGTCGCCGTGCACGCCGAGCAGGAGCGGATCTCGTTCGCCGCCGCGCTGCGGAAGGCGGCGGCCGGCCAGGTTCCGCTGCTCAACACGCGGGCCCGGAACGCCATCGCGGGCTTCGTGGCGCTGCTCGACGAGCTCCAGGCGGTCGCGGCGGAGTCCGATGTCGCCGAGATCCTCGAGAAGGTGCTGGAAAGCACCGGCTACCGCGCCGAACTGGAAGCCAGCGACGATCCGCAGGACGCGACGCGGGTGGAGAACCTGACCGAGCTCGTGACGGTCGCGCGGGAGTTCACCGAGACCCTGGCGGGAGCGCCGGTCGGCGAGTCCGCGGCCGAGGTCGATCCGTCGGCCGAGGCGGTCGTCTCGGAGGCGGTGCCGGCGGCGGAGGACGCCGAGGAGGCGGCGCTGGGGCTGCCCGCGGACGACTCGCTGTCGGCGTTCCTGGAGCGCGTCTCGCTGGTGGCGGACGCGGATTCGCTGCCGGAGTCCGGGGACGGGGTGGTCACCCTGATGACCCTGCACACCGCGAAGGGCCTGGAGTTCCCGGTGGTGTTCTGCACCGGCTGGGAGGACGGCGTGTTCCCGCACTCGCGGGCGCTCGGCGACCCGGCCGAGCTGGCGGAGGAACGGCGGCTGGCGTACGTGGGCATCACCCGTGCCCGGCAGCGGCTGTACCTGTCACGGGCGCTCATGCGCTCGGCGTGGGGACAGCCGATGACGAACCCGGCGTCCCGGTTCCTCACCGAGATCCCGGACGAGCTGATGCACTGGCGTCGGATCGAACCGGAGCGAGCCGCCCCGCAGGTGCGCAGCACCTGGGGCAGCCGCGGCGGTTTCGACCGCACCGGGTCGGATTCCGCCCAGGCCGGGCTGGCGGAGCGCGGCATGCGCAGCACCGGTATGAAGGGCTGGAAGGACACGGTCGCCATCAAGCTGGCGGCCGGCGACCGGGTCACCCACGACAAGTACGGCCTGGGCACGGTGCTGTCCACCGAGGGCGAGGGGCCGCGGGCCACCGCGACGATCGACTTCGGCAGCTCCGGCACGGTTCGCCTGATGCTGATCGGCAGCGTGCCGATCAGCAAGCTCTGACCCGGTGAGCGGCTCGGTGTCCTAAATGGACAATGCTTGGGGTGCGGTGGAATACCCGGCGGCCGGCCGAGGTTTGGTACTGCGGTAGCAGGAAGCACAACCTCGTGAGGTGCGTCGTGAGCGAAACCCGGGCAGTCGTGGACGAGTTCTACCGCCGACTGGGCGACGGCGAGATCGGCTCGTTGGCCGACCTCTTCGCCGACCGCATCG
The DNA here is from genome assembly GCF_040654735.1 of Saccharopolyspora sp. NPDC050642. NCBI lineage: Bacteria > Bacillati > Actinomycetota > Actinomycetes > Pseudonocardiales > Pseudonocardiaceae > Saccharopolyspora > Saccharopolyspora sp. NPDC050642. The sequence continues at coordinate 40,369 of NZ_JBFAIN010000047.1, read as the reverse complement.
AGTGGGACATCTACGGTGCGGACGACGTGCCCTGGACCGGGCGGCGAGCCACGCGGGCGGAAGCGGCGGAGTTCTTCGCGTCGCTGCACACGCATCTCCAGCCGGAGGAGTTCGCGGTGGAGCGCATCCTCGTGGACGGGGCGGACGCGGTCGTCCTTGGCCGCATGCGGCAGATCGTCAAGGCGACCGGCAGGCCGTTCGTGTCACCCTTCGCCTTCCACTTCACGGTGGAAGGCGGGAAGATCACCCGCTACGTCACGTACGAGGACAGCCTGGCCCTGGCTCGCGCCTTCGGAGCCTCCTGAACCTCCAAGCGGCGCGGGGTGGCACCGGACTCGGCGGCGCCCGCGATCGAAATCGCTGGGCGTGGTGTCTGCCAGGGGCTGGTCAGGGAATCGCGCCGCTGGCGGAGTCGAGGCTGGCGACGGTGTCCCGGATGCGGGCCCGCAGCCACTGGTGGGCCGCGTCCGCGTCGTTGCGGGGATGCCACGCCATGCCCACCTCCAGCCCCGGGAGGTCCAGCGGCACCTCGAAGGTGTGCAGGCCGAGTCGTCGCGCCGCGGATTCCGTTGTCAGGCAGACGAGATCGGTCTCCCTCGCCAGCAGCAGTGCGGCGGTGTGGCTGGGCAGCACGACCGCGACTCGCCGCTGGATCCCCAGCTTGGCCAATCGCTCGTCCACCGGCCCCCGCGCGTGACCGCGCCGCGAAACGCTGATGTGCTCGGACGCGCCGAATCGCTGCGGTGTGACCCGGCCGCGAGCCAGCGGATGCTCGGAGCGAACCGCGCCGACCAACCGCAGCGACGTCAACGGCGCCGTGCAGGTCTCGGGATCGAGGTGCTTGAGCACCCCGAGTTCGACATCGATCAGGCCGTCGCGCAGGGCGCGGGTGTCCTCGACGGCTTCGGAGGCGAACCGCAGCGTCACTCCCGGCGCGTCGTTCCCCGCCGCCGCGAGCAGTCCGGGCGTCAGCGCGTCGATCAGGAGATCGCTCGTCTGCAAGGTGAAGGTGCGGGACAGCGAGGCGGGGTCGAACGCCGCGCCGCGGCTGAGCAGCGTGCGCGATTGCTCGATGACGGAATGCACGTCGTCGCGCATCGCTGCGGCGAACGGCGTCATGACCATGCTCTGACCGGCGCGCACCAGGATCGGATCGTGCAGGATGCGGCGGATCCGGCCGAGCGTCCGGCTCATGGCTGCGGGCGAGGTCTGCAGCTGTTCCGCGGCGCGCGTCACGCTTTGCTCGTGCAGCAGCGCGTCCAGTGCCACCAGCAGGTTCAAGTCCATTGTGGACACTCAGAACTCCATTATGACGTCGGTCACATCTGTCGCGAAGAGTGTTGGCCACCAGCAGTATTGCGCGCGGGGCAAGTATTGCGTGCCGGCTTTGCCATCGCGGCAACGGTTTGTCCGGCCCAAGGTGGAGATGATCCCGCACCGGCGGGAACCTTTCGACCTGAGGAGAACCGGCCATGCAGACCGGCGACGTGCTGGCAGTGGTCAGCCAGAGCGGCCCCACCGTGAGCTTCTACGACGCGATCACCCACCAGCCGCTCGAAACCCTCGAAATGCCTGCGGAACCGCACGAGCTCTGCTTCGATCCCGAGCACCGAGTCCTTTACTGCACGATCGCCTACCGCTCGGGCTACTACGACGAGAACACCGGCCGGGCTCACGAGGTGGTGGTCATCGACGCCGATGCGCGCGAGATCGTCGAGGTCGTGGACCTCTCACCGGAGCATGGCCCGCACGGCCTGGCGCTGGACGCCGAGAACCGGCGGCTGTACGTCAGCGTCGAGGCCGGGCCCGCCGGGCGGGGCGGCGTGGTCGTGCTCGACACGAAGACCCGCAAGCCGATCGGCCGCATCGACACCGAGGCGCCGGGCCCGCACTGGTTCGTGATCACGCCGGACGGGCGTCGCGGCTACGCGAGCAACAAGGAGGCCCCGTTCGTCTCCGCGGTCGACCTGGAAGCCGGCCGGCTGCTGCGCCAGGTGCCGGTCGCGGGCAGCGAAGGAATCGCCGTCACCCCTGACGGCAAGCACGTTTGCGTGGCCACGCCGAAGGCCGGGGCCCCCGACGTCCCGACCGCCATCGAGGTGATCGACACCGAGACCAACGACATCGTCCGCACGATCCGCACCGAGGAGCCCGTGCTCGCGGTCCACATCACCAGCACCGGCACGCTGCTCGTCGGCGGGCTCCGGTTCGACGGTGACCCGGCCCTCATCCAGCAGCAAGCCGGGCGGCTGCTGAGCTACGCGCCGGGCACCTACGAGCCGCTCGGCAGCGTCGAGGTCGGCAGCTTCCCGCTCACCATCACGTCCTCGCCCGACGGCACGCGCGCCTACGTGTCCGCCGTGATGTCCTCGACGGTCTCCGTCGTCGACCTCGAAACCCAGAGCACGCTGGCGACCCTGCCGATCGAACGGCGTGGCGAGCCCGGCGCGCACGGCCTCGCCTACATCCCGGCCGGGCGGGGGTGCTTGGGTTCGTAGAGCCCGATTTCGGCGCCGCTGGGCAGGCGGAGCGCGGTGAGCAGTCCCCAGCCCTCGTTGCTGACCGGGCGGGTTATCTCGACGCCGCTCTCCTGCAGCTCACCGATGGTGACGGCGATGTCGTCGCACATCAGGTAGAGCTCGCAGGTGGGCTCGCCGTGGGTGGGATGGGTGGCGAGTTCCGCGGGCGGCAGCCCGAAGATAAGCCACCCGTCCCCGGCGTCGACGGCGTCGAACCCGAGCACGTCGCGGAGGAACGCCCGGTCCCGTTCGGCGTCCCGGCTGAACAGCAGCAAGTGCGCGCCGTTGATCATCGCAACCACCTCCTGGCGAAACCGTGCCACGGCAGCGGGCGGCCCGCCGTTCCACGCAAGCCCGGGCGGGACGTGCGCTGCCGTACGACACCGGAGCAGCCGCCGAGAGCTCGTGGATTTCGTGATCGCCGACGAGCTCGGTGGCGGGAACTCGATGCCACCAGGTTTCCCGCTGAGGACGCCAGGCAACCGACCGGCGCGCGGGGTCGGAGGAACTGACCGTGCGCCTCCCGATCGAGTCGCCCGGCGCTTGGGTCAGAAGCGGTAGCGGAGCATCCGGCCCATCCGCCGCATCGCGGTGATGCGCCCGGACGCGCGGATGGCGGCGCGCGCCGGGAGCGGGTACCTGTCGAGTTCCGGCGCATCGGTGAACGACCACTCGGTGACGAACCGCAGCCCGCGCACGCTGGATTCCAGCGCTCGCGGCTCATCGATGCCCCAGTGCAGGCGCGCTCCGGCGTGGACCACCGCAGGGTTGAAGCGGTTGGACACCCGGACCCCCAGGCTGCTGAAGGCGTCGAAGATCAGCTCTCCGCTGGGGAAGTGCCCCATGACGCGGCGCAGCAGCGCCAGACCATCCACTTCGGACAGGTACATCGTGAGCCCTTCGGCGACCACCAGGACCGGCCGGTCGCCGGGGATGCCGTCGAGCAGGCCGGGCGCGGTCACCGACGAGGCGATGGTGTGGTGGTGCGGGCGTTCCGGGAAGAGGCGGCGGCGCAGCTCGATGACGTCGGGCTGGTCGATGTCGTACCACTCGACGCTCTCCGGCGGGTTGATCCGCTCGAAGCGGCTGTCCAGCCCGCAACCCAGGTGCAGGACAGTCATGCTGGGGCGCAGGGCTTCCTCGACCCAGCGATCCAGCGCCTTGGCGCGCATCGCCACGGAACCGGCGTTGTGCGCGCGCAACTTGAACTTGCCGAAGTCGAAGTCGATGCGCTGAACGGCCTTGTCGGCGTGCCGGTCGCCGAGCATCGGGTCCGCCGACCGGTTGTCCAGCGCGCGCAGGTAGAGCGTGGCGAGCATCGTCGCCTGCGCGCCGGTCAGCTCGACCTTCTCGCGCTCCTGGTGTTCGAAGCTGTAGTGCAGCAGTCGCATGGCCTTGCGCAGCGCCGGGGTGGTGTTCATGACCTTCGCGATCGCGCGGTCGGTCGCGCGCATCTTCGCCACGGCCGGCAGGTCCATCATCGGCAGTTCCTGCCGCAGCCGGAGGCCGGGCACGCGCAGTTCGAGGGCGTGGGGATCGCCGATGCCCCAGTGGAAGGAGGCGCCCGTTCGCTGCAGGAACCCGGAGAAGCGCGCGGCCGTCACGGTCCACGGCAGCACCGCGTCGAAGATCATCTCGCCGATCTCGAAGCGCTCGACCAGCCGGCGCAGCAGGTCCACGCCGTCCGCCTCGGTCAGGTACATCGTCAGGCCCTCGGCGATGACCAGAGTCGGCCGCCCGGTCGGGATCTCGTCGAGCCAGTCCCGATCGGTCACCGATGCCGCGATGGTGCGGTAGTTCGCCGGGCCCTGCGGGTAGAGGCGGTTCCGCAGCTCGATCACGTCGGGCATGTCGATGTCGTACCAGCGCACGTCGGCGGGAACGGCGAGCCGGAACGCCCGGCTGTCCAGGCCGCACGCCAGGTGCAGCACCACCGCGTCGGGGTGCTCGGCGAGGTAGCGCCCCGCCCAGTCGTCGAGTTGCTTGGCCCGCAGGATCACCGCCATCTGATCTCCCGAGCCCAACAGCCTGTGGAAGTCGAAGTCGATGCGGTCGAGCAGCCGGTCCGCCGTCTCGTCGCCGAGCACCGGATCGGGCCTGCGGTTGTCCATGGCCCGGGCGTAGAGGGGGCCGAGGAGCGTCTGCTGAGCGCCGGTAAACCGGATCTGTTCGGTCACGCGGCCCAAGCTACACTTGTTTCACAAATTCGTGAAATAAAGAAAACGTATAAAATCTTTCGAGTGATCGACACGGTTGCTGAGGATGGGGACATGGCGGAACGCGCGGAGGACGAGGTGCTGCGGTTCGTCGAGCGGTTCGCCCTGGACCTGACCGGCGCCGGCTTCCCGCGCATGGCGGCGCGGGTGTTCGCGAGCCTGCTGGTCGCCGACGAGGGGCGGCGGACGGCGAGCGAGCTCGCCGAGGTGCTGGACGTGAGCCCGGCGGCGGTGTCCGGCGCGGTCCGCTACCTGGTGCAGGTCAAGCTGGTGGTGCGGGAGCGGGGTCCCGGCGAGCGGCGCGATCACTACCGGGTGTTCGACGACGTCTGGTACGCGAGCATCGTCCAGCGCGACGCGGAAATGCTCGGCTGGGAGCGGACCCTCGCCGAAGGCGTGGCCGCGGTCGGAGAGGAAACGGGGCCCGGGAGGCGCCTGGACGAGACCCGCCGGTTCTTCGAGTTCCTCCGTGCCGAGATCCCTGATCTGATGCAGAAGTGGCACCGGCAGCGAGAGTCGTGACCCTGCTCGACGAGTTCGGCGGGCTCGTGCACTGCGCAACAGGCAGCTGCCCTCGATGATCGGCGCCAGATCGACCTGATCGCCGAGGCTCGCGGAGATCTGCTCGATCGGTGCGCGCAGGGTAGGCCAGAGTGAGGCTGAACGGCTTCTGCTCGATGAAAGCGGTGACCTCTTCGAGACTTGGGTCCGGGTTCCCGTCGGACAGGGCTCGGGGATCCGGTCGATGCGGAAGGCCCCGCCAGTCCTCGCGATCGTTGTCGTGGGCCGGCAGGTGCCGGAGCCGGTGTGGCTCGACCAGGTGCTTGCTCGCGGCGCGGTAGGTGAAGTTCCGGCCGGTGATCGCGTTGGCCGGCGTCAGCGGCACGGTCGTCGAGCCAAGGGCCTTGACCCGCCGCAGCCGCGAGGGCAGAACCTGTTGGAGCTTGGCCAGCGCCCGATGTTCCTCGCCGCTAGGCGAAGGCAGGCCACGAACGGCCACGGTCTCCTCGCCGTCGAGCAGCAGGGACGGCATGACCTTGCCTGCGCTCAGGCGGTAGCCGCCTTCCGTGCCGATCGCCGCCTCGCCCAGACGGCCGAGCCTCGATGTCGGTCGATGTCGAGGCGGACGGTGCGCGGGCCGACCTGCAGGCGCGCGGCGAGTTCGCTGGGGCGCCGACTTCGCAGACGGCTGGAAGCAGAAGTGGCGCCGACGGTCGTCGACGCCACTTCCGAACTCGCGCGGATGCCTACGCGGGCGAGATGCCGCGGGCCTGCATCCAGGGCAGCGGGTTGATCTTCTTGCCGCTGGTGTTCCACACCTCGAAGTGCAGATGTGGACCGGTGGAGAAGCCGCGGTTGCCCATGGTGGCGATCTGGTCGCCGGCCTTCACCTTCGTGCCCTGCTTGGCCGTGATGGTGTTGACGTGGCCGTAGACGGTGATCGTCCCGTCCTCGTGCTGCACCCGCACCCACAGGCCGAAACCGCTGGCCGGGCCCGCCTCGATCACGACGCCGTCGGCGACGGAATAGATCGGGGTGCCCTTGGCGTTGGCGATGTCGATGCCGTAGTGCGTGGTGCCCCAGCGACCACCGAAACCGGAGGTGAAGCTGCCGGCTGCGGGAAGCACGTACTTCGGGGCCCGCGCTGCCTCCTCGGCGGCGATGCGGGCGGCGTCGCGCTCCTGGGTGATCCGCTCGCTCTTCTTGAGCTGATCCATCTCGGAGCTGACGTCGGTGGTCTGCGCGACCGGGAGCATCGCCGGAGCGGGAGCGCTGCCGCCGACGCCGGTGTAGGACTCGTCGGCCAGCGCGGTGTTGAACGAGGCCGATGCGTCCGACGGGTTGAAGTCGTCGTGGTCCGGGGCGGCGTGCCCTTCACCTGCGGCCATCGACTGCCCGGCGGCCGCGAAGGCGCCGGCTGCGACGGCGGCGACGACCACGCGGCCGCGCCAGACCGATGCGGGTGAGGAGCCCCGGGTCTTCGCCGGACTGCTGGAGGGGTCGTCGGGGGACGCCTCCGCACAGCCCGGGGAGTGTTCTTCGCCGCCGGGGGAGCGGTGTCGAGCCAATGCCTGCCCTTCCGTCTCGGGGAGCCGGATCACGTTTCCGGGCGGGGATCCCGGGGCCGGTCGGGGAACCGGCCGAAGGTTGTCCTTCGTGATCAGACCGTGACAACGGACCGGGGGACAGTAACCAAGGTGATCCCCTAGGGGCAAATCCCCGTCCGTGGTGTCGCGGCTACGGAACGTGCCTGGGAGGCGCGCGGCGGGCCCGATTGTCGGGGTCGTGTGGATACTGGGTGTGGTCGTCGCGCAGCGGAGCTGCCAGCGGCTTCGTGATCGGAACGAGGTAGATCGATCGGCCCGCAGCTGACGCGGACGTGTCTCGATCAAGTTGTCTCGCGGTAATGAAATGTGTCGCGAGTCACACTCCAAGAGCGGCTTGATGGGCACTCGGCGGTGCTCCGTTCGGTCGGTCCTAGGGGATGTCCCTGAGCGTGCGACCGGTAGGTGCCGCCGCCGTCCGGGGTTGCTAGCGTCTGCGCGGTGACTGCGCGGCCCGACCATCCGTCCGGCGGTTCCTCGGCTCTCGCCGCGAATCCGCAGCCCGATCTCGATCTGCCGATCCGACTGCGGGCCGCGATCGTGGTGGCCGCCGCCGGTGCTCTGTTCGTCGGCCTCGGTCCATTGCTCGGGCTCGTCGAGCCCGGTGCCTCGGCGGCGTTCCTGGCATGGCCCCTTTTGCTGGCGCTCTCCCTGCTCGCCCCCGCGCTGGCCTTCGTCTTCGCCAAGCGTGGGCGGCTCGGAACGGCGGCGGCCGTGCTCGTCGGCCCGGCGGCGCTCGCGCCGGGCCGCTTGGTGCTGGATCTGCAGTTCGTCGCCGACCCCGGTCTGGCCGCCAGGCCCGAGCTGCTCCGGGTGGAAACCCTCGACGTCCTCGCCCCTTCGGCCGGTGTCTGGTTGCTCCTCGCCGGGCATGTCGCGGCGATCGTCGCCGGTGTTCTCGCAGTTCGGGGCATCGGGCACGGCGATGAGGGCGCCGGTTCGCACCGGCAAGGCCTGCTCACGCTCGTGCTGTGCGCCGGCGTGATCGCGGCCGTCGGCGTTCTGATGGCGCCGTTCGCCTCCGAGGACCCGTACCTGTTGCCGCACCCGGCGCTGGACGGGCCGGTGGTGCTGCTGATCGGCGGCATCCTGCTCGCTGTCGCCGCGCCGAGCACCGCCGGATTCCTGGCGGGCTCCACCGACCCGGAGTTCGCCCGCGGCGGGCTGCTCGGGATGGCTGCGGCGCTGGCCTGCGTGGCCGTGCCGCCGCTGGTGTCCGCGGCGGTGCTCGACCAGGTCCAGCTGGCTTGGGGTCCGGTGCTCGTCGTGGTCGCGGTGGTCGCATTGGTGGTGCTGGCCGTGCCCGCCGGGCGCGCCGATTCCGGCGAGTCGACCGACGATCTCCGCCTGCCCGCGCTGACCCGGTTGATCACCGCCTCGTCCGTGCTCGCCCTGGTCGCCGGTGCGCTGGCGCTGCTTGCGGCGGCCGCGCCGCAGGTGGAGATGCCCTTCGGGCTGCGCGACCCGTCCCCGTACCCGGCGCGGCTGCTGTGGCCCGCCGGCTTCTTGCTGGTGGCGCTGGGCATCGGACTGCTGCTGCCACGCCTCGCCGGATGGCTGCGCCCGATTCTGACGGTGGTCTGGGTGGTGATCCCGTTCGCGGCGGCCGGGGTGCTCGACGCGGTGTTCACCGCCGTGCAGGCAGCGGACGCAAGCGCCGGGATCGGAGCCTGGGCGGCCGGGATCGCGGTCCTGTTCGCCGCATCCGCGGCGATCGTCGCGGCCATCGCCGGTGCGGTCGAACGCGACGACGTGGATCTGACGGAAATGGCGATGCACCGCATGGTGCTGGTTCCGTCGCTCCTCGCGCTGCTGCTCGGGGCCGGTGCGTTCAGCTTCCCGGTGCTCACCGCCCCGGACTACACGGCGCCCGGTGTGTTCACCGCCTTCGGGACGACGTCCTGGGGACTGGTGATCGCGCTGGCCGCCGTGGTCGGAGCGTCGGTGCTGGCGCCGATGTGCCGACCGCCTCGCGCTGCGGCGCTGCTCTGCGCGGCGGCGCTCGTCGTGGCGGTCCGGGTGCTCGAGTTCCCGCTGACTGCGGAACGGCTACCGGGCTCGGAGCCCGGCCTGGGTCTGTGGTTCGGAGCGGCCTGCGTGGTGGTGCTGCTCGGAACGTCGATCGCGGCCGCCCGAGTGCCCGGCGAGCGACAGTAATAAGGAACGGTTCCTGATCATGCCCAGCGGCCCCGGGGCGGAGTTCCCGCAGGTATGGGCGATGGTCGCTGGAGCAGCTGCCCGCGTCGAGCGGCGGGAGTGAACGCCCCGTTCGTTCCGGGGTCGGCCCACGCCGGCAGTGCACGCTGGCGTCGGGTGGATGAGGCGAACGGCCCGTTCACGTCATCTATCGGCGCCAACCAGTCCATCGCCGGCGTGACGAGGTCGTGTGCGCCACTGTGCGGAATCCGCACGGTTCGTGTGATCAGGGGAAACGCCGAGGTCGCAGAGGCGTGGGTGCTGGGCCGTTCGCCGCGGGCGGATCACTCGATCTGCCGCCTTGCCGGCGCGCGCGGCGCGGTCGACAATGCCTGGCACACCGTCACGGTGCGCTGTTCCGTTCGTCACCACGAACGTCGATATCGAGCCTGCGGAGCAGGCCAATCCCCGTGCTGGACGGTTCGACCAGGCCTAATGCCCAACCTCAGGTGAGGCAGTTCACCGGGTGCGCCGCCCCATGCGTCCTCGCAGGTCGATATCGTCACCGAGTCCGACACCGACGTCGCAGGAGAGTCGAGTGGACCTGTACGAGTACCAGGCGAAGGAGCTCTTCGCCTCCCACGGAGTGCCGACGCTGCCCGGCGCCGTGGCAACCGATCCGCAAGGGGCCAAGGCAGCCGCCGCAGAACTGGGCGGGCCCGTTGTGATCAAGGCCCAGGTCAAGACCGGGGGCCGCGGTAAGGCCGGTGGCGTCAAGCTGGCCGAGAACCCCGATGAGGCCGAGACCAAGGCCGAGGCGATCCTCGGCCTGGACATCAAGGGCCACATCACCCGCAAGGTGCTGGTCACCACCGCCTCCGACATCGCCGACGAGTACTACTTCTCGTTCCTCCTCGACCGCGCCAACCGCAACTTCCTCGCGATGGCTTCCGTCGAGGGCGGCATGGAGATCGAAGAGGTCGCGGCGACCAAGCCCGAGGCGCTGGCGAAGATCGCGATCGACCCGATCGAGGGCGTCGACCAGGACAAGGCGCGGGAGATCGTCACCGCCGCCAAGTTCCCGGCCGAGGTCGCCGACCAGGTCGCCGACGTGATCGTCCAGCTGTGGGAGACCTTCGTCGCCGAAGACGCCACGCTGGTCGAGGTCAACCCGCTGGTCAAGGACCCGCAGGGCAAGATCATCGCGCTGGACGGCAAGGTCACCCTCGACGAGAACGCCGCGTTCCGCCAGGCCAAGCAGGCCGAGCTGGTGGACAAGGAAGCGGAGAACCCGCTCGAGGCCAAGGCCAAGGAGAAGGGCCTCAACTACGTCAAGCTGGACGGCGAGGTCGGCATCATCGGTAACGGTGCCGGGCTGGTCATGTCCACCCTCGACGTGGTCGCCTACGCCGGCGAGAAGCACAACGGTGTGAAGCCGGCGAACTTCCTGGACATCGGCGGCGGCGCCTCCGCCGAGGTCATGGCCGCCGGCCTGGACGTCATCCTCGGTGACCCGGCCGTGAAGTCGGTGTTCGTCAACGTCTTCGGCGGAATCACCGCCTGCGACGCGGTTGCCAACGGCATCGTGCAGGCGCTGAAGATCCTGGGCGACGAGGCCACCAAGCCGCTGGTCGTCCGGCTCGACGGCAACAACGTCGAAGAGGGTCGCCGCATCCTGGCCGAGGCCAACCACCCGGTCGTGACGATGGTGGACACCATGGACGGTGCGGCCGACAAGGCCGCCGAGCTGGCTGCGGGGGCATGAGGCCATGGCTATCTTCCTCAACGAGAACAGCAAGGTCATCGTTCAGGGCATCACCGGCTCTGAAGGAACCAAGCACACCGCTCGGATGCTGCGCTCCGGCACCAACATCGTCGGCGGCGTGAACGCCCGCAAGGCCGGGCAGACCGTCGAGATCGAGGGCAAGCAGCTCACGGTCTTCGGCAGCGTCAAGGAGGCCATGAAGGAGACCGGCGCCGACGTGTCGGTCGTCTTCGTGCCGCCGAAGTTCGCCAAGGACGCCGTGATCGAGGCCATCGACGCCGAGATCGGCCTGGCCGTGGTCATCACCGAGGGCATCCCGGTGCACGACTCGGCCTACTTCTGGGCGCACGCCAACGCCACGGGCAACAAGACCCGGGTCATCGGGCCGAACTGCCCGGGCATCATCTCGCCCGGCAAGTCCAACGCCGGCATCATCCCGGCCGACATCACCGGCCCGGGCAAGATCGGTCTGGTGTCCAAGTCGGGCACGCTGACCTACCAGATGATGTACGAGCTGCGGGACATCGGTTTCTCCAGCGCCGTCGGCATCGGTGGTGACCCGATCATCGGCACCACCCACATCGACGCGCTGCAGGCCTTCGAGGACGACCCGGAGACCGAGGCGATCGTCATGATCGGCGAGATCGGTGGGGACGCCGAGGAGCGGGCGGCCGACTACATCAAGGCCAACATCACCAAGCCGGTGGTGGGCTACGTGGCCGGTTTCACCGCGCCGGAGGGCAAGACCATGGGCCACGCGGGCGCCATCGTCTCCGGTTCGTCCGGCACCGCCGCGGCGAAGAAGGAGGCCCTGGAGGCCGCTGGGGTCAAGGTCGGCAAGACGCCGAGCGAGACCGCCAAGCTGATGCGTGAGATCGTCAAGGGCTGAGCCCGATCTCGACACGTCCTTTTCGGGGCCGGACGCCTTCGGGCGTCCGGCCCCGGTGGCTGTCTGCATGCTTTTGTGCGGGGCCGACGGAATCGCGAGCGCTTCGCCGGAGCCCGCAGGAAAGTCCCGGTTCGGCGGTATTCCGGTACACCGAAACCGGTTGATTCGATACCGTCAGCAAGCTCCGCCCCCGAGTGTTGAAGCGAGGAGTCCGTCCAGCCATGTCCGCGCCCTTCCCCCAGTCGCCGCCGCCGGCCGCCCCGGGACGCCCCGGCGTTTCGCTCGGTCTCAACGAGATCCTGGCCTTGGTGGCGGCCGGCGCCGGTCTGATCGGCTACCTGATCGGTTTCTTCGACGGCGTCGCCGGCGTGGCGATCGGCAGCCTCGTCGGGTTCTCCCTGATCGTCTCCGCCGCGCTGGCGGGTCTGCGGTTCGTGCCGAAGACGCCGAACGCGCTGTTCGCGGCCGCGCCGCTGTCCGCCTACGCGACCCTCAGCCTGCTCCAGGACTTGGTCGGCGGTGGCTCCGGCGGGATCGTCGTGGTGCTTCTGCTGCTGTCCATCGTTCAGCTGGGTGCCGTGGTCGGCATCCTGCTGATGGAGGGCGGCATCATCAACGCGCCGTCGAAGCCCGCGCAGCCCCCGAAGCCGCCCTTCGGCCAGTCCGCCCCGTTCCAGTCGGGCAAGCCCGGCGGCCCGGCCGGTCCCGGTGGGCATGGCGGCCCCGGTGGTCCGGGTGGGCCCGGTGGGCCTGGTGGCCCCAGCGGTCCCGGTGGCCCGGGTGGTCCCGGTGCGCCGGCTTGGAACCAGCCCGGCCAGTTCGGTCAGCCGAGCGGCGGCTGGAGCCCGGCGGCCGGCCCGCAGTCCCAGCAGCCCGGCAGTTGGGAGCCCGCCTCCGGTGGCTTCCAGTCCCCGAACCAGCCTGGTCAGCCCGGACCGTCGGGGCAACCGCCGCAGTCGAGCCCGTCCGCGCCGCAGTCGAGCCCGTCCGGTCAGCCGAGCCAGCCGCCGCAGTCCGGCCAGTCCGCGCCGACGTCGAACCCGTCCGGCCAGCCGGCGCAGCCGAGCCAGGGTTCCGGTCCGCAGGGCACTCAGCAGATGCCGCACCCCGGCGCCAATCCGTCCAGCTTCTGATCCGTTCGATCCGCTCGTCGCGCGGGCGGCCTTGTCACCGGTTCGTGCTGGTGGCGAGGCCGCCCGCGCGGTGTTCGCAGGGGCTACCGCGGAATCGGAAGAGCGCTTTCGGCACGGAGCTCCGGGCGGTGACTCGCAGCATCGGTAATGTCCAATGTGGACGACCGTTATCGCACGATGGGCGGAAGCAACGGCGTGTTGTGACCCGTTCGGCGTAACTTCGATGCGACATTCGGCTGCGTGTCAGTGCTCGACTCGATCCCCCACGCCATCGCCGACGGTCCCCGCGAACGCCGGCACGGGATCCGCTGGTGGTTGCTCGCCGTGGCCGTCGGCGCCGTCCTGCTCGCCGGTTACCTGGTCGCCGCAGGACTGATAGCGCTGGTGATGGCGACCGCGGGCAGCGCGCAGTTCGACCCGGTCGTCGTCCTGGTGGCGGCCCTGCCCGGGTGGCTCGCGCTGCACCAGACCGCGCTGAAGATCACGGACGCGCCGCTGAGCATCCTGCCGCTGCTGCCCACCGTGCTGGTGATGCTGCTGATCGCCGCCGCATCCGCCTGGGTCGCGCGGCGATCCCGACTGCGCCGTCCGGATCAGGCATGGCCGTTGATCACGGCGATGGGGCTGGTGCACGCCTTCGTCGGCACCGCCATCGCCGTGGTGCTGGACGGTCCGGTGAACGCGGTCCCGGTTGATGCGTTCCTGAGCTGCGGGCTGGTAGCCACGATCGCCTCTGCGGCAGGCGTGGCGAACCGGTGCGGGTTGATCTACCTGGTTTGGGAACGGGTCGAGGCCGAGGTCTGGTCGGGCCTGCGCCTCGGCCTGTTGGCGCTGGCCGCGCTCGTCGCTGCCGGTGGAGTGGTGCTGCTGGCCGGGATCTGCCTGTCGGCGCCGGAGATGGTCGCCGCCCTCGCTCGGCTCGGGAGCACGGCCGGCGACGCGATCGGCGCCACGCTGTTGTCGCTGCTCTACCTCCCGAATGCAGTCGTGGCGGGCTGGTCCTTCGCCGCCGGAACGGGCCTGTCGATCGGGCGGCTCGAGATTCAGCCACTGCACGTCGCGCCGGGTCCGGTGCCGGACCTGCCGCTGCTCGCCGTCCTGCCGACGCACGATTCGGCGGCCTGGTGGGCGATCGTGCTGGGGTTGCCTCTGGTCGTCGGCCTCCTCGTCGGGACCTCCGCGCGCCGGGTGCCCGGGTCCCTGGCACGCAGGCTGCTCGCGGTCGGCGTGGCGGCAGCGGTCGCGGCGATGGGAACGCTGCTGCTCGCGCACGTTGCCGGGGGCGATCTGGGCAATGGTCCGTTCGGCCAGGTGACGCTGCAGCCGGTCGCACTGGCTGCGGCGACGTTGTGCTGGATCGCCATCCCTGCCGCCGCCGTCACGTGGCTGGCTGGGCCGGACCTCGACGACGAGCTCGGCGCGGACCAGGCGGATGCCGAGGAGACCACGGGTTCGACCACGGCGGGCGCCGACTCCGCGGACGAGGCGACCTCGAAGGACGACGCAACCGGCGATCCGTCCGATGCCTCCGCTTCGGACGCCGCCGACGACACCGAAACCGGCGCTGACGACGCCACCGATGTCGACGGCGATCGAGCTGGCACCCCGGTGGACGACAACGCGTCCGAGGCCGAGGCAACCGACGCGGATGCCCTGGAACTGGACGACCTGGTACCGGAGATTCCGCACGCCCGCGAGGCCGCGGAGTCCGAACCGCCCCGGAGCAAGCCCGCCGAGATCGATCCCACCGAATTCGACGGCGACCTCACCGGAGACGACCGGAGGTGAGGGCTGCGCCACTCGCCCGGGCCCTGGCGACGTCGGCGCCGCAATCAGCGCTTACGCTGCTTCGGGAGATCGTGCCGAGGCATGTCAGGAGCGAACGCTGAATCCGAGTACGCCCGACCAGCCGAGCGCCGCCGAGCACTCGAAGTCAACCCGGTTCGCCACCGACGGCCCCGCACGGGTCGTCGTGCTGGTGTCCGGATCCGGAACCCTGCTGCAAGCGCTGCTCGACGCGACCAGTTCGCCGGACTTCCCGGTGCAGGTGGTCGCGGTGGGCGCCGATCGCGACGGCATCGAGGGACTGGCCCGCGCCGAGCGCGCCGGGGTGCCGACCTTCGTGCGCCGGGTCAAGGACCACGCCGACCGCGCCGAGTGGGACCGCGCGCTGACCGAGGCCTGCGCCGAGCACGAGCCGGACCTGGTGGTCTCCGCCGGGTTCATGAAGCTCGTCGGCGCCGATTTCCTGGCCCACTTCGCCGGCCGGTACCTCAACAGCCACCCCGCGCTGCTCCCGTCGTTCCCCGGCATGCACGGGGTGCGGGACGCGCTGGAGTATGGAGTCCGGGTCACCGGCTGCACGCTGTTCGTGGTGGATGCCGGCGTGGACACCGGGCCGATCCTCGCGCAGGAGGCCGTCGAGGTGCGGCCCGACGACGACGAGGCGAGCCTCCACGAGCGGATCAAGGCCGTCGAGCGGCGGCTGCTGGTCGACACCCTGGAACAGCTGGCACTGCACGGCTGGACCGTGCAGGGACGGAAGGTGAGTATCCCGTGACCACGAACTCGCAGGAGCGGCGAGCAGTTCGCCGCGCGCTGATCGGCGTGTCCGACAAGTCGGGCCTGCTGGAGCTGGCCACCGGGCTGCACGCCGCCGGCGTGGAGATCGTGTCCACCGGCGGTACGGCCCGCACGATCGCCGCCGCGGGCGTGCCCGTCACCCCGGTCGAGGAGCTCACCGGTTTCCCGGAGGCGCTCGACGGACGGGTCAAGACCCTGCACCCGCGGGTGCACGCCGGGTTGCTCGCCGACCTGCGCCGCCAGGAGCACGCGGACCAGCTGCGCGACCTGGGCATCGCGCCGTTCGACCTGTTGATCGTGAACCTGTACCCGTTCGTGCAGACGGTGGCCTCGGGCGCCGCGCCGGACGAGGTGATCGAGCAGATCGACATCGGCGGGCCGGCGATGGTGCGGGCGTCCGCCAAGAACCACGCGAACGTCGCTGTCGTGGTCGACCCGAGCCGCTACGAGTGGGTGCTGGAGCAGGTCCGCGAGGGCGGCTTCACGCTGGCCGACCGGGTCGAGCTGGCAGCGGCCGCGTTCCGGCACACCGCGTCGTACGACGTCGCCGTGGCGTCCTGGATGAGCAAGGTGCCGACCGGGGACGACTCGGTGTTCCCCGGCTGGATCGGGGAGACCTGGGAGCGGCGCTCCGCGCTGCGCTACGGCGAGAACCCGCACCAGCCCGCCGCGCTGTACGTCTCCGGCGGCGAAGCGACCGGGCTCGCGGCCGCGGCTCAGCTGCACGGCAAGGAGATGTCGTACAACAACTACGTCGACGCCGACTCGGCCTGGCGCGCTGCGCACGACCACAGCGAGCCGTGCGTGGCGATCATCAAGCACGCCAACCCGTGCGGTATCGCGGTGGCCGATGACATCGCCGCGGCGCACCGCAAGGCTCACGAGTGCGACTCGGTGAGCGCGTACGGCGGCGTCATCGCGACGAACCGCGAGGTGTCGGTGGCGATGGCCGAGCAGGTCGCCGAGATCTTCACCGAGGTGATTGTGGCGCCGGGCTACGCCGACGGCGCCGTGGACGTGCTGAGCAAGAAGAAGAACATCCGGATCCTGACCGCGCAGCCGCCCAAGAGCGGCCGGATCGAGATGCGGGCGATCTCCGGCGGCATGCTGGTGCAGGGCTCCGACGCGATCGACGCCGAGGGTGACGACCCGGCGAACTGGACGCTGGCGGCCGGCTCGCCGGTGGACGAGGCGACCCTGGCGGACCTGAAGTTCGCGTGGCGCGCCTGCCGCGCGGTGAAGTCCAACGCGATCCTGCTGGCCGACGACGGGGCGACCGTCGGCGTCGGCATGGGCCAGGTGAACCGGGTCGACTCGGCGCGCCTCGCGGTGTCGCGGGCGGGCGACCGGGCGAAGGGCTCGGTGGCCGCCTCGGACGCGTTCTTCCCGTTCGCGGACGGCCCGCAGGTGCTGCTGGACGCCGGGGTTCGCGCGATCGTGCAGCCCGGCGGCTCGGTCCGGGACGCGGAGACCATCGCGGCGGCCGAGGCGGCCGGCGTGCCGATGTACTTCACCGGGACGCGCCACTTCGCGCACTGAACCCGGTGCACTGTGGACGGTGCGGTCGACTTCGGTCGGCCGCACCGTTTTCGTTTCGCCGGTCGCCCCGGCCGGGCGGTGATCGGTGCGCGTTTCGTCCGTGCGCATGGTTCCTTGCCTCCTCGGGTTGCGTGCCGCAGCCGTCGGCGCAAGGCCGGTGGCTACGGGCGATGTCGTTCGCCGTTCGCGGGCTCGCCGTGGGCTGGCCCGCCTGCTCGGTCGGCCGCCGGAACTGCTCGGACGGCGGCTTCCCCGCGAGCTGGAAACGCGGTCATGAGTCAAGTTGTAGCGGACATTTCCGCCAAGATCAGATGATCGAACAAATGTTCACCTGATCCGGTCGAAGCCCTTGACGCGGGTCGCTGTGCAGGGTTTACTTGACTTGTTCGAACTGAGGTTCGAGATAACGGAAGTGGCCGATGTCGGGGTCGGCTACTCCGATGGAACCGGCGCCGTGTTCGGGTGCAGGCGCAGCGCCGGGTCCACCGCTGCCTTCCCCGCAGCGGCTGAATGGGTGCCCGCGCCGGGGTCGGGCATCCATGCGGTCACGATGTGGGGAGGCGGCGATGTCCGCGATGGCGTCCTTGACGGCGCTGGGCGCGTCCACGGCTGACGGGGTGTCCGTGGGTGTGCAGGCCGTCGAGGCCGGCGGCATTCCGGGAGCGGGCCGGGTGCTGCCCACGCGGACGGAGCTCGCCGCCGTGCTGCCATGGCCAGGTTTGCGCCGTGGCAGCACGGTGGCGGTGCACGGATCGGTCTCACTGCTGTTCGCGCTGCTGTCCGAGGCGACGGCGAACGGATCGTGGGCGGCGGTGGTGGGGCTGCCCGGAATCAGCTTGGTGGCGGCGGCCGAAGCCGGTGTGGAGCTCGCCAGGCTCGCGGTGGTGCCGCAGCCTGGCGGAGACCCGGTGGGCGTGATCGCCGCGCTGCTGGACGGGGTCGACCTGGTGGCGGTGGGTGGTACCCGGCAGGTGGCCGACTCGGATGCCCGGCGACTGTCGGCGCGGGCGCGCAACCGCGGCTCGGTGCTGCTGCCGTTCGGTCCGTGGACGGGTGCCGAGGTGCAGCTGCGCTGCGTCGGTGCCGACTGGCGAGGACTTGGACAGGGCCATGGCTACCTGCGGGAACGTGCCGTCACGGTGCGAGCGGGAGGGCGCGGAGCGGCATCCAGGCCGCGCTCGTGCCGACTGCTGCTCCCGGCGCGCGACGGAGCGATCGGAGTGCCCGCGGACGAGCCGGGCGAGAGTGCTCGGCCGCAGCTGCGCCCGGTGGCGGGGTGAGAGCGGTGCCGCCTCGTCGACTCGTCATCTGGTGCCCGGACTGGCCGGTGGTCGCCGCCTCCCGTGCGGCCGAGCTCGGCTCGCTGGTGCCCGCCGCGGTGTTCGCGGCGAACCGGGTGGTGGCCTGTTCCGAAACTGCTCGCGGCAGCGGGGTGCGTCGTGGGATGCGCCGCCGCGAAGCGCAGGGCCGGTGTCCGGAACTTGTTGTGTGCGAACACGATCCGGCTCGGGACGCGCGGTTGTTCGAGCCGGTGGTGGCGGCGGTCGAGGAGTTGATGCCGGGCGTGGAGGTCGTGCGTCCGGGCCTGGTGGCGGTCCCGGCGCGGGGGCCGGCCCGGTACTTCGGTTCGGAGGAGGCCGTCGCCGAGCGCGTGCTGGACCAGTTGGACGCGCAGGTCGGCGTCGAGTGCCAGATCGGCATCGCGGACGGGCTGTTCGCGGCGGTCCTGGCGGCCCGGCGCAACGAACTCGTGGCCCCGGGCCGAAGCCGGGAGTTCCTCGCTCCGCTGCTGATCGAGGAGATCGACCAGCTCGCCGACAGGCTGCCGGGGCAGCGCACCGCAGATCAGGCGGAGCTGGTGGATCTGTTGCGGCGACTGGGGGTTCGCACGCTGGGCGAGTTCGCGGCGCTGTCCTCATCGGACGTGTCCACCCGGTTCGGTCAAGCCGCGTTGCTGGTGCACCGCGCGGCCGGCGGCCGGGAAGAGCGGCCGGTCCTGCGGCGCCAGCCGCCGCCGGACCTGGTGGTGTCAGAGGAGCTCGACCCGCCGGTGGAGCGGGTGGACGAGGCCGCGTTCGCGGCCAAGGTCCTGGCGGACCAATTGCACGCCAGGCTGGGCGAACTCGGGCTTGCCTGCACCCGGCTGGGGATTTCGGCCCGCACCGAGCACGGCGAGGAGTTGCATCGGGTCTGGCGCTGTGCGGAGCCGTTGACGCCGGCGGCCACTGCGGATCGGGTGCGCTGGCAGCTCGACGGCTGGCTGCACGGTCGCAGCGGTCGGCAGCGCCCGACGGCCGGGGTGAGCGTGCTGAGCCTGCGGCCGGAAGAAGTGGTCGGGTCGGGTGGTCTGCAGCTCGACTTGCTCAACGCCGCGACCGGGGAGGCGGACGCCCGCGCCGGACGCGCGTTCGCGCGGGTGCAGGGCTTGCTCGGGCCGGAGGCGGTCCTGACCGGGGTGCTCGGCGGCGGCCGGGACCTGCGCGATCAGGTGCGGTTCGTGCCGTGGGGCGACGAGCGCCGTCCTGCGCTGCCCGCCGACCGGCCGTGGCCGGGGCGCATCCCGTCGCCGTCGCCCTCGGTGGTGCCGGATTCGCCGTGGCCCGCGGCGGTGTTCGACGACGAGGGCCATCCGGTGGGTGTGACGGGTCGGCATCGGCTCACTGCCGCCCCGTGCCGCGTGGAGGTGTCGGGTGGGCGGTCGCGGGCGGTGTCCGGCTGGTCCGGGCCGTGGCCGGTGGCCGAGCGCTGGTGGGCGGAGCTGCTGGCGGGCGGCGCCGGTCAGACGGCACCGGCGGCGCAGGTGCCGGCGCGGGAGGTGGTGCGGGTCCAGGTCGTGCTCGAACCGGAAGCGGATCCGGCCGGGGACGGCGATGCAGAGGCGGGCGAGGTGGCGCTGCTCCTGGTGCACGAAGGGGGCCGGTGGTGGGTGCAGGGTGCCTATCGATAGCGACGAACACTCGTTCGAGTGGAGTGCGGCTTATTCGGTGGCAGCGGTGAATCGAACAGGAGTTCACTGGATTTCATGAGTTGGTTCAACCCTCCCCAGACCTGGTCGGACCTGGAGAAAGCGCTCTCCGGCCGACTGCCTCCGGCTGACGGGTCCGGCCCGCGCGACGAGCGGCATCCCGGCGACGGGAACGACAGCCCGGCGTGGACCCGGCGGCGCGCCAGGTACGAGGCCGACGCCGTCGCCGCAGTGGCGGCGGTGCCCTACGCGGAGCTGCACGCGCACTCCAACTTCAGCTTCCTCGACGGTGCGAGCCACCCCGAGGAGCTGGCGGCGGAGGCGGCTCGGCTAGGGCTGGAGGCGATCGCGCTGACCGACCACGACGGGCTGTACGGGGTGGTCCGCTTCGCGGAGGCCGCGGCGGAGCACGGGGTGCGCACCGTGTTCGGCGCCGAGCTGAGCCTGGGGCTTTCGGCGCCGCAGAACGGGATTCCCGACCCCGAAGGCCGCCACCTGCTGGTGCTGGCCCGCGATCCGGCCGGCTACGCGAGCTTGTGCCGGGCGATCAGCGAGGCGCACTTGGAGGGCAAGGAGAAGGGCCGTCCGGTGTACGACCTGGAGAAGCTCGCGGGCGCGGCGGCGGGGCACTGGCAGGTGCTCACCGGGTGCCGCAAGGGCGCGGTCCCGGCGGCGCTGGCCGAAAGCGGCCCGGCGGCGGCCGCCGAGTTGGACCGGCTGATCGGGCTGTTCGGGCAGGACCACGTGACGGTGGAGCTGGCCGACCACGGGCTGCCCGCCGACTCGGCGCGCAACGACGCACTGGCCGGGCTCGCCGATCGGGCCGGAGTGTCCACAGTGGCCGCGACCGGCGCGCACCTCGCCCGGCCGGACCGCGCTCGGTTGGCCGCGGTGGTGGCGGCGATCCGGGCCCGCCGCAGCCTGGACGACATGGATGGCTGGCTGCCCGGCTGGGCGGGCAACTACCTGCGTTCCGGCGCGGAGATGGCCGAGCTGTTCGCCCGCTACCCGGGGGCCGTGCAGCGTGCCGCCGAGCTGGGCCGGGAGTTCGCCTTCGACCTGAAGCTGGTGGCCCCGAAGCTGCCGCCGTTCGACGTGCCGATGGGGCGCACCGAGGCGAGCTGGCTGCGCGAACTCGTCCTCCGGGGCGCGCTCGACCGGTACGGCCTGCCGCAGGACGATCCCGCGGCCTACCGGCAGATCGAGCACGAGCTGGCGCTGATCGAGCAGCTGGAGTTCCCCGGCTACTTCCTGGTGGTGTCCGACATCGTCGAGTTCTGCCGGGAGCAGCGGATCCTGTGCCAGGGGAGGGGGTCGGCGGCGAACTCGGCGGTGTGCTTCGCGCTGCGGATCACCAACGCCGACCCGGTCCGCTACCAGCTGCTCTTCGAGCGCTTCCTGGCCCCGGAGCGGGACGGGCCGCCCGACATCGACCTGGACATCGAGTCGGATCGCCGCGAGGAGGTGATCCAGTACGTCTACCGCAAGTACGGCCGGATGCACGCCGCGCAGGTCGCGAACGTGATCAGCTACCGACCGCGTTCGGCGGTGCGGGACGTCGCGCGGGCCCTGGGCTACTCGCCCGGGCAGCAGGACGCCTGGAGCAAGGAGATCGAGCACTGGGGGCCGCTGCCGGAGGACTCCGAGATTCCCGAGCCGGTGCGGGAGCTGGCCGGTGAGCTGCTGGGCTTCCCCCGGCACCTGGGCATCCACTCCGGCGGGATGGTGATCTGCCACCGGCCGGTCGGCGAGGTCTGCCCGGTGGAGTGGGCGAGGATGCCCGGCCGCACGGTCCTGCAGTGGGACAAGGACGACTGCGCGGAGGTCGGCCTCGTCAAGTTCGACCTGCTGGGGCTCGGCATGCTCTCGGCGCTGCACTACGCGATCGACATGACCCTCGAACACCACGGGGTCGAGGTCGACCTCGGCGAGCTCGACCTGAACGACGACGCGGTGTACGAGATGCTGCGGCGGGCCGACGCGGTCGGGGTGTTCCAGGTGGAGAGCCGCGCGCAGCTGGCCACGTTGCCGAGGCTGAAGCCACGGGAGTTCTACGACCTCGTGGTGGAGGTGGCGCTGATCCGGCCGGGCCCGATCCAGGGCGGTTCGGTGCACCCGTACATCCGGCGCCGGAACGGCTTGGAGGACTGGGACTTCGAGCACCCGTCGATGGCCGGCGCCTTGAAGAAGACCCTCGGCGTCCCGCTGTTCCAGGAGCAGTTGATGCAGTTGGCGGTCGACGTCGCGGGCTTCTCCGCGGCCGAGGCGGACCAGCTGCGGCGGGCGATGGGGGCCAAGCGTTCCGAGGAGCGGATGGAGCGGCTCCGGGGGCGGTTGTTCGAGGGGATGGCGGCCAAGGGCATTTCCGGGGAACTGGCCGAGCGGATCTACCAGCGGATGCTGGCCTTCGCGAACTACGGCTTCCCGGAGAGCCATGCCCTGAGCTTCGCGCTGCTGGTGTTCGCCAGCGCGTGGTTCAAGCACTACTACCCGGCTGTGTTCTGCGCCGCGCTGCTCAAGGCCCAGCCGATGGGCTTCTACTCGCCGCAGTCGCTGGTCGCCGACGCCCGCAGGCATGGGGTGCGGGTGCGCGGGCCTGATGTCAACGCTAGTCGCGCCCAGGCCGATTTGGAGCCGGACACCGACAGCGAGGGCAAGCGAGCGGTGCGCCTGGGGTTGGCTTCCGTGCGCAAGCTCGGCGAGAGCGCTGCCGAGCGATTAGTCATGGAGCGCGCGGAGCGCGGCCCGTACGTCGACATGGCCGATGTGGCGCGCCGAACGCAGCTGACTGCCGCGCAGATGGAGGCGCTGGCGACGGCGGGGGCGTTCGGCTGCTTCGGCCTGTCCCGGCGGGAGGCGTTGTGGAACGCCGCCGCCGCTGCCGGCGATCGGCCGGATCGGTTACCGGGCACCACCGCGTCGGCCGCCGCCCCGGCGCTGCCGGGGATGGACGGCGTAGAGGTGGCCGCTGCGGACGTGTGGGCCACCGGGGTGTCGCCGGACAGCTTCCCGCTGCAGTTCGTCCGAGCCAGATTGGACGAACTGGGCGCGATCCCGGCGGAGCGACTGTCCGAAGTGGAGCACGGCTCCCGGGTGCTGGTGGGTGGTGCGGTGACCCACCGGCAACGACCGGCCACGGCGGGCGGCATCACGTTCCTGAACCTGGAGGACGAGACCGGCATGGTCAACGTCATGTGTTCACCGGGTTTGTGGGCGCGCTACCGGAAAGTCGGGCGTACCAGCGCCGCGTTGCTGGTGCGCGGAATCGTCGAACGAGCGGAAGGAGTGATCAATTTGAGAGCTGACCGGCTGCAGAAGCTGGAAGTGCGCATCCCCTCGACCTCGCGTGACTTCCACTAGCTGCGGCGAGCCTCGCATCTCGCTGGTGACTGCGGCCACCGAACCGGGGCGTCGACCATGCCCGACCGGCAGCGGAAGGACACTTCTCCCTCCCAGAGTGTTGTTCCCCAATCTGACCGGCGGACGCTGGAAACGCCAAGAGCCCGGGCACGACGTGCGTGCCGGCATGCCGTGCCCGGGCCCGTTCGGCCCTCACAGCGCCCTGCTGGAAGGAAACGGGCTGGTGCTGTGGAGAAATTCGGAACCGTCGCCGCGATATGCCAGAGGCCGAGGTCGCCACCGAAGGCTCAACGCGTTGATGGATACGGGGGATCTCTCGTCGTTGCGCAGGATGCCCGGGAGTGGAATGAGCACGCGCGGAGCGGGCCTCGCACTACTGGTAGCCGCCAAGGACTGGTGAACTCGACCCTCGTCGAGCAGGCGTCCGATCTGGACGAACGGAACTACCCCGGTGACCTCGGCACCATGGAGATGAACCTGACCGCGATCGAGCACATCGCTCGGACCTGCGCGGAGCGGGGCGTCCACTCCGACCTGCCGCGGCAGATGGCGACGATCGCCGAGCGGGCGATCGCTGAGGGCCACGGCGACAAGAACTACCTGGCGGTGTTCGAGATCTTCAAGAAGCCGACGCCGGCCTCGTGACCATCGTGCGCTGGGCGGCGTGGTGGGCGATCAGGCGATGCCGCAGCGGCGGATCGCCAGCAGGGCGTAGGCGCGCGCAGCCCGTTCCAGCTCCGCGATCGCGACGTGCTCGTCGTGCGCGTGTGCGTAGCGGATGTCTCCGGGTCCGTACTGGAGCGTCGGAACTCCGGCGGCCGCGTAAAGCCGCAGGTCCGTTCCGTACGGGGCACCCACCGCCGTTGGGCGGGGCGCTCCGGCTGCTGCTGCGGCGTCCTGGGTTTCGGCGAGGAGCCGGTGTCCTTCGGGCAGCCGTCCGCTGGCGAACATCCCGCCGGGCCAGCTCACCCGCACCGGGTGTTCCGAGAGCCACGGGTCGGCGGTGCAGGCCTGCGCGACGGCGGCCTCGAACTCGGCCTTGGCGGCGGGGATCGACTCGTCGAGCCGCACGCCGTAGCGGCCTTCGGCGATCGCGAGATCCGGCACCGTGCTGGCCCAGTCGCCGGCCCTCGCCATGCCGATCGACAGCGGGTACGGCACTTCCAGGTGCGCCACCAGCGGGTCGGGGTCGGCGTTGCGGCGGGCCTCCAGTTCGCGCAGTGCCGGAAGCAGGGCGGCGAGCTTGTCCAGCGCGCTCACGCCGCGGTAGCGGGTGGAACCGTGGGTGCTCTGACCGGTGACTTCGAGCCGGAATGTGAGAGAGCCGCCGTTCGCGGCCACGATCGTGCCCGAGCTCGGCTCTGCCAGGACGCACGCGGCCCCGCGATGGCCTCGCTGGAGCGTCGCGAACGCCCCCAGGCCGCCATCCTCCTCACCGACGACGGTGTGCACAGCCACCGGCTGGGCGAGCCGGATCCCGGCGGCGCGCAGGGCTTGCAGCGCACCGAAGATCGCGGCCAGTCCGCCCTTCATGTCGCAGGTGCCCCGGCCGGCGGCGATGCCGTCCGCGACGCGCAATGCGTACGGGTCGCGGTTCGGCCACCGGTCGAGATCGCCGGGTGGGACGACGTCCGTGTGCCCGCAGAAGATCAGTGCGGGCTCCGGGCCGTCCCCGTGCACGCCGACGCAGCCGTAGGCGACGTCGCGGTCGGCTTCCTGCCCGGGGAAGCCGGGCTCCTCGGCGAGGGCAGGGACGTCGATGCGCCAGTGGTCCACCCGGTGCCCCAGCGAGCCGAGCCTGTCGGCGCACCACTGCTGGGCGTCGTGTTCACCGCTGGTGCCGCCGACGCTGGGGATCGCGACGAGTTCTCGCAGGTCGTCCAGAATCCCGTTCACGTCCACCGCGTCGAGCACACGACGTTCGAGGTCGGAGGGGGTATGCGCGCCGTTCACGTTTCGAGTGTGTCGTATGCGTCCACCGGCTCGACGCGCGCCCACTACCATCTCCGCGTGGCCGAAGGCGACAAGACCGAGCGGGAATTCGAGATCGGCAAGGACGGACTGGGCGGCATCGTCGTGGGCATGGACGGCAGCCCGGCGAGCTTCCACGCCGCGGCGTGGGCGGCCGGCCTGGCCAGGCGGGAGCGTGCCCGCCTGGTGCTGGTCTACGTCGAGGCGGTGGGCGGCGTCGCCTACTGGTCGCCGATGGGCGTAGCCGTGGCCAGCGAGGCGGCCGAGAGCCTGGTCGAGGAGCTGAAGAAGGAAGTCGTGTCCCACCTGAAGTGGGTGGACATCGATTGGGACTTCGTGCACCACCGCGGCGACCCGGCCGTCGGCCTGGAGCAGGTCGCCGAGCAGTACCGGGCGGATCTGATCGTGGTCGGCCGGTCCCGCCGGCGCGGCGGCCTGCTCGGCACCGTGCCGGCGACGCTGGTGGTCGAGGCGGTCCGGCCGGTCGTCGTCGTGCCTTGAGCTCTCACGAGCCCGGAGTCAGCACGAGGTAGGTGAAGCCGATCAGGCCGCGGTATCCGCGCAGCCACCTGGTGCGGTGCTCGTCGGCCAGGGCGCGGACTTCGTCGCGTCCGGCCGCGGCGGGGTTGTCCAGCAGCCACTTCTCCAAGACGCCGCACCAGCGGGATTCGAAGCTGTCCCACTCGTCGGTGCCGGCGGTGGCCAGCCGCAGCATGCGGAAGCCGCATTCCTCGGTGAGCTCGACCAGTTCGGCGAGCGACAGCTCCACGTCGAGGTCGTTCCGCATCGACGCGGTGTCCCGGAAGGCCTCGCCCAAGAGCAGTCGGCCGCCGCGCCGCAGTCGCGGCCGGATCGCTTCGAGCGCCTGCCGTGTGCCGCCCCACGCGTGGCTGCTGCCGATCGAGATCGCCACGTCCGCGGTTCCGTCCCAGTTGCCGGCGTCGCCTTGCACCAGCCGCATCCGCTCGGCCACGCCGCGAGCCTCGGCGTTGAGACGGCCCCGGGACAGTTCTTCGTCGGTGGTGTCGATGCCGATGCCGGTCGCGCTCGGCTCCGCTTCGAGCAGTCGCAGCAGCAGCTCCGCCCATCCGCAGCCGAGATCGACGATCTCGGCGGAGTCCAGCGGTGCCAGCGCGGCGATGAGTTCTTCGGCGCGGGCGTCCGACATCGGCGCGTTGAAGTCGAGGTCAGCATGTGCGAGCACTATCGGATTCACCCGGCGCAGGCTGGCAGAACCCCCGGCGGGGCGCCATGGATTATTTCGTTCGCGACGATCGGCTATTAATGCTCACCGGTGGGACAGGATGTTGACCACAGTTCCGCTGGGGTCGCGGCAGAAGAAGCGGCGAACGCCCCATGGCTCGTCGGTCAGCGGGTGCACGATCTCGCGACCCCGCCGCAGGGCTTCCTCGTGCGCCGCGTCGACGTCGTCGACTTCGACGGAGATGTCCGGGTGCGTCGGCGCCGTGGCGTCTTCGCTCATGATGCTGATCTGGCGCTGCGGATCGTCGGGCGCGCTCACGGTGACGATCCAGCCGAGGTCCATGACGACCTGGAAGCCCAGGGCGTCGACGTAGAAATCTCGGGTGGCCGAGAGGTCGTCGGCGTGGATGTTGGGTACGACTCGGCGCACGCCCATGGTGCCTCCAGGAGGGTCGGTGTCACATGCCACTCTAGGAGCCATGACGAGCTTGGTCGGCGAGGATTTCCAGGACGCGGTGCTGACGGACGAGCAGTGGGAGGGCCGGACCTTCGAGCGCTGCGACTTCACCGACGCCGACCTGACGGGCCTGAGCACCCGCAACTGCGTGTTCTCCGACTGCGTCTTCACCGGCACCGATCTCAACGGTTCCAAGCACGTCGCGACGGCGTTCCGGTCGTGCAAGTTCGAGCGCACCGTGTTCGGCAAGTCCACCATGGACGGATGCAGCCTGCTCGGTTCGAGCTTCGTGGACTGCCGCCTGCGCGCCTGGACGCTGCGCGAGACGGATCTGACGCTGGTCGGCATGGGCAAGGCGGACCTGCGCGGCTTGGACGTGCGCGGAATCCGGTTCCGGGAAGCCAATCTCGTCGAATGCGATCTGCGCCGCTGCGATCTCCGCGAGGCGGACTTCACCGGCGCGCGCATGCTCGGTGCCAGGCTGGACGATGCCGACCTGCGTGACGCCCGGATCGATGCCGATGCCCTGGTGCAGGCGAAGCTCTGGGGCGCCCGGATCGACACGATGACTGCACTCGCGTTCGCCGCAGCTCACGGCCTCCGCGTCGACTGACCGGCCGTGCAGCGCGCACGACGCGAAGTTCGCCGGAACTCGTTGACCTGAAAGGGACTTCTGCCTCGCCGCTTGGCAGGCGCTGCCCGCATCGGGTTGTCGAATGCCGCATCGAACCCGACGAGCAAACCGCCTTGAGGCGAAAGGCCCGCCGTGGCAAGGGGAATCCCTGGTTGTGGCAGCCAAGAAGAAGCGGCCCGGAACGAGCGAAGGGCGCCTGTGACCGACGTTGTCGGTAGCAGGCGCCCTTCGCGCTGAGCTGGATCGGTTATTCCATGGGCGGGCGGTCGTTGGCCGGCATCTCGGCCAGGGTGCCGTCCGCGAGCAGGTCGCCGATCGTCGTCGGGAGCACGAACGCCGTGCCACCGCCGGGCTGTTCGAACCACGGCACCGCAGTGCCGCGCAGCGCCTGGATCGGCCGCTGCACCCGGTACGCGAAGTACGAGCGGTTCGACCACTGCGGCGGCAGCGAACGGTGCGTGTACGGCGTGCGGATCGCGTAGGTGACGTTGCCGTTCGGCTCGCCGAACCGGTCCAGTTCGGTGCCCGGCTGCAGCATCACGATCCGGCGGTCCCGGTACAGCGTCAGCGGCGGCTCACCGCTGAGCGGCTGGATCTGCTGACCACCCTGCGGCTGGGCACCGGGCTGACCGCCTTGCGGCTGACCCGGCTGACCGCCCTGCGGCGGACGCGGCGGCCCCTGCCGGGGCGGCCCCGCCATGCCCGGCCCACCCGGACCAGGACGCCGCTCCGCGCCACCGACCGGTCCCGGCGCGGGTCCGGCCTGGGGCACCGGCGCTCCGCTTTCCCGGCGCGGCTGTCGCTTCGGCAGCGGCGGCGGTGCGCCCGGACCGCCGACCGGCGGCTGCACGGGCTGCCCGACCGGCGGCGACGGCGGAGCCGCCGGCGCCGACTGCGGCGGCGCGGGCCGGTCCATGCGCGGTGCGGGCTGGAAGCGGGTGGCCTCTTCGCCCGCCTGCGCGGCGGTGTCCAGCGGCGGTTCTTGCGGTCCGCCCGCCGGGTCCTGGTTCGCGGTGAACAGCGGGTTCGCCCCACCGTGATCCGGTTCCGGCGCCGAACGCTGCGGCAGGTCGGGCACTTCCGCCGGGGAGCGCTGCGGCAGGTCGGTCACCTCTGCGGAGCGCTGCGGGAGATCGGTGACCTCCGCCGCCGCCCGCTGCGGCAGGTCGGCCACTTCTGCGGAGCGCTGCGGGAGGTCGGCGACCTCCGGTGCCGAACGCTGTGGCAGGTCGGGCACTTCCGGTGCCGGACGCTGCGGCAGATCGGCGGATTCCGGCGACCGCTGCGGCAAGTCCGGCGTGGCACGCTCCGGCAGATCGGCCGGCGGCGCAGCCGCGTCGACCTGCGTCGGTGCGGGCCGGTCCATCAGGAGGCTGCCCAGCAGGTACGCCGCGGCGTGGTCGACGCGGGCGAACCGGACGTCCTCGCCGCCGTCGGAGCCGGCGGTGACGACCCAGTCGGCCCCGTCCTCCAGCAGGCAGCGGGCCTCCGGGCTGTGGCTGCCGATCCGGTAGCCGCGGCCGTCCACTTGGTGGTCGGTGAGCCGGTCGTGCAGCTTGGCCAGCACTTCCTGGGTGTCCGGTGCGTCGGTCTCGTCGAGCACGTGCCGGGATCCGCCCGACGGCTCGGGCTCGGCGAGCGCCTCGTCGTCGAAGTCGGGTTCCGGCTCGTCCGCGGGCTCGGCGTAGTCCTGCGGCTCGCGGTCGAACTCGCCGTCGAGGTCGTCGGCGGGCTGGTCGAGCAGCTCGCTGACGGCCGCGTCGCGGGTGGCCTCGTCGACCTCGGGCACCTGGAAGGCGCGCCGGCGGATGTGCTCGACGAGCTCGGCTTCCGGCGGCACCCCGTACTGCGTCAGGTAGAAGGCGATGGCACCCGGCCACAGCCAGGTGCCGTCGGTGTGCCAGGTGCCCGGCACGGACGCGGTGCGCTCCGGGTCGAGCTGGTCCTCCTCGTCCTCGCGGGAGGCGAGCACGATCGGGGCGTTCTCCAGGTACTGGCGCAGCGCCCCGACTTCTTCGGTCGGGATCGGCTCGCGCTCGGCGACGACCGGGCGGCCCTGCTCGTCGTAGTCGTCGAAGACGTTGGCGACCTGGAATCCGTCGGCCGGCTCGGCGATCCCCGGCTCCGGGATCGGCGTTTCGGCGACGGCGGGTTCGGCGGTCGGCGGGGTCTCGGGCTCGATCGGGTCGACGACCGGTGCCTCGGCGATCGGCGGCTCGACGATCGGTGCCTCGGTCATCGGCGATTCGGGGACCTGCGCCTCGGTGGCCGCCGGCTCAGCGGTCGGTGGCTCGGCGACCGGCGGCTCGGCGGGCTGGGACTGCGCGGGGCCGTCGAAGCGGTCCCGCATCCAGTCCGGGATGTTCTCCTCGGCGCGCGGGTAGCGACGCAGCTCGTCGACGTACGCGGCGCGCGGCAGCGGACGGTGCCACTGCGGTTCGGAATCGAAGTTGATATCGATGCGGTAGCTCGACGGGCGCTCCACGACGTAGAGGGCGCTGAGCCAGGTGCCCACATCGGGCCGGTACATGCCTTCGCGCAGGCGCTCGAAGATCTCCTGCAGTTCGGTCGGCGGCTCCCAGGGGTGGGAGCTGCCGTCCTGAGCGGCGACCTCACCCAGCAGGTCGTGGTACTCACCGGTGGCGCGGTACTCCACCGTGATCTCCTGCCAGTCCTCGGGAGCGCCCTGTAACAGCAGAACCCCGATCCTGCGGGCGATCTGCTCCTGCTCTTCCGGACTGATCGCTGTCGGACGCGACATGGGTGACATCCTCCCCCTCTCGACGAGGCAACCCGACTCCACCCCGCCAAGACGCTACTCGACGCGGGTGCGGTCATGTGCGCTGTGTGCGAGTTCGGTGCCGTTCATCCAGCACACGTGCTCGCGCACAAGATCCTTGTCACAGCGCGCGGTGATCTCGTCACGAAAGCCTGCCTGTTGGGCGGGCGGATGAACATCACACCACCAGGTGTATCGATCAGCGGCGCCCCGTCGGCGGCGGACGGTCGACGAAATTCGGTAGCGGCACGGGCGTGCCAGAAGTCAGAGTGAGGCACGTGCTTCGTCCCTACCGACTTCTGGCGGCGGTTCCGCATGCGTCGAGCCTGATGGCCTTCAGCCTGCTGGGACGCCTGCACATGCCGGCGCTGGCGATGGTGCTGGCCTTCCTCGTCGTCGACTGGACCGGTTCGTACGCCATCGGCGGCGTCATCGGGATGATGGTGACGGTCGGCCAGGCCATCGCCGGACCGCTGCGCGGCCGGGCCGCCGACCGCAGCTCGGCGCCGAAGCTGCTGGTCGTGACCGGTCTGGGCTCCGGGCTGGGGATGGTGGCGCTGGTCCTGGTGACCCGCTGGGCGGATCCGGCGCAGTGGTGGCTGATCCTGCCCGTGGCGGTGTTCACCGGGCTGTCGCACCCGCCGATCACCCAGATCGGCCGGGCGATCTGGCCGCGGCTGACCGATGGTCCGGCGCGGGAGGCGGCCTTCGCGGTGGAGGCGACGCTGCAGGAGCTGCTGTTCGTCGTCGCGCCGATGCTGGCGACCTTCGTGGTGGCGATCTGGGGCGCGGTCGTCGCGATGCTGGCCTGCGCGGCTTGGGCGGCTCTCGGATCGATCATCTTCGCGGCGTCCTTGCTGCGCGCTGGCCTGCGCGAGGCGCCAGCGGAGAGCACGAGCGGCGCTCGTGGGTCGGGGTCGCTGTTCCGGGTGCGCGGCTTCACGTCGTTGCTGCTGTTCTACGCCGCGCTGGTGGGCGGCCTGATCTCGATCGACCTGGTGCTCGTCGGCTGGGCCCGGGAGCGCGGTGCGCCGGAGCTCGCGGGGCTGCTGGCCATGGTGTGGGCGGTCGGCTCGCTGACCGGTGGCCTTGTGTCGGGCGGCTTCGCGGCGCGCCCGAGGCTCTGGCTGCGGGTTCTGCTGGCCGCGCTGGGGATGGCCGCGCTGGTGCCGGTCCTGCCGCCGATCGCCGATCCGGGCTCGCCGTGGCTGGTCGGCGCGATCCTGCTGATCGGCGGCACGGCGATCGCGCCGACGCTGGCCGCCGGCAACGGGCGGATCGCGGACCTGGCGCCGGCCGAGCGGCGTAGCGAGGCGTTCGGCTGGCTGACCAGCGCGACCACGCTGGGCGGGGCGATCGCCTCGCCCATGGCGGGCTGGATGCTCGACCTCTCCGGGCCGGCGCTGGCCGCCGCGGGGGCGGCCGGGCTGGCCTTCGTGGGCTTCGGCTTTGTCGCACATCACAGCGCCCGGGCGTCGCGTGCGTCGCGGGAGAGGGAGCAGACTGCGGTTACGTGACTGTTTCTGCGCTGCGACACCAGGAAGAGCGGCCGAAGACCCGGGAACGGATCCTCGGCATGGCCGGCGCTGCCGGGGTCGGGGTCCTGCTCGCGATCCAGGCGCGGATCAACGGCGCGCTCGGCGTGCGGATGGACGACGGCATCGCGGCCGGGCTGATCTCGTTCTTCGGCGGTTTCGTCGTGCTCCTGGCCGCCACCTTCGCGTTCCCGCAGGCCAGGCGTGGCTGGCGGAACCTGCGCACTGAGCTGCGCAGGCCGGGCGGGTTGCGGCCGTGGCAGTGCCTCGGCGGCGTGTGCGGCGGATATCTGGTGTTCACCCAGGGCATGGCGGCGGCCGCGCTCGGCGTCGCGATGTTCACCGTCGCGGTGGTGGCCGGGCAGGTCAGCAGCGGGCTCGTCGTCGACCGGCTCGGGTTGGGCCCCGCCGGGCCGCAGCACGTGACGCCCGCGCGGCTGCTGGGAGCGGGGCTCGCCGTGGTGGCGGTGGTGATCGCGGTCTCCGCGAAGCTGGGCAGCGGCGAGGCCAGCTGGCTGGTGCTGCTGCCCGCGCTGGCCGGGATCGGGCTCGGTTGGCAGGCGGCGGTGAACGGCCGGATGAAGCAGGCGGCCGACTCGGCGGTGTTCGCGTCCATGTTCAACTTCGGCATCGGGATGACCGCCCTCGCGGTGGCCTTCGCGGTCGAGGTGGTGTTGCGCGGCCTCCCGCACTTCCCGGCGGAGCCGTGGCTCTACACCGGCGGTTTCCTGGGGATCTTCGTGATCGGCGGCTCGGTGGCGCTGGTGCGCTTCACCGGCGTGCTGGTGCTCAGCCTCGGCATGATCGCCGGGCAGCTGGTCGGCGCGCTGCTGCTCGACGTGTTCGCCCCGGCCGCCGGTACGGGCATCCCGGCGTCCACTGTGCTCGGCGTGCTGCTCACGCTGGTCGCCGTCGGCGTGGCGGCATTGCCGGACCGGCCGGGACGCGCCGGGCGCCGTCTGCCACGATGAACAGCCGTGAGCGCGACGATTCTGGACGGCAAGGCCACCAAGGACGCGATTTTCGACGAGCTGCGGCCGCGGGTCGCCCGGCTCATCGAGCAGGGGCACGCCCCCGGGCTGGCCACGGTGCTGGTCGGCGATGACCCGGGTTCGCAGTCTTACGTGCGCGCCAAGCACAACGACTGCGCCAAGGTCGGCATCAAGTCGATCCGCAAGGACCTGCCCGCCGACGTCAGCCAGGCCGACGTCGAGGCGGTGCTGGACGAACTCAACGCCGACCCGGACTGCACCGGCTACATCGTGCAGCTGCCGCTGCCCAAGCACCTCGACGCGGGCCCGCTGCTGGAGCGCATCGCGCCGGAGAAGGACGCGGACGGGCTGCACCCGATCAGCCTGGGGCGCCTGGTGCTCGGCGAGGAGGCGCCGCTGCCGTGCACACCGCGCGGCATCATCGAGCTGCTGCGCCGCTACGACGTGCCGTTGAACGGCGCGCAGGTCGCCGTCGTCGGCCGCGGCATCACGGTCGGCCGCCCGATCGGCCTGCTGCTCACCCGGCGCAGCGAGAACGCCACCGTCACGCTCTGCCACACCGGCACGAGGGACCTCGCCGAGGAGGTGCGCCGCGCGGACATCGTCATCGCGGCGGCCGGCAAGCCGCACCTGATCACGGCCGACATGGTGAAGCCGGGCGCGGCGGTGCTGGACGTCGGCGTGAGCCGCACCGACGCCGGGCTGGCCGGGGACGTGCACCCGGACGTCGTGCAGGTCGCCGGTTTCGTGTCGCCCAACCCGGGAGGGGTGGGGCCGATGACCCGCGCGATGCTGCTGACCAACGTCGTCGAGGCCGCGGAGCGCAACGCCGGCTGATCCGGGCCGCAATTTCAATGGAAATCGAAGATCCGATTTCCATTGAAATTGCGGGGTTCGGCCGCAGACGGCACGACGATGGGAGGAACGGCGTGAGCGAACGGTTCGACGGCAGGTCGCGCCTGTCGGTGCACGTGCCGTTCGGCCTGGTGCTGCTGATCGTGCTGATCGGGCTGCTCCTGGTCGCGCTGGGGCACTGGCGGCGGGGTTCGGTGCTGCTCGGCGTCGCGCTGCTGCTCGCGGCGACGATGCGCGCCGTGATCCCGCCGGAGCGGACGGGGCTGCTGACGATCCGCAGCCGGGCCGTGGACGTCCTCGTCTACAGCGGGTTCGGCTTGGTGATCATCGCAGTGGCGATGACCATCAAGGGCGGACTGCTGGGCTGAGCACCCGTAGGGTTCCCCGTCGTGCGCATCGATCACCGGGCGGATGAGCCGGTTCGTTCCGGAATCCCGGAACACGGCCGGATTCCGCGCTACTACGCGGCGAAGATCGAGCTGCTCGAACTGGTCGAGGAGCTCGGAGAGGGAGCCGCGCTGCCCGCGGAGCGGGAGCTCGCGGAGCGGTGCGGCGTCTCGCGGGTGACGCTGCGGCAGGCCGTCACCGAGCTGGTGCTCGAAGGCCGGCTGATCCGCAGGCAGGGCAGCCGGACCGTCGTGGCGCCGCCGAAGATCGTGCAGCCGCTGGCGCTGGCCAGCTACACCGAGGGCGTCCGGGCGCAGGGCAAGGAGCCCGGCCGGACGGTGATCACCGTCGAGTCGCGGTCGGCGGATCCGCGCTTGGCGGCGGATCTCGGGCTGGCGCCGGGGGCCGAGGTGGTGCACCTGGAGCGGGTGCTGATGGCCGATGGCGAGCGGGTCGGGCTGGAGTCGAGCTACCTGCCGAAGCAGCGCTTTCCGGAGTTGCTGGGGGAGTTCGACCCGACCGGTTCGCTGTACGCGTTCCTGCAGGAGAAGCTGGGCGTGCGGTTCGGCGAAGCCGAGGAGCGCATCGAGACGGTGCTCGCGACGCCGCGCGAGGCGCTGCTGATCGGCACCAACCCGGCGACGCCGATGATCCTGCTGCACCGGTGCTCGTGGACCCCGGACGGCGAGCCGATCGAGCGGGTCCGCTCCCTGTTCCGCGGCGACCGCTTCAGCCTCGTCACGCGCCTCCGCGACTGAAATCCCCTCGGGCGGCCGGGTTCCCACTGGGGCCGTACGTACTTCTCGTCCCTATAGCAGCACGAAGTGCTCACGGGCCCTGACCAGGCCGAACCTTTCTCCTGGGGTGCTCTACGCGGGCCACTGGAGCAAGTTTTATAACGGACAGATAACTGATCTAGTCCTTCTGGTGGTGTTCACCTGGGGTTCGCCGCGCCTGCACTGGCCATTCGTCGTCGGCCGCGAGTGTTTGCGCCGTGCGAGTTCTGATTGTTGGCGGCGGCGTGCTGGGCACCATGCACGCGCTGCGGGCCCTGGAGCGGGGCCATGAAGTGGTGCACCTGGAGCGGGAGGCCGAGGCCCGCGGTGCCTCGGTCCGGAACTTCGGGCTGATCTGGGTCAGCGGCCGGGAAGCTGGCCCGGACCTGGCGGTCGCGATGCGCGCCCGCCAGGACTGGGAGCGCATCGCCGCGGACGTACCGGAGCTCGGCTTCCGCGGCAACGGCTCGCTGACCGTGCTCCGGACGCCGGCCGAGCTGGCGGTGGCGGAGGAGTTCGTCGCCCGCCCGGACGCCGCCGAGCGTGGCACGAAGCTGCTCGACCCGGCCGAGGCGAGGACGCAGAACCCGGCGCTGCGCGGCGAGATGCTGGCCGCCCTGTGGTGCGAGCAGGACGGCGCTGTCGAGTCGCGGACCGCGCAGCCCGCGCTGCGCGCGCACCTCGCCAAGACCGGCCGCTACTCCTGGCTGCCCGGTCGCGAGGTTCGCGACGTCGGCGAGGGCTGGGCGCGGGACGACATCGGCGAGCGGCACGAAGCCGACGTCGTGGTCCTCTGCACCGGCGCGGCTCTCGGCGGTCTGGTCCGGGAATTGCGGCCGGAGCTGCCGGTCCGCCGGGTCCGGCTGCAGATGATGCAGACCGATCCGCTCGGCGAAACCCTGACGACCTCGATCGCCGACGGCGACAGCATGCGCTACTACCCCGGCTATCGCGGGGCGGCGCTGGATGCGCTCAACGCCGCCGAGCCGCAGCCGCAGGTGGCCGCGGACAACGGCATGCAGCTGCTGATGGTGCAACGAGTCCACGGTGGACTGACCATCGGCGACACCCACGAGTACGACGCACCGTTCGCGTTCGACGTTCACGAAGATCCCTATGAGCACCTCAAGCAGCGCGCCGAGGAACTGCTCGGCCGCCCGCTGCCGCGGATCGCGCGCCGCTGGGCCGGGGTTTACGCGCAGACCGCGGACAAGTCGCGCGTCGTGCACCGCGAGCAGGTGCTCCCCGGCGTCTGGCTGGTGACCGGCCCCGGCGGGCGCGGCATGACCTGTTCCCCGGCGATCGCTGCCGACACCTGGCAGGAGATCGACGCATGATCAAGCTGGTAGTGCTGGACATGGCGGGCACGACGGTGGCCGACGACGGCCTGGTCGAGCGGGCCTTCACTCAGGCGATCGGCGAGGTCGGCGTCGCCGAGGACGCCGCCGCGTTCCCGGGCATGCTCGACCACGTACGCCGCACCATGGGCGAATCGAAGATCACCGTCTTCCGGCATCTGCTCAGCGGCGACGAAGACCTCGCGCAGCGGGCGAACCAAGCCTTCGAGCGGGCGTACGCCGAACGCGTCGCGGACGGCGACTGCCGGGAGATCGACGGCGCCGAGGCGGCGATCCGCCGACTGCGCGACAACGGCATCAAGGTCGCCCTGACCACCGGTTTTTCCGAGACGACGCAGCGCCAGATCCTCGACGCGCTGGGCTGGGCCGGGCTGACCGACCTGACCCTGACCCCGGCGCAGGCCGGCCGCGGCCGGCCGTACCCCGACATGGTGCTCACCGCCCTGCTGCGGCTGGGCATCGACGACGTGCGCGAGGTCGCCACCGCCGGCGACACCGCGTACGACGTGCGTTCCGGCCTGCGCGCCGGGGCGTCGATCGCCGCGGGCGTGCTCACCGGCGCGCACGACCGCGCCGCGTTCACCGAAGCCGGTGCCACCCACGTCCTCGAATCCGTCCGCGACCTCCCCGAACTCGTACTGCCAGCAAAGGAAGATCTGCCGTGAAACGCATCAGCCGACTGGTCGTCGGACTCGCCGCGCTGGGCCTGCTCTCGGCGTGCGGGCCGAGCGCGGCCGAGCAGGGCGGCGAGTCCGACGAGCTCGTGTTCGCCGCCATCCCGTCCGAGGAATCGGCCAGCCTGCAGCAGGACTACCAGCCGGTGCTGGACCTGCTGGCCAAGGAGACCGGCAAGAAGATCACCTTCCAGAAGGCCACCGACTACGCCGCGATCATCGAGGGCCAGCGGGCCGGGAAGATCGACATCGCGAAGTACGGCCCGTTCTCCTACGTGCTGGCCAAGAAGCAGGGCGTGCCTGCGAACGCGGTCGC
Organism: Saccharopolyspora sp. NPDC050642; assembly: GCF_040654735.1. Taxonomy (NCBI): domain Bacteria; kingdom Bacillati; phylum Actinomycetota; class Actinomycetes; order Pseudonocardiales; family Pseudonocardiaceae; genus Saccharopolyspora; species Saccharopolyspora sp. NPDC050642. The sequence goes on along the minus strand of NZ_JBFAIN010000047.1, from coordinate 3,222 downwards.
CGGCCAGGTGGAGGCGAAGGGCGAGCAGCCCGGCTACCGCTCCTACGCGATCACCCGCCCGGGCAGCGGGATCGCCTCGCTGGCCGACTTCCGCGGCAAGAAGGTCTGCTTCGTCGACCCGACTTCGACCTCCGGCTACCTGTACCCGAAGGCGGGCCTGCTGCAGGCGGGCATCAACCCGGACACCGACGTGCAGCCGGTCTTCGCCGGCGGCCACGACGCCTCCGCGATCGCCGTCGCCAAGGGCGACTGCGACGCCGGGTTCGCCTACGACAGCATGGTCGACCGGCAGCTGGTCGAGAAGGGCCAGCTGCAGCCCGGCCAGCTGACCGCGGTGTGGAAGTCGGTGGTGATCCCCGGCGACCCGGTCGCCATCTTCGACGACCTGGACCCGGCGCTGAAGGAGAAGATCACCGCCGCGCTGCGGGACAAGGCCAACAGCGATTACCTGCGCGCCAACGGGTTCTGCACCGGGGAGTGCAAGATCGGCGACGTCGACGGGTACGGGTTCGCCCCGGTCGACGACGCCTTCTACAACGGCATCCGCGAGGTCTGCGACGTGACCAGGGACAAGCAATGCCAGTGATCGCCTTCGACCGGGTCAGCAAGTCCTTCGGCAGCGTTCGGGCGCTGGACGAGGTGTCGCTCGACGTGGAGCGGGGCGAGGTCGTCGTCCTGCTCGGGCTCTCCGGATCGGGCAAGTCCACCCTGCTGCGCCACGTGGACGGGCTGCAGCGCGCGACTTCCGGAAGCGTCCGCGTGCTCGGCGAGGACGTCGGCTCTCTGCGCGGATCCAGCCTGCGAGCGCTGCGCCGCCGGGTCGGGTTCGTGTTCCAGCAGTTCCACCTCGTCGGCTCGCTGACGGTGCTGGAGAACGTGTGCACGGGCGCTCTGGGCAGCCTGCGCGGCCCGCGGCTCGGACTCTTCGCGTACCCGAAGCGGATCCGCTACGCCGCGATGGAGCAGCTGGAGCGAGTCGGCCTCACCGACCAGGCGCTGCAGCGCGCGGACACCCTCTCCGGCGGGCAGCAGCAGCGTGTTGCGGTGGCGCGGGCGCTGCTGCAGAAGCCGGAGGTCCTGCTCGCGGACGAGCCGGTCGCGTCGCTGGACCCGGACTCGGCGGCGCAGGTGATGAACCTGATCGCGGAGATCGGCCGGGAGGACGGGCTCACCGTGCTCTGCAGCCTGCACCAGGTCGACCTGGCGTTGAGCTGGGGGCACCGGATCGTCGGGCTGCGCTCCGGGAGCGTCGTGCTGGACACCCCGGTCGACGGGTTGAGCCGGGACGCGGCGATGGGGATCTACGCCAAGGTCGGATCGGCCGAGCTCGCGACGGCGGGGTGAATTCCGTGACCACGACAGCAGAAGCGCCGGCCCGCCGGACCGGGTCGGCGCCGCGCCGCCGGACGCTGGCCCGGCCCCGCCCGGAGGGCGCGGCGGCGGCACTGGTCGTGCTCGCCCTGCTGGGCGCCGCGATCTGGGCGTTCAGCGACCTGCGGCTGAACCTGGCGACCATTGTGGACGGATTCGGCAACGCGGCGGACTTCGCGGCCCGCACGCTGCCGCTGGACTTCCCGCCGATCGGCGAACTGCTCGGCCTGGCCGGGCAGACGCTGGCGATCGTGGTCTGCGCGACGCTGGTCGCGTCGCTGATCAGCGTGCCGGTGGCGGTCCTGGCGGCGCGCAACACCACGCTCGGCGGCGCCGGCCGGTTCGGCGCGCGCGTGGTGATCGTGGTGGCCCGCGCGGTCCCGGACGTGGTGCTGGCGATCGTGTTCTTCCGGATGTTCGGCTTCGGCGGGCTGACCGGCGTGCTCGCCATGGGCCTGCACTCGGTCGGCATGATCGGCAAGCTGTACGCGGACGCCATCGAGCAGGTCGACGAGGGGCCGCGCACCGCGATCCGCGCGGCCGGCGGCACCCGGTTGCAGCAGCTGGTCAGCGGCGTCCTGCCGCAGGTGCTGCCGTCGTTCGTGGCGACCTCGCTGCACCGGCTGGACATCAACCTGCGGGTGTCGGTGGTGCTCGGCTTCGTCGGCGTCGGCGGGCTCGGGCAGGCCATCGCGGATTCGCTGCGCACCCTCGACTACCAGCGCGGGATGGCGTTGGCGTCGGTGGTGTTCCTGCTGTGCGTGCTGGTCGAGATCGTGTCCGGTTCGATCCGCCAGGCGTTGCTGGGCGTGCGCGAGGAGCGCGGCCGGAAGCCCGGCGTGCTCGCGGCGCTGACCGGGCGGAAGCCCGGCGTGCAGGTGCCGGTTCAGCGGGGCGCGGGGCTCGTGAGCGGCGATGCCGGTTCTTACCGGAACGAGCGCTCACGACCGGCCATCAGTCCTCAGTGGACGGCGGCTCGGCTGCGGCGCGCCGGCTACTGGCTGCTGACCGCCCTGATCGTGGCCGCGTCGATCTGGGGCGCCGACATCTCGTTCGCCCAGTTCGAGCGCGCGATCACCAACTTCGGCCCGACGCTGGCGCTGTTCTGGCCGCCGGAAACCGGTGGCATCCTGGGCGAGCTGCTGGCCGAGCTGCTGGTGACCGTCCAGATCGCGCTGGCCGCGACGCTGATCGGCGCGGTGCTGGCGCTGCCGATCGGCGCGCTGGCGGCGGCGAACGTGGCGCCGAGCCCGGCGGTGGCGAAGTTCTTCCGCGGCGTGGTGCTCGCGGTTCGCGGGGTGCCGGAGCTGGTGCTGGCCATCGTGTTCGTGGTGATCACCGGCCTGGGCGCGGTCGCGGGCGCGTTCGCGCTGGGCGTCGGATCGGTGGGACTGCTGGGGAAGCTCGTCGCGGATTCGCTGGAGGAGGTGGATCGCGGTCGCGAGCAGGCGCTGCGCGCGACCGGGGCGAACCGGCTGCAGGTGTTCTTCGCGGCGACGGTGCCGCAGGCGGCTCCGGCGTTCGTGGCGCACGTCCTGTACCAGCTGGACACGAACCTGCGCTCGGCGACGCTGCTGGGACTGGTCGGCGCGGGCGGCATCGGCTACTACCTGCTGAATGCCTCGCGGGTCCTGGAATTCGGCGTGGTCACAACGGTTCTGCTGCTCACCTTCGCGGTGGTCATGCTCGTCGAACTGCTGGCCCTCTGGCTCCGCAAGATCCTCCACGCCTGAGGGTTCCCCATACGGGTGTTGGTCCGCAATTTCAATGAGGTGATCTCAGTGGATTCGGTTGTGTTCGTGGTGGGTGAGGGTGAGTGCGGCGCGGACGATCGCGGTGATTTTGCGTGGG